>JAURDE010000238.1 GCA_030828105.1 Bdellovibrionota bacterium | reverse complement strand
TCGCATTTTTACAAGATCACAACAATAGCTTCCAATCTTTATTCAATTTATTCCACTTTTACTTCTTCAGCATTAGGAGGAATATCACGATAGATTGTATCAGTGTTAAGTTCATTGATAAGAGAGTCGGGGTTAGGTTGTGACTTTTGTATGCCAGACTGAGATAACTTGACTTCATCTTTTGATTTTGATTCACCAAAAAAAAATAGAGGACGTTTTGCCATAGTCTCTAGATAATTAAGCTCTTGGTTTAACCTATTGATATCTAGCTTTGATGCTTTGAGTTGTAAGGGAAGAAAAAGAATAATTAAAAGAGTAAAGTTTTGCATTTTTGACCAAATGTGTTAGTAGGTGTTTTTATACTATTATTATAGAGAAATTTTCGTGGAATTAAATAAAGATCTTTACCTTTCTTCGTATGATTATCCCCTGGATAAATCGAGAATTGCTCTACGCCCTCTACCCCATAGATGCGAAAGTAAATTGATGCTTTACAATCAAGCCGCTAAAGAAGCTTCCCACTACCAATTTAAAGATATTGTTAAACTCATACCTGATAACTCCGTATTGGTCCTTAATCAAAGTAAAGTACAAAAGGCCCGCTTATTGGGAAATAAACAAAGCGGAGGAAAGGCCGAACTTTTTATTACAGAGTATTTAAATGATAAGGGTGTAGGTCTAATAAAGTGTAGAGGTTCAAAAAAAATTGGTGATCGTTTTATATTCAAAGATGCTCAAGCCGAAATTATTGAAGTTAGAAAGGGAGAATTCGTTTTACAATTTAATGATAAGGTCATCAACGTTTTAAATGATCAAGGCAAAATCCCTATTCCTCCATATATCAGAAATGGTGAAGCTGATGAAAAAGACCTTATGGATTATCAAACAGTCTTTGCTAAGGAAGAAGGAAGTGTGGCCGCTCCAACAGCAGGCCTTCACTTTACAAACGAGCTCCTTGAGAAACTTCGTTCAAATGGAGTAGAGATAGTTTATGTAACCCTACATGTTGGACTTGGCACCTTTTTACCAGTTAAAGATGAAGATATCTCTCAGCACCAGATGCATAAAGAAAGATATTCGATATCATCATCAGCTTTAAATACTCTCAATAATGCAAAAAAAATAGGTAAAAAAATTACTGCCGTTGGTACAACCTCATTACGAACTCTTGAATCAATGTATAACCCTTTGAATAATAGTTTTGAGTGCGATACAGATAGCTTTCAGGAAACTGATATTTTTCTCCACCCAGGAGTTGATGTAGGTTCCATTGATGGGCTTATAACCAATTTTCACTTACCAAAATCAACACTGCTTATGTTAGTCAGTTCACTCATAGGGCGTCAAAAATGTTTGGAGCTTTATCAAGTGGCCCTAGAAAATAATTATAGATTTTTTAGTTATGGCGATGCCATGTATATAAAGAGGTCCTCATGTATAAATTGATAGCACAGGACGGTCAAGCGCGCGCAGGTATTATCGAACTAGAGCATGGAAAAGTACAGACACCTGTGTTTATGCCTGTGGGTACTAGAGGTACAATAAAAGGGCTATGGCAAGAGCATATCGAAGAAATGGGTGCCGAAATTATTCTCGGTAATACTTATCATCTGTATCTAAGACCAGGACATGAACTCATTGAAAAAGTCTCGGGTGACCTACATAATTTTATGAAATGGAATCGACCTATCCTTACAGACAGTGGTGGATTTCAAGTTTTTTCTCTTAATGATCTCAACAAAGTAACTGAAGAAGGCGTGAGCTTTAAAAGTCATATTGATGGATCACTCCATATGCTTAGTCCAGAAAAATCCATGGAAATTCAAAAAGCACTTGGAAGTGATATTGTGATGGCCTTTGACGAATGCCCAAAGCTTCCTGCAACAAAAGAAGAGCTGCGTAAGAGTATGGAGCTTACTTTAAGATGGGCAAAACGTTGTAGGGATTATCCGTTAAGGGACTACCAAAAACTATTTGGCATTATTCAAGGAGGCCTTCATAAAGACTTAAGGCAAGAGTGCATGGAAAAGTTGATTGAGTTAGACTTTCCTGGGTTTGCTCTTGGTGGTTTGTCTGTAGGTGAAAAAAATAGTGAAATGAGGGACTTTTTGACTGATTTTGTCCCTAATATGCCAAAAGAAAAACCTCGTTATTTAATGGGAGTAGGTAAGCCGCTAGATGTCCTAGAGGGTGTTAAGGCCGGACTTGATATGTTTGACTGCGTGCTACCAACGAGAAATGCTAGGAATGGCCAAATTTTTACTAAATATGGGCCACTCAATATTAAAAACGAAAAATTTAAAGAAGATAAT
>JAURDE010000146.1 GCA_030828105.1 Bdellovibrionota bacterium | reverse complement strand
TTTTTTAAATAAATTTTGAATAAAGGTTCTGCTATAACCTTTTATCCGTTCGTTAAGAAGTTGATCAAGGCGTTTATAGTCTTGCTTATCTTGTTCGCTGATAATAATTTCGATCTCATCATCGATTAAATTTTCCGTATTAGAGTCATTTTGTTTCAAGGTTCGTCTTTAGCCTTTTAATATAAGAGTTGGCCACTAAGTCTGGGTTGAGCTTAAGGCACTTGGCATATTGATAGACGAAACCACGTACATAGACAAGAGCAGGAAGGTTTGTTGTGTCCTCATTTTCGATTTTGGCAAGATAAGTCTTTGAAACTTTGGTCATTTCGGCCAAACGATTTAGTTCAACTTTTTTATACTCTCGTATCTTTTGAAGAAACTCGCCAGAAAACTCAACAGTTTTTTCAATTTGATTTTCAAATTCTAGATCTTTTTCAAAATCAAGGGCAAACTTTTGAGAGGCAACAAGACGACTTATTTTGTTTATTTCGTTATTTTCAGTTGTTGGTGTTGTGACAGTTTGGGGAATGGGTTCTTTGACTAAGTTAGTTTCGAAGCCCTTAGCAGTATCATATTGTTTTCTTTTTAATGGATCGCTAATAATACTATAAGCTTCTTCAATTCTGCTCATCATATCCTGACATTCTTTTTCTGAAAGAATTGAATAGAGGGCCAGGCTGTTTGCAGAATAAGCATTTTTAGTTTTGATATAACCTTCTTGGATTTCATCGTGAGAAGCACCTACTGGAACCTCTAAAATTTCATAATAGTTTTTGTCTTTTGCTTCCACGATAACTCCATCAAGAAATATCAAGAAGACGATGAACTATTCGGTCAAAATTTCCAACTAAAGGGCTATTTGGAAATTCCATAAGTAAAGGTCTTCTCTTTTTTACACTTTGCCAAACGGCTGAGTCATAATCTAGATAACCAACGTAATCAATATTAAGGCCGAAATATTTTTTGCAGATGATCTTCATAGAAAATCCAATATCAACATCTGCTTGTGTACGAACTTGATTAAGAATAAGGTTGGGGCATAGAGAATCAATTTCTCTTTTAAGCTTTTGTCCTGCAATTGGATTTATTTCCATGATTTTATTAAGTAATTCGGCAGGGGTATTCTCTTCACCCATTTTGGTATTCATGGCCTGGTCGATAAGAGGACCGATTTCAAGTAGATCCTCGGCCATTTTGAGCTTTCGGTAAAAGAAAGACTTTATAAATCGATATGTATTTTCAATGGAAGTGGGCTCTGGCAATGCTGTAAGTATACCTTTATCTGAGCTGATAAAAAAATCAAGGGTGTTAAAAGATGTACCTGCTCCTAAATCGAGTAAAACAAAATCGGCTTGAAGTTCATGAAGTTTATTAAGTATTTTTGTTTTATGAAGTTGTTTGAGATTGGCAATTCCCACATCATCTTGGGCGCCACTAATCACAGAAAGATTATTGACCATCGTAGTAGTTTTGAGCTCTTCAAGACTAAGTACTTTTTTCGAAAGATAATCTGAAAGGGTCTTTTCTGGTATTGGGAC
Organism: Bdellovibrionota bacterium; assembly: GCA_030828105.1. GTDB lineage: Bacteria > Bdellovibrionota > Bacteriovoracia > Bacteriovoracales > Bacteriovoracaceae > JAURDE01. The sequence goes on along the minus strand of JAURDE010000146.1, from coordinate 5,296 downwards.
TCCGAGGCAGGTATGAAGGTTAGCACCACCAAGGTCGAGGTCAATCGCAACAACTCGGTATCCCATTAAGGCCAAACATAGAGAAATATTAGCGGTAACAAGGCTTTTTCCAACTCCACCTTTACCGCCACCAATGGCCCAAACCTGGCAGTTTTTTTGCGTGTTAATATTTTCGTAAATATTTTGACTTATAGCAGAAATATCTTCGTTTTTTTCTTTTGCGAATAAGGATGACAATCCGTGTTTCCTTGTTTTATCGTCTGCGATTCTAATAATAGTATAAGTGGATTTGATAGATTTGTAAGGGGTTTTATAAAATATATATTTGGCGATGCGTAATATGAGCTCAATTAAACTTAGAACAAAAAAAGATTTACACTTTCTTAGAAAAATTTGGCATACATCAACCGGATGTATAGGCCTTTATGCTGTACTTAGAAGCAATAGGCCACCACAAGACTTCGGTCTAATTCTTATTCTAATTGGATCATTGGGCCTAGTTCTAGATTGGATTCGACTAAAAAATCCAACTATTAATAAAAAGCTATTAAAAGTCTATCATCCTTTCATAAGACAATCTGAAGTCACCTCTGTCACTGGATTGCCTTATTATGCCTTTGGGACTGGCCTTAGCCTTATCCTCTTTCCTTTTCCCATAGCTCTTTTATCTTGTTTATATCTAATATTTTGTGATCCCATTTCAAGTATCACGGGAAACCTTTTTGGAAAAAATAAAATATATAAAAACAAAACACTAGAAGGCTTTCTTGGGAATTTTGTTTGTGCTGTCATTATCACCTTTGGTCATGGCCTGTTTTATAAAATGCAAACAGTTGATCTTCTCTCTTGGGTTTTAATTGGTGGAATTTTGTCGGCCACAGTAGAGCTTTTTTCCGGCAGGGTCGATGATAACTTTGCAATCCCAGTTTTTAGCGGATTGGGTTTATACTTTTTTAATCAAGTTTTTAACTTCATATAAATTTCTTTTAACATTGTTATAGTTTTTTTAACAAAAAACGATAAGTGACTGAATTAAAATAAGTCTTTAACGGAGTATTTTATGGCAAAGGTCAAAGGCAAAAAAGTAGCGGACTCATCATCGATGAATTCACCTGATAGTTATAAGAAAGCTATTTTTGACCGATTAAAATCAGATGATAAAAACTTAATTTCTTTTGTAGAAATTTATCTCGAAAAAATCTCCCAAAGAACCCTTTATGATTTAAGCCCAAGAGAATGGACGAAATTTCTTAAGGAAAGGTACGAATTCTTTAAATTGAATGCTGTCTGTGAAGCAGAATACTACTTTAAACAAAATAAGGATGGTAATCGTTATGTTCTGGAATGGGTGTTTGAGGGGGTGACTCATGCGATGATTACCATTGAGGCGCTTTTCTTGGAGTATAAAATTAATATACACCTTCGTTTTAGCCCTGTTATGGGAGTGGAATGTAAGAATAACGAAATTACAGAAATCACTCATCCTAATTTATCTAACCGACGAGTTGCCTGTTTATATATGGAGTTTGATCCTGTAACGGATGAGGTGCTTGAAGACCTAAAAAACAGAATGTCTAAACATATAATTGCTGTGAAAGCTGCGGGTAATAGTCAACATAGCATATTAGAAGAAGTTAGTAAGTTAAAGTTAATAGCCGAAAAAAGAGATTTAAATCAAGATGAGCCAATAGACGAATGGATCGAACTCATTGAGTGGATAACAAATAATTTCTATTTTTCAGGATATGCTACTTACAATTGTAAAGGAATCAATGGAAATCTTAAAATAGAAGTTGATGAAGAAAGTCGCAAAGGTATTCTTGATAGTGAATATGCTAAAGTAGACACTCAGAATTTAAAAGAACATATAGATAACTTACTTTGGGTTCGTTCTTTTGATGAAAACCATTTTGCCTTCGAGACAATTAAAGTTAAAAGTCCTCTTCATAGATTTGAAGATTTAATGTGCTTGAGTTTTAAAACGAAAGTCAACAAAGATGGAAGTTATAAATTTTATATTTTTCTAGGTCTCATTAGACATAGTTCTTTACAATCAAGAAATCTTGAGACGCCTTTAATTAGGCTTAATATGCAAGATATCTTTGAAGAAGAGTTTATGGCGCCTGAAAGTTTTAGTTATAATGAAGTCATTCGAATTTTCGACTCTATACCTAAATTTGAACTTTTTCGAAGATCTTCTGAAGAACTACTTTGGATGATTAGGTCTCTTTTATCTATAAATGGTCTTCATAATATTAGAGCATTTTATCTCAATAGAAAGTGCAAGAAAAAGCAAATCTGGTTAGTCATCGCTATGCCTGCTTATAATTTTTCTAATGAGAATGTAGAAAAGGTACAGAGCTATCTACTTAAAAAGGTTCCGCACTCATCACATGAGTTTATTCAAATTAGAGGTCACTCCACCATGAGTAGAATTCATGCTTACTTTGATATCCCAGGAGAAGATACCTGGACGCCTGATATAGATATCATTGAGCAAGATCTTATGGATTTGACCCGATCTTGGGAAGATAAAATTAAAGAGCTTCTATCAAAGGGTTACTCTGCTAGTTATTCAGAAAAACTCTGTCAATACTATCTTCCGATGATGCCTGCTCATTATAGAGGTAGAGTCGAGCCTAGTGATGCTGTAAGAGATATTCTTCATCTTGAAAAGCTTGCTCATAGTGAGAAGATACAATTTGATCTTGAAGACTTCGTTTCCCCAGGCTCGGCCATGCATAATAAGGTTTCTCTTATTCATGTCTATAGTCATTCAAAAATAGATCTGATTAAAATTATGCCTGTATTAAAAAATATGGGCCTCTATGTTTATGATCAAATTACAACAAGAATAGGTAAAATTGGTACTACGGCAGGATATGTTCAATCCTTTAGGGTTTCAAATCTTGATAATAATAAAATAGATGTTCATATCTACAAAAAAATAGTTGGTGATTTACTTATTGAAATATTTACTGAGAGAACGGCAGATGATCCTTTAAATACACTGGTACTTTTTGCGAGAATGAATTGGAGGATGATTAACGTTTTACAACTTTATAGAAACCTTCTTATTCAAATGAAAGCACCTTATTCGGTCTCCAAAATAAACGGATGCTTATTAAAGTATCCCGTACACGCTAAAGTGATTTATAAATACTTTGATTTGAAATTTAATCCAGATGATAGTTATGGAGACACAGAATATAGGTTGAGTAAGGTTCTGCCTGATTTAAGTTCTCATTTCTTTGATTCTTTAAATGATGTTAATGAAGTGGCTGATGATACAATTTTGAGAAGACTTTTTAATTTGGTAGATTCCTCAATAAGGACAAATTTTTATATACCAAAAGAAAATGGCGATACCTTTATTTCTGTTAAAATAGATAGCTCAAAAGTTGAGCAAATACCAATACCAGCTCCCTATAGAGAAATGTTTGTATATGATGTGGGTGTTGAAGGAACTCATCTACGTTTTGGAGCGGTAGCCAGAGGTGGTCTGAGGTGGTCGGATAGACATGATGACTTTAGAACAGAAGTCTTAGGTTTAGTAAAAACTCAACAAACTAAAAATGTTGTTATCGTTCCTGTGGGATCTAAAGGTGGATTTATTGTTAAAAGACCAATCACCTCAAGAGAACAGGGCGCCTTAGAGTCAAATAAACAGTATCGTAAGTTTATATCTGGTTTACTTGATATAACAGATAATATGGACTCAACGAGAAATGCAAGTCATCCAAGTTATGTTCTACCTTATGACGGACTTGATCCTTATTTAGTTGTTGCTGCTGATAAAGGAACTGCAACTTTCTCAGATACTGCAAATGAAATATCACAAAGCTATGGCTTTTGGCTGGGTGATGGTTTTGCTTCAGGTGGCTCTAATGGTTATGACCATAAGAAAGAAGGTATTACAGCTAGAGGTGGTTGGGAATGTGTGAAGCTACACTTTAATGAATTGGGAAAAGATATTCAAACAGAAGTGACATCAGTCGTGGCGATCGGTGATATGAGTGGTGATGTCTTTGGTAATGGTATGCTTCTTTCAAAATGTATACAATTAAAGGCCGCCTTTAATCATATCCATATATTTTTAGATCCTAATCCGGAACCTTCTAAAAGTTGGGAAGAAAGAAAGCGTCTTTTCGAACTACCGAGATCTACATGGAAAGATTACAATCCTAAGTATATCTCAAAGGGTGGGGGAGTATTTGATAGGAGTGCGAAGGCCATAAATCTTTCTCCCGAAGTAAAAGATATGCTTGGAGTTGATAAAGACTCCCTCAATGGAGAAGAGGTTATTCAACACATTATAAAAATGGAGACAGAATTATTTTGGTTTGGAGGTATTGGAACCTATATTAAGTCTGATATACAAAATAATGTTGAGGTTGGTGATCGTGCTAATGATGGGGTTAGAGTAAATACTTCCGATATTCAAGCTTCTGTAATTGGTGAGGGTGCAAATTTAGGTTTAACCCAACTCGGTAGAATTGAACTGGACAAAAAAGGAGTACGTTTAAATACAGATGCTGTTGATAATTCAGCTGGTGTAAATATGAGTGACTATGAGGTCAATATAAAAATTCTCCTTCAGCTTCTTTTAGATAATGGTAAAATTTCATCACAAGATGAGAGAAATAGGATTCTTGAAAATGCTACCGACGAGGTTAGCGAACTTGTATTGGCAAATAATAGAGGACAGCACAGACTTCTTACTATGGATAAGATAAGGTCACTTAGATCATTTAAGGTATTTAAAAACCTTATCGCTGAGCTTGAAAGAAAAGGGCTTAATACTAGTAGTGAAAATATTCCTGCAAATAAGGAGCTTGAGGCATTGGAACACTCAGGCTTTGGTATGCCTAGACCAATATTGGCCGTGATACAGGCCTATGTTAAGATGGGCTTTTATGACTATTTACTAAGCTCAGAACTCATTAACGATGAATTCTTTGATGAAATGTTTGTAAAATATTTCCCTGTCAGTATAAAAGACAGTTTTAAGAAGGATTTACACCTTCATCCACTTAAACGAGAAATTATCACTACCGTTCTAACAAATAAAGTTATCAATCAAGCAGGTTCATGTTTCTTATATCGATCTGAGCAACAATCAGGAAAAAATTATCAAACAATTGTTCAATGCTATCTTATTGTTTGTGAATTATTGGGAGGAGATCAGTTAAGGGGCAAAATTTTACATGAAATAGATGTAAGTGCTGAATCTAAATATGAAGCCTATCTTAAAGTAGAAGAGTCAATTCAGTTGATTGTTCTACAAATGTTAAAA
>JAURDE010000064.1 GCA_030828105.1 Bdellovibrionota bacterium | reverse complement strand
TATCAAATTCAATAAGGCATAATAAAAGGCCCCTAAGGGCCTTTTATCTAATCAAACATAAATGGTTCAACTGAGCTAGGTAGGTCTTTAATTATTATCTTAAAGTTATCTATTTTTTGCTCAAGTCTACCCGAGATGTAATCACTTAACATGCTAACAGGCATTGTGTATAGTTTCTGAGTTACTTCATCGCTACCTTCAGGTGCCTGATCTCTATTTTTCAGGAAGTCAAAAACCTGTTGCATTTCGTCCAAGGAGAGCTTCCAAACCTTTTTGATAATTTCCTTATATTCATCATTTGTCGTCGCTGAATCCCAGTGATCATCAGGAAGATTTGGATTTACCTTTTTTATGTCTATAAGGTGTTGGAGAGATTGAGTATTAAAACTATTACCGGCCAATTTCATGGTATCATTAAACTCTTCAGGTAAACCAGTTCTACTGTCAATAACCACCTTGATTTTTTCAGCTTCAATATTACTTAGATCATCAAAGTTATTAATGGCCTTAATCATATTATAGGCTATTACATTACTTGAACCAGCTCCATAGATAGAGTCACCAATTCTGGTCGTAACAATATTGGTATCTTCTATTCTATAAGCACTTGATAGCTTTTTAATGGTGTAGTAGTTTACACTATTTCTGGCAAGATCATATGTAGAAGAACCAAGAATAAGGTCAAACTTCTTAGCATTTCTTAGTAGTATTCTTCTTAAACTCACTTCACTAGCGCTATCCATAGAAAGGTAGTCTCTCAGCCATGGAAATGGTAAGTCATTAGAGTTAATGATGTACCTTTGATCGATGCTATACTCAATGGCAAGATTTTGTTTACCACTTTTATCTTTAAATAAGACTGGGGCATTTAAAGGCTCACCCGTAATAAGGTGAGTAATGAAATTTGTTAAGTGTGGCCCAATTTTTGGGTGAGAATAAAAGTTATCTAAACCCCCACTACTAACTTCTGTAGAGTATCTTTGAACCAAACTTTTTATCGCCAAAGCTTTATCAACCCAAATTCCTAATACGGCCCTGTCGTAAGAACCCTCAAATCCTGGCTTATAATCATTAATACCATTGAGGTATTTTCCAGCTTCTGCCACAACTTCAGCTGGAATATCATCATTTTCCAGAATCTCTTTAACAACAGGGTTAAAACAAGATCTTGGCACCTGGTCGAAACTTAATCTGTTCTCTTCGTAAATATCCTGAAGGAAAAGAAGCCTAACAGTTAGTTCTTCATCATCTGAGCCTTTTTTCTTTACAGCACAAGTATGATGAGGTGTTTTTAGAATATTTAAAAAGAAATTTCCTGCCATGACAGAGGCATCAATTCTATCTTTAATATCTTTACAGAGTTCATTTAAGTAATCGTTATTTCTATCAAGCACACTTTGAGGACAACCATGAGATGCTATATATTCACCATAACGGGCCTTATCTTTTTCCCACTCTTCAAAAACGGCCCTCACTCTTTCGAATTGACTATGACGGTAAAACATATACCTGGCCATATTTTTACCGGTACTAAAACTGGTTCTACCATTTCTGAAGTTCATTGTCTGATAGCTATCTTCGTAACTACTTATAATAGATTGGACAATCTCAACCATGTTAGTACCTTCATCAAATCTATTACAAAAGAGAGTAACTCCAGCATTTTCATCAGTACAATAAGTGTAGTTTTTTGGACTTACCTTTTCGAGATCCTTACTAAGCTTGCTAACAAGGTCCTCGTCCTCTTTGTTATTTCTAATTTTTGATATGAGCTCCTTTCTTAAACTCTTAAGCTCATCAAGACCTTTGTTAATTTTGACAATGTCACCGTTTACTGTCTCAACTTCTCTGGCGTAACCAAACCTTAAGGCCGCTACGTCGTATTTTCCGAGCACATTTAACTCGCCAAAATTTGATGAAACATAGTCCATCATAGAACTTGATTCAGGAATGTAATCAAATCCATGATCCAGGGCCTCCTGATCTGTATACCAGTTCGCTTTATCATAAGACCCTGCAAAATTATGTCTAAGGCCAAGGTTGTGTCCTATCTCATGAACCAACGTTGAACTATAAACAAAGGGAACCATGATTTTCTCTATTTTTGTTTTTTGTGAATTAGATAATTCGTCCCAAGATTTAAGTAGTTTTGTTCCGGCCTTAAAAATATTTTCAATTTCTAAAATTTCGGGAAATATGGCCTTAATGGTTTTGCTTGCATTAAAAAACTCTACAGAGTAAGCATTACTTTCAGCGAAGATAGCAAGTCTTTCTTTTTGAAGCTCAAGATATTTTTCAAGAGTATCAACACCTTTTTTATACTTTTCGATAGATAAAGCATGCTCTTGAGATATATGGGCACTTCTTTTAGAGGCCCTTTCATTTAATTTTCTCCATTCTAGATTTTTATCTGCTTTTGCCTTTTTGAAGTCACTAAGAATTTTGTGATGCTCAGGCTCTTTTATAACCTTTGGCAAAGTCTTTAGAATTGAGTTTGCATGTCCATGACTGCTATGGGCATGAGAGTTATGTGCTAGAGAATGATTTTCTACAGCAGACGGAGCAGTAGTATCAGTTTCTTGAGCTTTCTTTCGAGCTTGTTTGTTTGTCAGGTTCACCATCTTTGTCCAATACATTCTCAAAGCACTTTTGATTACACCACTGTACATATTGGTATGAGTTTTAACAATTTCACCTGTTCTAGGATTAGTGACAATTGGCCCATACCCAAGTAGACCATTTGCTAGAGGTTCATCTATCAAATTAATCATATTATATCTGAGGTCACCTATATTGATATCTTCTTTTGGCTCCTCTAGTTTAATACGAAATTTTGCATTGGCCTTGGCAAGCCCATTGTTCATTGATGAAATGGCCTTGTAAGTGGCCTTTTTCAGTTCGATGTTTTCTGGTTTATCAAATGTTTTCGACAAATGGTAAACGATACTTTCTCTTTTAGGATTCCATCGGTTCATGATTCTTTTAGATTTTTCATAGTCATGAGTATTCGTGAAATGAGGGTCAAGTTCTGAGTTTTCCTGATAGAAAAAACCAAAATTAACCTTATCTTCATTAGAGTATTCTACAGATTCATAATTTGCTGAAGCAACGTCCTTTAAGCGAATTAAAGAAAAATGAAACTGTGCCTTGAAAGAAGATTGGCCTAGTTCCTTTAAGTTCATATACTTTCTAACACAACTTGAAGATTGGCTTACTTCATATTTATTTTCTATGTGGATATTAATCCTACCTGGTACCATTTCTTTACTTATGACACGAGACCCTGTCTTGTTTATACAGTCACCACCAACGGCCCATGAATCAACATTTAAGCTATGAGTATCAATATTGGCAAAATCTGGAATAAAATGTTCTTTGCGTTCCCACTCTATATCATTGTTTTCTTCTTCGCGATTAGTACACTCACCAAGAGAATTCTCGCTACAGCGGTAGCTATGGTATGTACCTGGTAAGGTAAAAACAAGAGTTTCATTGAGATCATTATCCTGAAATCTTTTATCTGAGTCCACCTCGTAAGCGACAAGACCTTCTTCCATCATTTTAAGTTTTACTATTTTTTCTTGTCCTTGAAAGTAGGCATAGGCACTTACAACTTCTCTTGGTGCACCTAAACTCATTGGCACATAAAGATATTCACTATCGGTATCTATTGCTGATGCGATAGTCACAATATCCTTATCCTTTGTAAGTTCATCGTATCCAGGTTTCTTTGCACAAGAAACCAGACCCATTGATAAGGTCATGATAACTGATACTGTACTTGCCATAGTTGGTTTAAACATTTATCCCCCAGTTTTTACCTATGTATAAATCTCACACCCAGATAAACAGATGAGTTTTCTGGGTCAAAAATTTCTATATTTGAATCTCTTCCATTAACACTTAAAACATTACCTCCAATGGCATGGCCAAGACTAAAACTTAATTCAGACGTTGGAGAGTAAGATATATTTTGTTCGATTGAGTAACTGTCTCTTTCATTTCTTTTGTATGTATAAGACTTTGTATAGGCCGCACTAGCTCCTATGGAAAATTGATCACTAAAACTAAAACCAATATCACCATAGGTTGTGTAGGAAGATTGTGAGTTGCTATTTCCATCTAATGTTACCTCAGAGGCGTGAAAGTTTTGTGTATAGCTAACACCTACACCTGTATTAAGCTTTTTGTAGCTGTAGCTCATTCTTGGTGAAAGCTTTATTGAACTTTTAAGGGTGGCGTTTTCTCTTGAGTATTTGCTTAGGGGGATCCCTAAGGCAAGGCTTGCACTTAATGCTATGCCATTATTGAACTTATAGAGGCCCTTGCTTAATGCTAAATAACTATCATTTAGGGTGAGTTCTCTTTGGTTTTCTAGGTTTTTAGTTACATTGATAGAAGTAGATATTTTAAGGCCTTTATCTAATACAAAGCTAGGCCTTACATCAAAATTTGAACTTGTTCTTTTTCTATTATCATCAAACTTGTGTAAAGAGGTACTTATGGAGCTTCCTAAGCTAATGGTTGCACTTTGGCCGGCCGTCAAATTTTTAGACAAAAAGACACTGCTCAATGTGACACTGATTTTAAAGAATGTGGTGAATGTCTTATTCATTTCAACCCCTTAGCTTCTCTTTGATCTCTCTCCTAAGATCGTTATGCGTTTATATATGCATACCCGATGCCAAAAGTAAGATATCGCTAGGCAATATAAAGAATAAAAAGGGATAAATCTTTGAAAGTACTAGTTAATATAAAGATTACATGGGCTATGTGGTTGAAAATATTATTTGTAAGATTTTGTAAGAAACTCAGTTAGTCCTAGCTGATTTTCGGCCCAAATCTCCTCAAGGTCATTTCGCATAGTTAGAACAGGGCACTCATAGGTCAGCACACCAGCTTTATACACCTCCGGTACCCATTCCCCAAATGATCCAGGAGTCGGATATTCAAAGTCACCAACTACTTCATAGTTATTGAAACGAGCTATAAAGTCTGCGGCCCACTTCGAATCACCATTAAAGTTGAGCATGGGTTTGTAGCTGTGGAAGCTTATGATTAATTCGGGAGAATATTTGTTGAGCAGTAGCTCGAGATATTGATTTTCTGGTTCACTTAGAGGACTTGGCCCTGGGTAATACTTTTGTTCTGAGTATTCTGGTGACCAGGCCTTTGAGGGGTAATTACGGTTTAGATCTACACCGTTAGCATTAACTCTTGATTTTTTTGATAATCCATCACGGTTTAGTTCTGGGATGACGATAATATTATAGGGTAGCTTCTCTAATTCTTTTAACCAGCAAAACAGTTTATCTAGAACGTAGACGCCCTCAATTTCGTCTCCGTGTACCCCTGCCATGAGGTATAAATAACCTCTTTTTTCGTTTGCGAGGTACTTATGGCCCTCAATGATTTTATTTTCAACAGTTCTACCAGTCTCTATTTTTTCAAATATCATTCAATTTCCTAATACATCTTGTTTGATACGAGTTTTGATTTATAATTAAATTATCTGAAAGGAATAATGATGACAAAAGAAAGAAGAAATATCTTAATTGTAGATGATGATGAGGACTTGTTGGTAGTTATTGGGCAGGCCGTTAAAAATCTGTCTAGCCTAGATGTTCATGATAATATATTTTTGGTTTCGGACGGAGATGAAGCCGCCAAGGTATGTAGTAGAGTAAAAATTCATGCTCTATTAACGGATATAAAAATGCCCAATAAAACGGGGGACGAATTAATTAATGATTTGCGGCACAAAGAAGGTAAGGATTTTCCTATTTTTGTGATGACATCTTTTTCTACCGAAAAATTAGTTGAAGATTTAGAAAAAATTAACGCTGTTAAGGTTTATAAGAAGCCCATTGATATAGAGACACTCCTTAAAGAATTATCTGACTATCTTGATAAAATGTACTCTTGATTATTCTTCACCTTCAATATAAACCTGTTTTAATGAAGTTAAGGGTTTAAAATATGAATGACGTTAGAAATCCTCAAGTTGAAAAAGAGGTTCAAAGACAATTATCCATTTTAAAGTTTGGTGTTACTGAAATTACTCCTGAGAAAGAGTTTGAGAGTATGTTGCGTCACTCCATCGAAACGAACACTCCTCTAAGAGTAAAATGCGGAATTGATCCAACCAGTGCCGATGTCCACTTAGGTCACACCGTGCCTTACAGAAAAATGAGACAATTTCAAGATTTAGGTCACGTTGGAGTCGTTATCATAGGTGATTATACTGCTGCCATAGGGGACCCGACGGGTAAAAATGAATCAAGGCCACCTTTGTCTACCGACCAAATAAAAGTCAATGCACGAACCTATATGGATCAAATATACACCGTTTTAGATCCCTCTAGGACTGAAGTTTGCTATCAGACGGAATGGTTTGATGATAAAAGCCTCAAAGATGTTGTCATGTGGGCCGCTCAAACAACTGTGGCCAAACTTCTATCTCATGAAACATTTAGAGAGAGGTTAGATCATGGAAGTCCACTTTCTCTTCATGAACTTTTTTATCCTATGTTGCAAGGAATTGATTCAGTCTTTGTTAAGGCCGATGTTGAGCTTGGGGGGACGGATCAAAAGTTTAATGTGCTCATGGGTAGAGATTATCAAAAAAGTTATGAGCAAAGACCTCAAGTTGCCATGCTACTACCTATAGTCACTGGTACTTGTGGTACCCAAAAAATGAGTAAAAGCTTAGGTAATACTATAGGCATTAACGATGAACCTTTTGATAAGTTTGGAAAAGTTATGTCCATCCCAGACAAACTCATGTTGGAATACTGGCAGTATCTAACTGATATTAATGAGTCTGATTTTAACAAAATAAAAAACTCATTACAAAATGGAGAGTATCACCCAAATGAATGCAAAAAAAATCTTGCAGCTCATATTGTTGATTTCTTCCATGGCAGTGAACAGGGGAAGTTAATGCGTGAGCAGTTTGAAAATGTTTTCAAAAAGAAAAATGTTCCAGACGAGATCCCAACTTATGAAATAACTGGTGATGAAGAGCTGCTTAGCATTCTAGTATCGAGCGGCTTGCTAGGCAGTAAGGGAGAAGGGAGGCGTCTAGTTAAACAAAATGCAGTATCTATTGTAGATGGTGATAAAATAACTGACCCGGAAATCAAGTTTGGTGTGGCCTATAAGGAAAAAATTATTAAAGTAGGTAAGAGAAAGTTCCTAAAATTGATCTAAGGTTAATATGTTGATTACCAAAAAAAACTTTGAGAAGGCGATAAAGGTATTAAGAGATACTTTTGAAGAAAATCAAAAGGCACAAAAATTGCTCACAGAACTTTGGGATATGTCCGAAGAGATAGAGTTTTTGCCAACAGGTGGCCTTAAGGCCCAACCTCAATTTCCTATCCCTTCAGAAATGAAAGAGTGTAATGAAGGTCTAGCTCTTTTTTCAGATGGGGCATGTCGAGGTAATCCAGGGCCAGGTGCTTGGGCCGGCTTCGCACAAAACTTAGCTGGAGAAGTCCTCTTTAAGTTAGAGGGTGTAGAGGTATCTACAACCAACAATAAAATGGAATTGGAAGCAGCGGTTTCTTGCTTGGAAGAAAGTCTCAGTTATGTAAGCGAAAATAATATAAGCATTACTATTCCTATTTATTTGTTTAGCGATTCTAAATATGTTGTTAATGGGGCAAAAAAATGGATTCATAGTTGGAAAGAAAAAGGTTGGAAGAAAGCAGATAAGAAGGCGCCTGAAAATATTGAATTGTGGAAAAGAATGGATTCTGCAATGCAGTCATTAGAAAACCCACTTCACTTCATATGGGTTAAGGGTCATTCTGGCCATCCGCAAAATGAATATTGTGATCAAGAGGCGAATCGTCTTTTAGATGAATCAGGTTTCTAATTTGTATGAATTGAGTTAATCTTTAAGTTATAAATTTTAATCTTTGTAAAAGGAAATTAAGGATGAAGAAAGTTTTATTTTTTGTTACTGTAACTTCCTTGTTTTTTGCGTCATGTAATAAGCAAGGTGGAAGCGCTAATCCTACAACTGATGAGGATAAAACATTTTATTCAGTTGGTGTGATGTTTGGTGAAAGACTCCAAAATCTTAATCTTTCTGATAAGGAAATTCAGATGCTTCAAGCTGGATTACTTGATTCAGTCAAAGGTTCGAAATTAAAAGTTGAACCTGCGGATTATCAAAAGAAGATTCAAGACACTTTTCAAGCGCGTATCAATGCTTCAAACGAAAAGACTAAAGTTGCTGGCGTTGAATTTCTTGAAAAATTTGTTAGCGAAGGTGCTACTAAAACAAAAAGTGGTCTTGCTTACAAAATTGAAAAGGCCGGTGAAGGTAAATCTCCTAAAGAAACAGATATCGTAGAAGTTCATTACAAGGGAACTCTTATTGATGGTACTGAGTTTGATTCTTCATATAAGAGAAATAAAACGGTTTCCTTTCCTTTAAATAGAGTTATCAAAGGTTGGACTGAAGGCCTTCAACTTATTAAAGAGGGCGGAAAAATGAAGATGGTTATTCCTTCAGATCTTGCTTATGGAGATAGAGGGGCGCCACCAAATATTCCTGGCGGAGCAACCCTTATTTTTGATGTGGAGCTGTTTAAAGTTAGTGCAGGTGATAAGCCAGAAGTTAAGAAAAGTAAAAAATAATAGAAAATAAAAAGGCCCCATCCTGGGGCCTTAATTTTTTTCACCTTCATCTATCCTAGATTCAGGTATCAAGATTTGGCTTAAACCAACATAATGGCCTTATTCCGATTTTATCTCCATCAACTCTTGCGCAAACATTAGTATTGGAATCTGTTTCAGATACATCGGAGTAAGCATCTCTATCGCATACCGATCCTGCAAAATATGTATCTAATCGGCATTGAGGAGCAGGATGATTATCATCTGTTTTTTGAACAATATTAGGATCTGGAGTATTAAACTTTAATTCAGCTCTTAGACTTCTTAATGCCTTAAATAAATTACCTAGGCCTAATCCGGCCATGGCAGTTCTTTGACATACAGCTATTTCATCTTCAGAGCTAAATGCACTTTCACATGCTTGTGTGGCATGAGGATCTATATTCATTTGAGATACGACTTCTCTATTATCCTCGCCTTCGAATACTTTCCTAAGGCATTTCATTGTGCCCCAGTAATCAGATTGTCCTTCATTGGATGCCCATGAAGAACCCCACCAGCCATTTTTCTTGGGAACTCCACCAATATGATGGCCTAGTTCATGGCAAACAACTAAGGCAAATGAGTCCTTATCAATGGCCTGGTGCCTTGCAAGTCCTCCATACATGGCCACTTTCCAAGTAGTGCCTTCTCTTTGGGCATAGGCATTAACGGTTCCATCATGCCAGTTACGTTCCACTTTTAACTCGGCGCCTTTTGCACGTATAATTGGTGTGTAAATGGCCTCTACCTTATCAATTACACTATTGAACTCATCTTCAGTTATTGTAGAAGTGGCCTTTGAATCAACTCCGATCCATAGATCATTATCTTCAACAATCCCTGATACTCCATCAAAATCACAGGCCCAACTTGCTGGGGCAATGTTTGATGCTAATAAAGTACTGAGAAGGATTCTCCTCATTTGTTTCCTCCTTGAAAAATTGTGGGGAGTGCTCTTTTACAAATAATAGATATCTTTATTTTGACTGTCTATTTACGAGCTCGATTGTAAGAATTAATTAGATTTATACCAATAAAATATATTGAGCTTAAATAAAGTAGACTTAAAAGCTAAAGTAAATTTCTATCAAAGCCGAGTAAGATGGTATGATAAAAGGGGCGATCATGAAGTGGATTATCGGTTTTCTCCTTTTGATCGGTGCTTCGGCTTGGGGGCTAGATTATGGGCTGCCTCAAAAACTGGAGATACCTCAAAGGGAACATTCAATTATTATAACGGATCAGGGGTATTTTCCTAATAGGATATCCTTATTCAAAGGCGAGAAATTAAAAATTTTCGTGACGAGTCTTCGAAATAAACCAAGCTGTCTTTTTATTCCTGATAAGAATCTCTTTATTGGAGTTAAAAAGGGAGAAGTAAGAGAAAGTGAAGTTATATTTAATGAGCAGGGGAGTTATTCCTTCTTTTGCCCTACAGGTAAAATTTTTGGAAAAATAACTGTTCTAAAGAAAATGGATGAAGAAGATAAGATTCAAAGAATGATCGCTTCAGAAACTCCCACTCACTTGTGGGTTCCAAAGGATGAATAATGCCATCAGTATTTGAAGATGCGATTGCGACCCTCCTTTCACCGATTGCTGACCTTTTAGAGAATCCTAAGGTTTCAGAAATTATGATTAATGGACCCCATGAAATATTTGTAGAGCAGAGTGGGCTCGTCTATAAGACTGAGAATAAGTTTCGAGGTGAAGAAGAGCTTCTATCTGCCTTTAGGGCAGTTGCTCAATCCGTAGGACGAACTATAGATGATGATAACCCTAGGCTCGATGCAAGACTTCCGAATGGCTCTAGGATTCATGTTGTTTTACCTCCTATGGCCAGAAAAGGAACAACAGTCGCTATTAGAAAGTTTTCTGAAGAAAAACTTACTCTAACAGACTTAATTAATTTTGGATCCTTATCAAAAGATGGGGCCAGGTTTTTGGATATATGCATACACTTAGGTAAAAACGTTTTAGTTTCAGGAGGAACTGGTTCAGGAAAAACAACGATGTTAAACGTACTGGGTAGTAGAATACCAAGCACTCAAAGACTTTTAATTATTGAAGATGCAGCTGAACTTCAAATTAATACAGAGCACGTTGTTAACTTTGAAACAAGAAAGGCCGATGCCCAAAAAGGGTTTAAAGAGGTCACAATAAGAGAGCTTGTTATATCTGCGATGAGACTTAGGCCTGATAGAATTATTGTTGGTGAGGTTAGAGGAGAAGAGGCCCTTGATTTAGTGCAGGTTATGGGAACAGGTCATGATGGTAGTATGGGAACAGTCCATGCAAATAACCCTTTAGAAGCATGTACTAGGCTTGAGACATTGTGTTTGATGGGAGATATTAAAATTCCACCTGATGCGATTAGAAAAATGGTTGGGTCGGCCCTTCAAATAGTTGTTCAATGTAGTCGTTATCATGATGGGGGAAGAAGAACATCGCATATCTCCGAGATTTTAGGTGTCGATAATAATGGTAATTATGTTTCAAGAGATATTTTTAAATGGGTTCAAACAGGAAAAACGCCAGAGGGTAAATATATTGGGGAAATGATGCCTTGTAATTATGTCCCATCTTTTTTTGAGGATATTGTGACAAATAAGTTACCTTTTCCCAAAAGCAAATTTCTTAGAAAAACACCTAGCAAAGATCAAGCCGCCTAAAATGAGGGACGGGTTAACACGGACCGCCCCTCATATAACTCATTTTTAAATGAGCTTTAGGGCCGCTTGATTTCTTACGTTTGCTTGTGCCAGAACTGAAGTACCAGCTTGAGTGAGAATATTATTTCTAACATTATTTGAAGTTTCACTCGCATAGTCAGTGTCTATAATTCTAGAGTTAGCAGCATTGAGATTTTCATTTGAGATCTGTAGGTTGTTAATGGTTGATCCAAGTCTATTTTGGATGGCACCAAGAATGGCCCTTTGACCAGAAATTTTTTGTATCGCCGTATCTAGTGGGTCAAGGGAACCTTGAGCATCTTCTTTGCTTAGTACATTTGCATCGCTAATGTTAAGACTATCTACACCTGAATTAATGACGGAGGCATCATAGCTAATTCTGTCTTCATTAGGAACATTGAATATTCCAATTTGAAAGTCATATTTTTCACCTTCACCATTAAGAAGTTTTTTTCCGTTGAACTCAGTAGAGTTAGAAATTCTTTGAATTTCTGTTTTGAGTTGCTCATATTCCAGATTGGCAAACTCTCTTTCTTGGTTTCCAACTGTATCAGATGCTGATTGAATAGATAGTTCTCTTAATCTGATAAGAATATTTGCTATTTCATTTAGACCACCTTCAGCGGTTTGGATAAGTGATATTCCGTCATTTGCATTTCTTTCTGCTTGTGTTGTTCCTCTAATCTTTGCTCTTAACTTTTCACTGATGGCCAACCCAGCAGCATCATCTGCGGCCTTGTTGATTCTTTTACCACTTGAAAGTTTAGTTAAACTCTCTGCTTGATCTTGATTAGTAATAGAAAGAGTTCTTTGTGCCGATTGAGAGACAACGTTTGTGTTAATTCTTAAGCCCATAGTAATACCTCCAGTTTGGTTTTCCATCTGTGGAAGTATTCCTATAGTTCTTTATAGGAGTGGAGCGCACCGTGCTCCGCCTGTGTTAATTTGTTCAGCACCTAATTCGGAGTAGGCAAATATTGCTTGATGAAATTTAAAGCTTTCATCAAAAATTAAGGTTGGTTAGATGTTGAGTAAAAAGAATTGCTCAGGTAATGGATCTAAGTCTTTGTCCGTAATAATAAGATAACTTAATAGCCTTTTTGATTTCTAATCACATCCTCGTAACGCTCAACGATTTCTTTTCTTTGATCTTGATGCTCTTCTAGTAGGTTGGCTATCTTGGCATCATTTTTGAGGTTTTGGATCTGTCCATCTTTTTGTATCTTATCAAGATTAAGATCATATTTAGAACGGTTTGTTTCAAGCTTCATATCTGCTACTTCTTCGCTTCGTTGCTTTTCTTTATTAAATTCTCTAACGATAACTTCAAGCCTTTTGTTAAAGCGCTCATTCATCTTATTTTTTTCTCCAAGGATAGCATCATCTACTCTTTCTTTAATTTCTTCTTCTTTTCTGTGGAGGAGGGCATTTTGCTGAGCTTCCATCTTTTTAATGTTCTCCGCATAGATCTTTCTCATATTTTCAACTTCTCTGGCATGATCTCTGTTATTATTTTCAATATCCTTATCATGCTTGTAGTCTTTTTCCCTCAATTGATTTTCATAGTTTTTTTGTAGGGACTCTAAAGCATTTTTTTTGTCTTCACGTGCCTTTCTTTCACTTCTTTGAAGTCTTAAGTCAAAGTTTGCTTGCATCTGTGCTTTTTCAACGTCATTTTCTTGTTCAACTTTATTGAGTTGGTTCTGGTATTGGGTTTTTTGGTGGGCCATAATGGCGCTCTGAGATTTAACTTCCATGAAATAATTCCTCTAGTTAAGAGTTAAATTCTATGGATATTATAACCTAATGATAGGGATGGTTTAAGGATGGCGAAATATTCCCTTCTAGTGGAAAAGAATTCCCTTCATTCGAAGGGAATTCTTAGATATCTATCCAATAAGTTTCAGGGCCGCTTGACCTTGAACATTTGCTTGGCTTAATACTCCAGTACCAGCAGCGTTTAGGATATTGAGTTTGGCATTTTCTGCCGTCATGGAAGCATAGTCAGTATCCCTAATTCTTGAGTTGGCAGCACTTAGGTTTTCATTAGAAACTTGTAGGTTGCTAATAACAGAGCTTAATCTATTTTGGACAGCACCTAACTCGGCCCTTTGTCCTGCAACTTTTTGAATAGCAACATCAATGCTTGATAATGATTGCTGAGCAGATCGTTTTTCATCTACCCTAAGAGTAGCAATTTTACCACTGGAATCGTTATTGACCTTTTCATTATATTCTGACCTTCTTTGCTGAATGGCCTCAATTCTCTCTATTTCTGAGTCATAGGAGTCATCCTGCTCGATTTCAGCGATATCTCTTTTAAGTGATTGGGCCTCAGCTTCTGCTTCATCCCCTCCAAAGAGGTTTGCGAGAGTAGAGTTAACGTTAAAGGCATTATAAGTAATTCTGTCCTGAAAAGAGTCATTATTGACACCAATTTGAACGTCATACTTATCGCCGTCGCCATTGAGAAGTTTTTTACCGTTAAATTCGGTAACTTGAGAAATCCTTTCAATTTCTTTTTTGAGTTGTTGATACTCAAGATCAGTGAACTTTCTTTCCGCATCACCAATCGTGTCTGATGCTGATTGAACGGCCAACTCTCTTAAACGTATAAGAATGTTGTTAATCTCAGTCAAACCACCTTCTGCTGTTTGAATGAGTGAAATACCGTCATTAGCATTTCTTTCGGCCTGTACAGTACCTCTGATTTTGGCCCGCATTTTTTCACTGATGGCCAGTCCAGCCGCATCGTCAGCTGCTCTAACGATCCTAGACCCTGATGAAAGCTTTCCCATTACATTTGCTGAGCTTTTTACAGTGTTACCTAAAGACCTTTGGGCCGCAAGTGATGTTACGTTCGTGTTTATCCGTAAACCCATGTTATCCTCCCTTGGATAATTATTAGGTCCCTTACTGGAACGTTCTCTTGTGTATGATTTAGAGAAAAGCGTACTGCTATATGTTTAATATCTTCCGTGCTTAACTATTTTTCGGTATGGGAAAAAATTACCTTAAGGAAAAAAGTGCTGATTATTTATGAAATTAATTTTTTGAAATTGTTACAAAGAGAGAATAGTTGAGTTTTTAGGCTAGAATTGTTTTTGTCAGAAAATATATGTTTTATAGCGTCTTCATCATTTTTTGATTGTATAGTAATTTCATCTAATACCTTATTTATGGCCTGCCTTTTATCTAGACTTTCTTCTTCATAAATTGTTAGATAATCATTACAAAGATTAATTTGATTTTTTGTAATATTAATACCATCTTTTAAATGCTGAG
>JAURDE010000217.1 GCA_030828105.1 Bdellovibrionota bacterium | reverse complement strand
CTCTCCGTCTCCGGTCAAGATTACTTGTTTCGAGGTAGACACCTCGGTTACTTTGTTGTACATTGTTTTTGTTTTTTTTCGATAACGATGCCTCGAAATCATTTTTCAACAAAAACCTTTTGTGGAGAAGAATTTACTTTGTAGTTTTGTGTTTCTGAAGTACAAGACTATAAAGCTAATATCTTATCGCTAGCCGGTTTGTGTTAGCTTTTTTATTTTTGGGACTATCCCGTTGTTTAACAAAGGTAAATGATGTAATTCATCCTTTTGGGTCTAAATAGTTTGATTTAGAAGAAAGTTTTTAACTGAAACTGTTGAAAAACCCCTTAATTCTCCCGTATTTACTGGCCTAAGAGGCTATTAAAATCAGCATTACTTTAAAAATGATAAATCACTGATAATCAATGATTTGATTAAAAATTATTTTTGAAGATATTTTAGAAAGTTTTCAGCTGCCTCGTCTTTAGATTGAGTAGCGCCTACATATCCAAAGAATGTACTCTCTCTTTTATGGCCACTAATAGCCATTATTTTAGAGGAAGGAGTCCCAGCGTTGAAGTGATTGGTACAAAAGCTACGACGTAGGTCATGACTGCTTATAAATTGATACTTGGGACCAGTCACTAAACTTTTGCGCCCATTATCTCCCATTAAGAACCCTGTTGTTTCAGAGTCTATTTTACATGCCTTGCAGAGCTCCTTTAGAAACCGATTAAAGCTCTGGGAACTAATCTTACGAGGAAACTTATTAAGGAGTATGTCTACTGTTATTTTGTCTACAACGGGAATGGTTATGCTTGTTCCTGTTTTTTGTTGGGTGATGTCTACCATCACAACCCCTGGCTGTGTCTCTCTGACATCTTTAGGAGTTAAATTGAGTAAGTCTGAAACCCATTGTCCAATGTGAAGGCCAATGAGCATCCAGGCTCTAGTGTTCTCCAAGTAACTGGTAGTTGGATTAAATGTTTTAATTAAGCCTATCTCTTGCTCGCTGATGATAGTGAGGTAAGAATTATGTGGTGTGGTTTTCTTTTGTTTGTGTACAAGATAATAGCCATGCACTTCAACCTCAGAAGCAGCAGCTGCCCTACAAATTGTTTTAAGCCTAGACATCTGTCTATTTGCATTACCTAGGGCATAGTCCATTTTGTGAAGCATCCAAGAATATAAATCATCAAAGGAGTCTTTATTAAGCTCACTAAAAAGTAAACGTTCATCTATGTCTTCTTGGTATTTTTTTAGTGTGTAGTAAAAGGTAACGTACCCTTTTACAGTGTTAGGCTTTTGTTCTTCTTTTGCTTTGGAAAGGAAAGCCTCATAAAAGTTAAGTACGTACTCATACTCTTTTTTTTCTGTCCTATTAAAGTGCTCATCTAGTGCCTTTCGAAGCCATCCCATGTTAATGGTTTCCCCTGCAAGAACAGAGTTATTTAATCGTTTAGAAATAAAGGCTCTTAAATCTGTGAGATCATTATTTAAAGTGTGGTCTATTGAAGATTCTTGTTTGCCCGGCAGCCATTCTTTTGGATGAGTTTGGTAACCTGTTCTAATCTCAAGTTGGACTGATCCAGGAGACCTTAGAAACATATATATACTGACCTGCTTATTTGCTTTGGATCTTATCCTGAAGTTTATCTTACTCATTAAGTAAACTTATTAAAGTTGCCAGTAAAATGCAAGTTTTTTGCCAGTTAATATAAGATAACATGCATCATATGCAATAGCTTAGATTTCATGAAAGACTTATTAAGTATTGGTTTTATTGTATTATTGTAGGTTTTACTGAGGTTTAGAAAGAAATTAAAATAAATATACGCGATTCCCACCTCGAGTACCATCTGGGACAAGTCATTTTTTTTGACTTGTCCCTTTTTTTTTGCCCTTCGGTAACCCTTGTTATACTTGGTAAGTTTGAAAAGCAGTGGGTTTATATCTGCGGTTCGAACTCGATTATTTTCAAATTGGAAATTTTTTGAAAAAATCGAACCCAAAAGGCTTCTTTGCAGCTCTATTTCGGATTTAAAAAACTGACTATCAATATTTTCCATCTTCTTAAAGCCATTTTTATATTTTTCCAAAATTTTTCTCTTATCTCCTATACCCGTTTCTTTTTCTTTGAGCTCATTTAATAGCTCGCTATATCGCATTTTAGTAATTTGATAATCTTCTTTGGATAAATCTCCTTCTATAAACAGGTCTTGAATTTTGTGAAGTTTGCTGGTTAATTTTTCCTTCTGCTCATAATGTTTAGGCCCCAATTGAGTAGACTTTTGAAACTTTTCAAATTCCTCCTTAATTAACTCCATTAGTAATTCATAAGATTCTTTTGTAAGCGCTAATCCTTTAAGGAATTTAGTAAACCAAGCATGCGCGTCTTCTACCCTTATTCTTATAGAACAAGGGCTAAAACAGTGGTAGTAAGAATAGGTGTTATTTCTACCCCTGGAAGTACTTGCACTTAGAGGCTTGTTGCAAGAAGGACACATTATAAAACCCCTGAGTGGAAACTTTGGATTTACTTTTTTATGATTGGTTCCCTTTTGCTTCTTTCTACCCTCTAATATTTCTTGAGCCTTATAAAACATCTTTTTAGTTACAAGCGGCTCATGAATCCCTTCTACCATTGCAGCAGGTT
>JAURDE010000205.1 GCA_030828105.1 Bdellovibrionota bacterium | reverse complement strand
GAAATAGCGCCACAATAGCTCCTGGCGCATATTTAAAATCAAACCTTAGTCCAATGTAGATCATAATAGCGAGAATCGCCCAGAGCATGGCCTGAAAACCGGAAACTCTTAAGGCAGCCCCTGCTTTTGGGCCAACAATATCAATTTTACGAATATCAGGTTTTTTATCCTCAAAAACCTTCATTAAAGTTGATCTCACTTTTTGAGTCACTTCATTGAGGTTCTCCTCATTGGCCGCAACCTTTAGTAAAATCTCATTGTCACTAAACTCACCAATTGTTTGAGCACTAACTCCGCTAAAACCTGCTTTTTCAAGCTTTGTTCGCATAAGATCAAGTGAAACGGGAGAATCAAATTTAGCTTGTATCTCTGCACCACCTCTAAAATCTACCCCATATTCCATCCTTGAAAGCAGACCATAAAGACCTATGACAACAACAATAATGGATATAACGGACGAAACCTTAAATTTTGAAGTGAAATCTATATTTATATCAGGCTTAACTATTTCAATCATTTTTAACTTCCCTTTTAAATGGATAGAACTTGGCCTTCAACTTTATTCATATAAAACTCATAAAGCATTTTACCTACAAAGTAAGATGAGTAAACTGTAGCAACAATACCTATAAGAAGAGTTACGGCAAAACCTTTAATAGGGCCTGTTCCAAAGTTTAATAAACAAATACCAGCAAGAGCAGTTGTTATATTCGCATCAATAATGGTCCAAAATGCATGACTAAAGCCAGACTCTACAGCTTTATAATAACCGACACCTTTGGCCACTTCTTCCCTAATTCTTTCGTAGATAATGATGTTAGCATCGATGGCCATACCTATTGTAAGAGCGATACCCGCAATACCAGGTAATGTTAACGTGGCCTCAAAACCAACAAGACAGGCCAGCACAAAGATAACATTTACGCCAAGTGTGAAGATAGCTATGACACCAGAAAACTTATAATAGATAAGGATGAACACAAAAACGAGAATACAGCCTATTGTCGCCGCAATTCTTGCTTTTGCAATTGAATCCTGTCCAAGACTTGGGCCCACAGTTCTTTGTTCAAGAAAATCTAACTGAACAGGAAGAGCTCCTGCTCTTAATACAAGAGCTAAATCTTTTGCTTCTTTAAGAAGTCGATTATAACCACCAGAGCCTAGGGTAATTTGGGCACGTCCTCCACCTATTTTTGTTTGGATATTGGGGGCCGAGTAGACGTTACCATCAAGAATAATGGCCAATCGTTTACCAATATTCTCACCAGTTAGTTGCTCAAAGATTTTTGCCCCTTGGGCCTTAAATTCCAAAGAAACGTATGGTTCATTTTTTTGTTGATCAATCTGAACACGAGCATCCTGAAGAGCGTCTCCACCTAGCTTTGAGGCTTTCTCAACCAGGTATGGAATCTGTGACTCTATTTCATTAGTGAGTTTAGAGACCTTTTTTTCAAACGCTAATTCGTATCCTTCAGGGATATCTTCTTTAAGATAGTCATTAAGGGTTTTAAGGTAATCTGAAAAGCGATTACCTTCCTTATAACTAATCCCAGCATTGCTAGCTTTTTCTAGCCATGAATTTATTGTTGTATAAGGAACTTCATCATTGACCATTTTAAATGAAAGCTTAGCGGTTTTACCAAT
Source organism: Bdellovibrionota bacterium (assembly GCA_030828105.1). GTDB lineage: Bacteria > Bdellovibrionota > Bacteriovoracia > Bacteriovoracales > Bacteriovoracaceae > JAURDE01. The sequence continues at coordinate 1,446 of JAURDE010000205.1, read as the reverse complement.
AAGATTTTTCGCACGGTCTATATCTTTGACACCTGGAAGAGCAACGATGATTCGATCATTACCCTGACTAACAATTTCAGGCTCGGTTACACCAAATTCATCAATTCTATTTCTTATAACTTCAATGGACTTTGTGACTGATTGTTCTTCTATCTTGGTTTTTTCAATTTTAGTTAAACCATATCCAAGCTGATTTTCATCGTCTTTAGTTAGCCTAACAATTGAAGGGAAGAATTTCTTCACAAGCGCAATTGCTTTTTCCTTTTGAGATAAGTCACTTAAGAAAATGCTATGTTTAGGGTCAAGGGGGTCAGTTTCGTCAAGCTCCCCTAACTTTACTTTTACTCCCTCGTCACCAAGAAGATATTCAATCTTACGTGCATAGCCTATAACTTCGTCATGATAAACTTTTTTAAAGTCTATCCCTAGCACCATGTATAAACCACCTTGAAGATCTAGCCCAAGATTTATCCTTGATTTAACAGGGTAATGACTATCCTGGGAGTAATTCAAAAAGGTAGGGATTAGAACAAAAATGGAAATCCCTAGTAGAAATAAAAAACCCGTGAACTTTAACCACCAACTTCGCTTCATTGCTTAGCTCTCCTTAACTTCTTTAGCTTCCAACTTTTCTATTATTTCTGGATCCGACTCTTTCTTGGCCTCATGAATGAGATCATCTTTAGCCTTTTGGAATTCTCGTATTCCCTTGCCAAGTCCCTTTGCCAACTCAGGAAGTTTTTTGGGGCCCACAAATATGAGGGCAAAAACGGCAATAAGAAATATCTCTCCCCCACCAAGACCAAACATAATTATTTCTTCTCTTCAGTTTTATCAAAAAGTTTTTTAGCAAGACCACCAATATGAGATCGAAGAACCTTCATTTTTGTTCCTTCGGCAACCTCAAGAGTGACAACGCTATCAGTAAGACCATAGATTGTACCTATAATTCCTGACTTAGTATAAATCTCATCACCTTTATTAAGTCCTGACAATAAGGCCTTTTCTTCTTCTAGTTTTTTCTTTTGAGGTCTAATCATAAGAAAATAAAAGATCATAAAGATAATTATAAAGGGGAAAAAGCTAGCAAAAGGGCTCGGTTGAGCAGCAGCATTAGATGTTCCTTCCGCAAAGGCAGGTGTAAAAATAAAATCAAACATAAATAAACCTCTTATATTGAATTAGGGATTTTTGCCCCATTTGGATTCCTGATAACATTTATAAAATTTATGATAATAATCGTCAAATGATTGGTTCAAAATGGCAAGTCTAATCTCTCTCATCATATTAAGATAAAACCATAAATTATGGTAACTTAATAGTTGACCACCGAGATACTCTCCAACATTGACAAGGTGCCTAATATAAGACCTCGAATATTTCTGACACACCCTGCAAGAGCAATCGGGATCAAGGGGACGATTATCTTCTTTAAATTTTTCGTTT
>JAURDE010000102.1 GCA_030828105.1 Bdellovibrionota bacterium | reverse complement strand
TTGATTTTTTCGTTAATTCTCTGACCGTCATCTCTGGACCGTCGACCTTTATCCTTAATACTTACCTCCATTAAGGGTTGCATAATATTTTTTTAAATTGCCTACCTGAGCGCAAAAAGTCAATGTTTCAACCATCGACTTTGGGAAAAAACTCAAGGTATATAGATCCTGAAAACGTATTAGTCCATGGAAAAGAAAGCCTCCATGTTGGTGCAAGCGCTACTTTTTCACTAATTTCCGATCTAAAGTGTTTTTCATATTGACATATCTTCTCAAAACTTTCCGGACCATTCATATCAAGATCTATTTTGACCTTAAAAGAATCACCTTGCTCTAAATCAAAGACATCAAGTTCATCATCATCGTTAAATTCGTGATGTCCTATAACTTCTCTTGCAATCCAAAAATCCTCATCCATAAAAAAATCATCGTGAGAAGGATTAAAAAAGTAAAAATAGAGATTAGCATTAGCAAATGATAATCCGGGTATACTTTCTATTGTATTTTGGAGAAACCCAACATGATCAAAGGCCTCTAGATGAGGTGGACTTATCTCCATTAACACAACTCTAGCATTATAAACTTTTTGTTTAATGATTTCGCTCACCTTGAGTGATCCTTGTGTGTTTCATCAAATGGTTCATAATGTATAGTGATGTCCATTTTTTGAAATTCATCTTGATGGCGATTTCTTATTACATTTTCTACTTCTTTCCCTACAGAATGGGCCTCAACCAAGCTAAGGTTTTCATTAAGGTGAAGGTGACAGTCAATAAAAACAGAGTTTTCATTTCCTCTTGATCTAAACTTATGTACATCGATGACGCCGTTAATTTTTTCAATTTCTATAAGTAAATCCTTATCAATACTGGCAGACTCATCTAGCAACTCCGGAAGATTATCTCTAAAGACTTGTATGGCCAAGTATATGAGGTAAAAACTAACGAGTAAACCTACACCTACATCAACCCATCTTATGTGCCAATACGAGCAGATTATGGAAATTAAAACGGCAATAGAAATAACAAAATCACCTAAGGTATGCTTTGAGTCAGATATAAGAATTTTAGAACCAAGCTCTCGACCTTTTCTCCCTTCATAGAATGAGACATATAAACTAACAGACATCGATACCAGTATCGAAATCAACGGAACTAATCCAAATATAGCTTCTTCTTTCTGTCCTTTAAATATCGAGAATGTTTCTAAAGCAATTTGGGTAGAGGAATAAAACAACAATATAGCAAGAAGTATTCCACCGATATTTTCGTATTTAAAATGACCATAATTATGATCGGAGTCTGCGGGTCGAAAAGCAAGAGTAATTGAAATCAGTCCAAGTATATTCGAGGCACCATCAAACATCGACTCTAGCCCTGAAGATGTAAGAGAAAGATAACCATAATCAAGGCCTACAAAAATTTTCAAAATGGCCACAAAGAGATTTAGAAATAAGGTAATCCAAAGTACCTTTTTTATTTCCCTTTTTTTTATTTCGATTTTAGTTAATTCTCTAGACATAAGGATTAATATTAAAGGTTAATTTCTCTATAAGATTTGTTTCATACTCATTTACTAGAAGATTTAATTTCTTTAAATCTATAATTTCAATTTCTCCAAGTTCCATTTTAATAATGTTTTCATTCTGAAAATACAATAGAGAGTTTTCAATTAGGCTCCATGACATCCCTTCCTGATAACGAATAACCCTTTGTAGTGAAATCTCGTACTCAAAAGATTCTTTTACGTGTTTCTTAAACTCCTCTAATGAAAACTTTTGTTTTTCTTTGTCCTCTTTCATCACATGTAGAAGGGCCGAAGCGGAAATGAAGTATCCTTCGAATATATAGTTCCCGGCCTTGGAAAAAACTCCCACTCTCGAGAAAATATTGAAAAAATCTTTTCTCGATAAGTTAAGAAATTCTTCATGGGTTGTAATCTTCCTACCTATGCAGTGACTAACGATCTTAAACGTTTTATGAAAGAACTGCATTACAGTCGGCAGGTAAAATTCATATTTAAGCTGATTTCTTTGATTAATAAAGAACTCTTTAAAATCTTTAACAGAGTCAATTTTGCCATTAAAGATTTTAATCCAAGCTGTAGAAATAGTCCACGGTATAAGAAAGTGATGTAAAATTGTATTTTTAAAATAAGAAAGTTCAAGACGAACATTTGGCTTGATTGTATAAAAAATATGTTTTTTATCGGGGCTACTTACAACCTCTACTTTTTTATTTCCTATTAATATGTCCATTGCCCTTTCGATCGAATTAACGAAACGGTCTTTTTTGAGGTTATCTGTCGTGGGTATCCTAAAATTATAACAATAATTTAAAATGGCCTTTACCCTATTTTTAATATCTACCCATTTAATTGCACCGGTAGGTTCTTCTAATAATACAAAAGCTAGGATAGCGGTTGGTGTAACAACCATATTACGTCCAACTCTATTAAAACACTCAAAGGCCAACTTTTGTACTTTTGACTTGATTTCATCTCCTGCTATATTGGCGATGGAAGGAGCCTCAATAGGATTACCAACATTTATATGAATTTGTCCGAACTGATAGGAAAACATTTTAACAATACCAAAAAGATCTAGCGGAGACTCCTTTTTCTTTTTTGCACCTAACATTTCTTTTGCCATTGATCGCTGCTCAGGAACAAATTCGTGATTTATACTCACAGGTAGAAAATACAAAGGCTTTTTATTCGGTATATCCATATTATGGTAAGCTTCAAGAATCATTTGATAAAGCCCATACCGGGGGCTACGTAATTTACCAGTCCTAGATCTTCCCCCTTCAAAAAAGAATTCTATTGTTTTTCCTTCTTGTAATAGCCATTGTAAATAAGCCTCTAGTGTCAACTTATAGGTAATATCGTTGTGAAAAGATCTTCTGATAAAAAAGCACCCTGACCCTCTAAAAAGAGAACCAATAGGAAAAATATCGAGATTATTTCCACCTGCTATATATAAAGGAAAGTTGTACTTTTTAACGACCATGTAATTAATAGCAATATAGTCAGCATGAGACTGGTGATTAGGAACTAATACTACGTTGTTTTCTTGGCAAAACTTCTTAAAGTCCAAATCTTTAGGGGTACTAAAATTGATATCATCATAAAGCTTATTAAGAGAGTGATCGAGAAGTTTTTTAAACCTCATAATCACTTGATCTCTAAATTCATCTGCTATTTCATAAAGATTCTTTAATACTTTTTCTTTATTTATTTCAGTCCCACCCATTCTCTCTTTAATGCGTGGATAATTAAGAACTACCTCCTCCATGCGGGCATTTCTATCGATTAACTCTTTTTTTCTATTAAACAAATCCATTGTTTCCCTTTATTGCCCAGAGAGTTTTGCCAAATAGATAGGGATTAAAATATAAAGTATTGTATCTCTAATGAGGTAGAACATAAAAAAATAAAAGAAAGCCTTTGGCCCTGCATTAAAAAGACGCTCCAGCCCTAAAACCTGAACCTTTTTACTCATGGCGATCATAAACTTAGTTTTGCCATAATGCTTAAAGAAAAATGAAAGGGCACCATCAACCTTTTTATCGAAGGCCAAAAAGGGCCTTGTGATCCATGCCCCTATTTTATTCAACAAGTTAGTTGAGAGTAATTTATTATCTATTTGTAATTTTCTCATTTTTATCATTTAAATTATCTTACCTCTTAGCATAATTAGATATTTATGCAAAATTCATCCCTACAAAACCATGACAATTTACCAAGCGATAATGTTAACTTTGTATAAAATAACAGTTTAGGGTGCAACGTGTTAAGTGATCTAAAAGTCATTAATCTGACCAAAACTTTTGATTTGACCAGTTTTGCGTGTGGTAATTATTTCGTCCTCTCTACATGCCAACGATGCCTCGTTGTTGGCTTTAATCAAAAAATGATACTTACCGCAAAAACAGACCCTCGAAGCGATATATACCAAGGAGACCAGGCGTACCAGTTTCTTCTTGAGGTCATATGTGGATTAAGAAGCAAGCTTATAGGTGAATCAGAGATTGTTGGACAATTTAAACAATCCTATGCCGAGTTCGTTAACCATCCCCAAAAAAACCCACTCGTACTTGAAGTCATAAATAAATTATTTCAAGACTCTAAAAAAATAAGATCGAAATTTTTGACCCATATTGGCCAACAGTCATATGCTGGAATTACTAAAAAATTATTGAATTTATCCCAAACATATAATGATGTTCTTCTGTTTGGCTCTGGAAGTTTGTCCAGAGACCTCCTTAAAGTATTAACAAAAAAATATAATATTCATTTATGTGCAAGAAATGACCATAAAGCTGCAGAGCTCCAAGAAAAATTTCACATTAAATTATTAAATTGGGAAAACAGAAAGTACTGGACCTCTTTTTCCAATGTCATCAACACTATTGGCGCACCAAATCAAGTACTATTTAGTAAAGAAGAATTCAATATATGGCGCAATGACAATAATACAAAGCGTCTTTTCATTGATTTAGGTTTCCCCTCCGTGGTACAGACACCTTTGACAACTAATGACGGCCTCTATCGTCTAGAGGATATTTTTGGTAAAGGTGTCATATTAGATCAGCTCAAAAATAACAAAATTGCGCTGGCCAAAGAGGAGATTACTAAGTTGGTCATAAAAAGACAGAGAAGCTTCTACCTCCAAATTCCTTTTGGCTGGGAGGAGTTAAAGTTTGCATAAAAAATTCATTGTTGGTTCAAGAGGAAGCCTACTTGCTCTTACTCAATGCAATCAGATTCTAAAAGAGTTAACTGACAAAACAGGCGCTCAGTTTCATATTGAAATAATTAAAACTCAGGGTGACCTCAACACCTCTATTCCCCTATGGCAGATGGAAGGCGAAAACTTTTTTACCAAAGAGCTCGATCAGGCCCTACTAACAAAAAAGGTTGATTTTGTCGTACATTCCTACAAAGACTTAGGCAGTAAAAGGCCTGAAGGTATAACGATTGGAGCGATTACAAAAAGATATTTTGCTCAAGATATACTCCTCGTTTCAAAAAACGCCATGACAAATTGGGAAGATAAAGAAGAGTTTTTAGTGGGAACTTCCTCTCCTAGAAGATGTGCAAACATTGAACACCACTTAAATAAATTTCTACCTTTTAACAACGCAAGAGTAAAAACTAGTCCTCTGCGTGGAAACGTAAATACAAGAATAGAGAAATTAATTGAAGGTCAATATGATGCTATTGTACTAGCACTTGCTGGACTAGAAAGATTGGCCAACAATGAAGAGTCAAAAAAGGTTCTCGATAAGCTTTTAGAAAACTTGGATTATATGGTTCTCCCTCAGTCCTACTTTCCATCCTCGGCTTCACAAGGTGCACTGGCCTTAGAGTGCCTAGAAAGAAACGAAGAAATTCTAGATCTGCTAAAAAATGTTCATCATAATAACACCAGTGAAGAAGTCAAAAGAGAAAGAAAAATTTTTAATGAGTTTGGTGGTGGCTGTCATTTGAGTGTTGGTATTAATGTCAGAAAAACCGAACTAGGGTTTATGAATTTTATAGAAGGAACGTTTGAAGAAAAAAGAATTAATAATTCAGTCTTCGAGGGGCTAGATGAAGTTCATGTTGAATTCCCACTTTTTATTGGCCTTCCTAAAGATAAGAGTGAAATTAGATCAGATGTAATCTATGATGAACTACTTATAAAACATCCATGTGATTCCCCCCATAAGCTAGAAAGTTCCAACCTATTCGTTTCAAGCTCATATTGTTTTGATTACATCTTAAAAAACTACAAAGACCAAAGTCTTTGGGCAGCAGGAGCGAAAACAATGATGGGGCTCGCTAAGTTAGGTTATTGGGTCAACGGATCCTCTGATTCGTTCGGAGAAGATGAGCTACTTCATTTGAGAAACTCTGCACTTCTTAAAATTATGAATAAGCAGATTGATTCACCTTGGAACGTTTTAACTCACAAAAGCTCTAAAACTGTGCTTGGTAAGATCATTGACTGCTACGACCGAAAAATTGATGTTGTCTCGACAGAATTTGAAAAAAGTTTAAACAAAACTGCTTCATTTTTCTGGACCAGCGCCAAACAATACCAAGTGTATACAGACAAGTACCCTTTTATAAAAGAAAGAAAGCATTACTGTGGTTTAGGAAAAACCTTTAAAGCTCTTAAGGAAGAAGGCGTAAACGTTAAACCAATATTTAACCTGAACCTTATTCTTAAAGGAAATCAAAATGCAAACACAGACAGAAATGTTTAATCGCTCAAAACAACTTGTCCCAGGTGGTGTTCATTCACCGGTAAGAAGTTTTAAGGGAATGAACGAAACACCTATATTTTTCAAGGAGGCTAGTGGTGCATACATCACTGACACCGATAATAAAAAGTATATTGACTTTTGCATGAGCTTTGGCCCTCTTATACTTGGACATAAAAATAAAACCGTTCAAAAAGAATTAGAGAAGGCGCTTGATAAAGGCTGGAGTTATGGTGCTTGCGAACCCTACTCTCTAGATTTGGCCACATTCATTACTAATAATATTTCATTTATCGATCAAATACGATTTGTTAACTCTGGTACAGAGGCCGTTATGACGGCCCTAAGACTAGCACGAGGTGTAACCGGTAAAAATAAAATTATAAAGTTTAATGGATGCTATCACGGACATGTCGATAGTATGCTTATCAAGGCCGGAAGTGGTCTTGCAGGTACGGCAGAGGCCAGCTCTAAGGGAATTTCGGATTCTGTTGCTAAAGAAACACTTATTTTCGAATTAGGAGAAATAGAGGGAATAAAAGAAGCCTTCAAAAACAATAATGATATTGCGGCCATTATTATAGAACCTCTTCCTGCAAACAATGGACTCCTTATACAAGATGAAAGCTATCTTAATTTCCTTCGAGAAATTACCAAAGAAAATGATACTTTACTTATTTTTGACGAAGTAATCTCTGGATTCAGAATGGGAATGGAGGGAATGAGTGGATTGCTTGGTATCACACCAGATATTGTGACATACGGTAAAGTGATTGGAGGAGGACTCCCAGTAGGCGCCCTCGCGGCCAAGAAAAATATTATGGAGCATCTAGCACCAACTGGTGAAGTCTATCAGGCCGGTACCCTGAGTGCCAATCCTCTAGCAATGGTCGGCGGTTACTCTACTCTTAGTCAGATGACTCATGAGGCTTATCTAAAGATAGAAGACAATACTAGAAAAATTATAAATATTTTTTCTCAATGGCTAGAAAACTATAATCATGGACAATTTTCCCATATCAAAATTATAAGTAAGGGTTCTCTATTTTGGTTTACCCCAACACAAGAAATAAAACGTGCTTGTGATATTCCACAAAACTTAACAGAAAGCTTCAAGCCTCTTTTTTCTCTCTTGGTAGGAAAAGGCATTTATCTAGCGCCTAATGCCTATGAAGTTGGTTTTGTTAGTCTCGCCCATGATGAAGAAGTATCTAAAGACTTAGAGAAAAGGCTTTGGAGTAAGTAAATGAAAAAAGGAAGTTCTCTTTTATGGCTTTCCATTTTCTTTCTTTTTTTCGTCCTTATTTTAGGGTTTTGGTGGCTCTATTTACTTTCGGAAAGTGGTAAAGCATTAAATAAAATGATCCTTTGGGAAGGAGCAACTTTCTTTATTCTACTCTCATTATCTCTAGCAGGATTCATTATTCTCTATATTCGTGACACAAAAAAAAATAAAACAATGGCCGCATTCTTCTCCAGTTTAACCCATGAGTTAAAGACACCTCTGGCCTCTATCAGACTTCAAACTGAAGTACTAGCAGAGCAATTAGAAAATCTAAAAGAGGGAAAGGCCAAGGTCATCTCAGAAAGACTTATAGAAGATACTCAAAAGCTCGAAATTCAAATGGATAAAGTCTTACAACTTTCCAGAATGGAATTAGGAGGCAATCTATCACCAACTTCAATTGACTTGAAAAGCTTTATTCACAAGATGTTTAAAAGGTGGTCGAGGGACTTGGATTACACGATTGACTCAAAAGTAGAATCAAGTATGGTCATGGCAGATGAGATGGCGCTTGAACTCATATTTAAAAACCTAATTGAAAACACTAATCGTCACACGACGTCAAAAGCAGTAAAAATCACAATACATCAAAATTCACCCTGTTCAATAGAGCTTATCTATAATGATTATGGTCTATTTAGTGGTGATCCTCAAAAGATAGCGACATTATTTTACAAGCATAATTCAACCAAAGGTTCTGGTATTGGATTATACCTTGTAAAAAAACTCATGACCGCTATGAAAGGTGGTTTTCGAGTCACTGAAGCTCCTTCTATTAAATTCATGTTGCAATTCGAGAAAGGAGACATAAATTATTAACGCTAACAAACAAAGCATACTTATTGTAGAAGATGAACCAAACCTTGGCCAAACCCTTCAGGACTACCTAAGAGATAAGGGTTATACCGTTTTATGGGCGCAAAATGTAACAAGTGCTTTTGAAACATTTATTACCTACTCACCCTTAATTGTCTTAATGGATATTGGTCTTCCAGACGGCGATGGCCTGACATTAGCAAAAAGGCTAAGAGCAATCCGCAAAGATTTCTATCTCATCTTTCTTTCAGCTCAGAACGATCCTGAAACACGAGTTCAGGGCCTAGAAATAGGTGGAGAGGATTATATAACTAAACCATTTGCATTAAAAGAGCTGACACTACGACTTCAAAGAATACTGAAGGTAAGTGAAAAAGTGAACGATCTACCATCAATAATTCGCCATGGCGATTTAGTAATTAAATTTAACGATTATGAGCTTATTGATTATTCGGGAAATGTAATAACTATATCACAAAAAGAAAGAGGCATTTTACACCTGCTGTACCAAAAAAAGAACCAGGCCGTTAGTAGAGACCAAATCATTGAAGAAATATGGGGTGAAGGTGCCTACCCATCTAACAGAACAGTTGATAACTATATTGTGAAACTTAGACGCTGGATGGATACTGACTTGAATAAACCGTTAGATATAAAAAGTATAAGAGGGCTTGGATATAAGCTCGTTATTTCAAAAAACAAAAGTGAGGAGATGCATGGGACTATTTAATGACAGAGATAAAGGCCAAGTACCTGTATGGTTCATGAGACAAGCTGGTCGCTATCATGACCATTATCAAAACATCAAAAAGAACCATAGTTTTATGGAGATGTGTAAGGACTCTACTCTGGCCGAAGAAATAACACTAGGACCAATTGAAGAGTTTAACTTTGATGCTGCTATCTTATTCTCTGACCTCCTTTTTCCTCTTGAACAACTTAATTTAGGGCTTACCTATGTTAATGGCCCACCAGAGCTTAGTTTTCACCTAAAAGAAAAAAAAGATTTTGAAAAAATAAAGGTTCTTGCACCCGCCACTGAGTTTTATCAATTTCAAAAAAAGGCCTTACAACTTTTGAAAAAAAGCCTACCGGCCAATAAAACTCTCCTTGGTTTTGTTGGAGCACCTTTTACTCTCTATACATATGCTACAGAGGGAGCACATAAGGGAAATCTAATCTCATCTAAACAAGGCCTCTATGATGGTCGTTTTAATTATTTTTTGGAGTTCCTTTTACCTCAATTAAAAGAAAATATGGCGATACAGGCCGAAGGAGGTGCAGATGCTATATGTTTATTTGACACCGCCGTTGGAGAATTATGTTTTTCAGATTTCAAAAACTTTATCGTACCGGCCATAAAAAGTTTAACCGCTTCCTTTAAAGAAAAATATCCTGAAAAAAAGATAGTCTATTATTCGAAGTTTACACACATCCATTACTTAAAGGAACTTAACGATCCTAATATTGACGTTCTTGGTATTGATTGGAGAATGGATCTAAGAGAGGCCTTAGAAACTTTATCTGATCAATATTATATCCAAGGTAACATCGATCCTTGTCATCTACACCTTACTTGGGATCAGCTTGAAGGATCTTTAAATACTTTATGGAGTAGCATAAAAGACCTTGGAGAGACAAAACTATCTAAATGGATTATGGGATTAGGTCACGGAGTTTTACCATTAACCCCACAACAGAACGTGGCCA
>JAURDE010000191.1 GCA_030828105.1 Bdellovibrionota bacterium | reverse complement strand
TATTGAGCAACAAACACCACACCTCATTGATGATGAGCTGGCCCTTAAAAAATTGAGATCTGTATATGATGCTCACCATCTTTTCTTTACTTGCATAGATGACTTTCTAAAGCAGGGGCAGCGCTCAAGAAGAGTTCATTTTATAGCAGGTAATCATGATCCTGAAATACTTTTCCCTAAAATTCAAAGTGAAATCGTTTCTCTATGTGGAGGAAGTGGTCAAATCTTTTTTCCCGGTATGGAATTAAAAATAGGTGACCTACATATTGAACATGGAAATCAACATGACTCTCTTTTTAAAATTGATCCCCAAAATACTTTTATAAATCATCAAGGTAAAAAGTATCTTAATCTTCCTTGGGCCACAGTGACGTTATTAAACGTAATGATGCCCCATAGGGCCGACTTCTATGAACTCGATCGGATAAAACCAAGGGATTTAAGTCTAGAAATGATTCCCAATCTTAAGGAGTTTATATTATCCACTCTCTGGAGCTATTGGACAGAGGATTTTCTTAAAGTTTATTTAAGAACAAATGACCCTTTAAAAAAGGTTAGTTGGGGAATGCTTAAAGAGACGATGAGAAGAAGTGTATTCTTTAACCCTGATGTCGAAATCAATCGTTATTTCTATGATCAAATTGTTCATCATGAAGATGTTAAAGTATATGTTATTGGGCATATGCATAACCCATTTATTAGAAGTTATGGTAACCGTAAAGTGATTCAGTCAGGCTGTTTTAGAGATGAGTATATGCTAGAGAGTGATCGTGAAACTTTTACGCCTATACCAAAGACATATGTGGAAGTTGAGCTTGTTAATAATTTAGTAGTTAAAAGTAACCTTATTGAGATTCCTGCACCTCCGGATAGCTACAGTCGCAATCCAAAAGGGCTTAGAGGTTATGTGAAGGTTATCGAAGAAAAGCTCGGAACTGCTGAGCAACGACTAAAAGACAAATTAGAGATCGAGGCGCAGGAAGAAAAAGAAGAAAAAGAAGAACAAGAAGTCACTGAATAGGAATTTATTGAAAGTTATTTATTTATAATTAATAATAAGGAATGTTCAAATTTCTACTACTTCTTGTAATATCACTCAATCTTTTTGCTCAAGAAAACGAAAGCACAAAGTGGAGCATCTTTAAGCGTGATATGAGTAAGCTTGATGTTGACCTTTATGTTGCCCCTTTAAAGTTTCAAACGCTATATAATCTTAGAGATATTACCTATGGTTTTAATATCACTAACTTTAAGAAGTCAAAAGAAGGGTTGAAATACGAAATTCTTCTTGGGTATGAGTTTAAAGGCTCAAAAGTATATGACCCCTTTTCTAATCAAGAGGTCATTTTAGGAAATCATAAAAGTGAGTTCTTTTTTGATATAAATAAGTTTTATAAAAGTTGGTCTTACTTTGTAATGGCCACTTATAATAGGTCGCGTTATGGGGAATTACTTCCTATTAAACGAAAAGTGGGATGGGGAGTTTTGGGAATAAAATATGACTTTTATGAATCAAAGAGAATTCCAGATTTAAGCCTTAGTTACATTCCTTTTTTTGAGAATGAAGTAAATGAAGTCTTAATAGATGGGGCCATTAATGAAGGGCATTTGAATTATATGAGACACTCTTTTCGTTTTAGGGCCAAGTTTAATTTAAGTCAAAATATTTCTTTAACTGAGCAGTTATATTATAGACCTGTCTATGATTATCAGAATAACAAACATGACTTTAAAGATAACCTTTTAGAAAATGTTCTTACGATAGATTATAAAGTTACTGATAAGTTAAAATTAAGGACAAAAGGGACTTACACATATGATATTAGGCAGAAAAGGCGTTATGGATTTAAGCCTAATAATCTTGAAGTAGAGTTTTTTGTAGATTATAAGCTTCGTTTTCAGTTCTTAGAGGATTGGAGAAAGTCTGTTAGAGATAAGTTAAGAGAGCCTTTTAAAGAATAGAGTTGGGCCTATAATCCTTATTTATAAAAATACTGAAAATCTTTATTATAAACTTCTCTTTTCTAGTAAGTTCTTCTGTCCCATCATTGAGTTTTAAGAAATAGGGAAAAAGTTTATCAAAGGCCTGAAAAAGATTTAGGCCAAACCGTCTAAAGTTTCTATAAGAGGATTTAAGAAGTGAAAGTCTAGTAAATAATTCATAATTTGAAATATGATTAAATACCTTGGCCTTATAATTTTCTTCATTGAAACAGAGGCCACTTAAGAGTTTTGCCTGTTTTAAAGAAAGCGTTATACCTTCACCCGTTATTCCATCAAGAAAGTACAAATCATCTCCAGCAAAGATGTATCGGCCATATTGAATACATCTAGATTTGGTATTAAAAGGCCCATAGGATGAAACTCGACCATCCATTTTATCTATCGTGAATTGTGATAAATGGGGGAAAAACTGTTTAAGGATAGAAAAATAATAGTTTTTTCCTCGTGGTTTTACTTTGTTTTCATCCCAAAGAATAGTGAGTTGAGTCTTATTTGAGGTGATGGGTGTAATATAGGCCTCAATATTTTCACCCCAATGCAGCTCTATGAATTTATTGGCCCAAGCTATATTAAAATAAGCATGCGCGCCCATTCTTTTTCTATTTTGATTTATTGATGAGCCTAGATTAAGTTTGGATTTGATTTTTCCTCTTATCCCCTCACATAAAATGATTCTGTCATGATCTAAAGATTTGGTATCTATTATTTCAGTGTAGGGGTGAAGTTTTATATTAGAAAAGTCCCCACATCTTAAAAAGAGTGCCTCACTAAGTTTAATTCTGGAAATGGCGATTCCTTTTTTGTTTTTTTCAAAATTTGCCTTTGTGGCAGGAATTCCATATTGGTAGTATTCAATCCCTTCAAATTCTCTAAAATCTGATTGATCTAGGTATTTAAATATGCCTAGGCCCTTTAGTATTTCGTGTCCGCTAGGCATGATACCTTCGCCACAAACTTTATAGATCGGCCAATTCTTTTTTTCATAAACATCGACGTCGAAGCCTTTTTGTGCCAATTCAATAGCACATGCTAAACCACATGGGCCCCCTCCGATTATCCCAATACGCTTTTCCACTTTCCTCTAATAACCTTTGATAAGATATTTAGCTTGCTTGCTTCGTTATAATTTTTGATTTCATTTTTTTGCCAAAGTTCTTTGGCCCGAGATCTCTGAAGTTTACCACTACTTGTTTTTGGTAAGCTACCGGCAGAGAAAAATTTAATTATGTGAGGCTTTATCCCTATCGATGAATAAACGCACTTCTGGATAATTTTATAGAATTCATCTTGTATAATTGTGTTTTTTGATAATTCGCAGATAATGATAAGTTTTTCAAAATTATTTTCATCGAAAGAGGAAAAGGCCATGACCTGACCTTTACGAATAAAATCTAATTCATATAATTGAGATTCAATATATTGTGCATCAATATTTTTGCCATTGATAATGATCAAATCCTTAAGTCTACCCCAAAGGTAAAG
>JAURDE010000074.1 GCA_030828105.1 Bdellovibrionota bacterium | reverse complement strand
GTTGTACGACAATGAATGTTTGTTCTGAAGATGGTAGTGAATGTAGCGCTGGTAATAACAGCAGCCTTATTGCCGAAGAGGGCACCAAGCTAACGACCATTAAAGAGGAAATCCTTAAAGCAATTGAAAGATATTAAGGTCTTATTTTCTCTTAAAGTTCTAAGGGAGAGTAAGGAAGATCAAGATCTTTTGCAATTTGCTCATAGACAATCTTTCCATCACAAATATTAAAACCTAATTTTAATGCTGGATCCAACTTTGCCGCTTCTTTAGCTCCAAATTTAGCAATCATACGAGCATATTTCATGGTTACATTAGTGAGTGCATATGTTGATGTTCTTGCAACAGCACCTGGCATATTGGCAACACAGTAATGAATAACACCATCGACGTTGAAAGTTGGTTCTTCATGCGTAGTAGGTCGGCATGTTTCAATACAGCCTCCTTGGTCTACCGCAATGTCCACAACGACCGAGCCTTTTTCCATTCTCGAAATCATTTCGCGGGTAACGAGTTTAGGGGCCTTAGCACCAGGAATAAGGACAGCACCAATAACAAGATCAGATGTCAGCACGGCCTTTTCAATATTTTCAATATTAGAATATAGAGTGGTTATATGTGTTGAGAAAAGATCATCTAGCTCTGCTAATCTCTTTGTGGATAAATCAATGGCCGTTACATTTGCTCCAAGGCCCATGGCCATTTTAATAGCATTTGTACCAGCAGCTCCACATCCAATAACAGTAACATTGGCCCTTCTAACACCAGGTACTCCTCCGAGTAAAACTCCTTTACCTCCATGGTCTAATTGAAGATAGCTGGCCCCTATTTGGGTTGCCATTCTACCTGCTACTTCAGACATGGGTAAAAGAAGTGGGAGTGAGCCATTTGGCATTTGTATTGTTTCATAAGCTATCGCTGTTGCACCAGAATTAATGATACCTTGTGTACATTCTAAATCTGCTGCTAAATGAAGATAGGTATAAAGTATGTGATGGGGTCTTAGCATGGCCGTTTCAGATGGTTGAGGCTCTTTCACTTTTATAATCATCTCGGCCTGTTCAAATATGTCTTTTGCCGTAGGTAATATTTGGGCGCCTACGTTGGTAAAGTCTTCGTTAGTGATTCCAATTCCTATACCTGCATTATTTTCAATGAATACTTCGTGGCCATCATGAACAAGTTGTCTAACTCCACCAGGAACAAGTCCCACTCTATTTTCATTGTTTTTTATTTCTTTTGGAACACCAATTTTCATAGGAAAACCTTTTATAAAAAATTAGGCCTTAATTTAATATTGACTGCGGCAATCGTAAAGAAATAGATGCTTATTAAGATTTGCGTTAATAAGAGAGAGTTAATCCATCGAATGCAGGTGTAACAGATAAAGGAGCTTGTTCCTTACAAACCGTTTCAAGTTCTTTGTGATCAAGCTTATTACCCATATGGATTAAATAGGTGTTTTTGGCCTTGATTTTATGAGCGTATTCCAAGCTTCTTTCTAGCCAGAGGTGTGTTTTGTGTGGTGCATTTGTAACGCAGTCTAATAAAAGGATCTCTAGTTTTGCTTTGGCCAAATACTCTAGTCTATCTTTTGGTATTTCATGACAATCAATAATATAGGCCATCTTTTCATGAATGATTCCCATTGTCTGACCTGGGCCGTGAGGTAGCTGGAAAAACTCAAAATCATCTTGATCTACTTTAGTTTTTTTATCTAACTCAACGGATTTAAGTTCAAGTAAGGGGATTCCTCCACCTATTTGTGATGCATTTGGGCGAGGGTTAAAAACATAGGGAAATCTAGTTTCTAAAAGCTCATAGCTCGTTTTAGATGTGTAAAGGGGAATGGACTTTAGAGGAGGACCGAAGCAAAAGGGTCTAAGATCATCTAGTCCATGGAGGTGATCAGCATGGTCGTGAGTTATTATCGCGGCATTAATTTTTTCAATATTATTTTTAAGGCACTGAGTCCTCATATCAGGGCCTGTATCTACAATAATGTGAGACCCATTTTTTGTTTTAAGGAAAATACTTGTGCGAAGCCGAGAGTTTTTAGGGTTTTGAGGGTCACACTTCCCCCAGTCACCATTGGCCATGGGTATACCTGTGCTCGTGCCTGATCCTAAAATAATAAGAGTATTCATTTTTCTCCAATAATTCGTTAGACTACTATGAACTCTTTCATATAGGTTATTACACTATGCTACAAAAAACAATAAACCTCTTTTTACTCTTACTTGTTTTCTCGTGTGCCCATCAAAATGCGAAATGGATTAATTCTAAAGAAAGCACTGATGGTGAAATTAATTATGATATTAATATTCCAGTTACATCTTTTAAGCTTGAAAATGGGCTAAGAGTTCTTATGGTGGCGAACAAAGATCTCCCTATCTTTAGTTATTACACCTTTTACGATGTAGGTGGAAGATATGAGCAAAAGGGTACTACGGGTGCCACACATTTTCTTGAACACCTTATGTTCAAAGGGGCCAAAAAGTATGGCCCAGGTAAATTTGATACGATCATTGAAGGTAATGGTGGAAGCACGAATGCTTATACAACATTTGATAGTACAGTTTACTACGAAAACTTACCTATAGATTCTCTTGAAACAATCATTGATCTAGAAGCAGATCGAATGTCAAATTTAACAATCGACCCTAAAACCTTTGAGTCTGAAAGACAGGTTGTCTTAGAGGAAAGAAAGCTTCGTTATGAAAACCGACCTGGTGGCAAACTGTACCTTAATACAATGAAAAGTGTGTTTAAAGGGACGCCTTATGGTGGATCTGTCATTGGTGATTATAAAGATGTGAAATCTCTTAAAATTGAGGAAGTAAGAAGTTTCTTTAAGAGGTTTTATGCTCCCAATAATGCTGTCGTTGTTATTGTTGGGGATGTCGATATTTCTCGAACAAAAGATCTTGTTAAAAAATATTACGGTCAATTAGAAAGTTCTAAAGATCTAGAGGAATTTAAAAGACCTTTTGATAGAGAAGAAAATTTCACTTTTAGGAGTAAATTAAAAAATACACTCAAGATTCATGCACAGTCACCATCACCAATGTTTATGATGGCCTTTAGAGGACATAAAGTTGGTGCACCTAATTCTTATGTGTTGGATATTCTTGCTGCTATTTTAGGAGATGGGCGTAGTTCATTTTTAAACCAAACGTTTGTTACGGGTAGAAGTCCAACGCTTTCTTATGTTCGAACGAGTAACTACACTCTTAAACATAATGGTATTTTTTATATTACTGGTCAGTTGTTGAAAAAAACAAACCTGACAAAACTTCAAAGAAGATTAGGAAGAGAGTTAGGAAGCTATTGTAACAAGGCCATTACTGAAAGGTCTTTACAGAAGGCCAAAAACAAATTCTTAATAAGTTATTATAGAGAATTAGATACTAATTCAGGTGTAGCGCATTTTATAGGTCAAAGGGAAAACCTTTTCAATGACTATAATCACTACAAGAATGAAATATCTATTTATCAGGGTATAAATATAAATCAAGTTAAAGAAAGCTGTAGAAATCTTTTTAGAGGCAATAATTCACTATTTGCCTCTGTATGGGACAAACATCCAAGGAAAAAATAATGAAAATTTTAATATTAGCCTTTTTATTACTCAGCGCAAATAGCTTCGCCAGTTTTAAAACACCTAAAATTGAGACATACGATTGGAATGGAATTAAAGTTGTATATCTCGAGGATAACAAATTACCATTGTATGATGTTCTTTTTTATTTTTCTGACGGTTCTTTAAGTGACAAACATACTAAAGGCGAAACGGAAGCAATGTTTGATAATCTCGATTTAGGCACGAGACGTTTTTCTCGTAATGACATTCAAGATAACTTGGAGTTTTTTGGTGTAAATTATTCTTCTTTTGTAACACACGAATATTCTACGTTTTCATTTAGTGGGCTAGTTAAAGACCTAATCCCTACAACAAAAAAAATATGTCATTTATTTGCAGATGCTGCTTTTCCATCCTCGGAATTAAATAAAGAAAAGAAAAAATATAGGAACTCTCTTTTGAACCTAGTATCGTCTCCAGGAAGTTTAGCTTCAAGGGCCTTTAGAGAACTAAGTTTAAAAAACACACCGTATTTTTATCCTACAGAAGGAAAGCTTAACGATATAAAAAAAATAAACTC
Organism: Bdellovibrionota bacterium; assembly: GCA_030828105.1. Lineage (GTDB taxonomy): Bacteria > Bdellovibrionota > Bacteriovoracia > Bacteriovoracales > Bacteriovoracaceae > JAURDE01. The sequence goes on along the minus strand of JAURDE010000074.1, from coordinate 8,658 downwards.
CAGAGGGCTAAAAAAGAAATTAGATTACTTCAACACAAAAGTTCAAAAAAGAATTTATCTTTCTGGGCCTAAACCTATTTTAGGCATAAAATCAATTATCTCTAAAGAGTGTGGGTGGAATGTTGAGACTTCAACAGTCGTTAGAAACGAGCCACTAAAACAAAAGAGCACTTTAAATGACAAACCGGAATTTCATCTTGTAACAGTTCCACAAAGTAATCAGGCCCAAGTCCTCATAGGACGTCACCTTCATCCAGAAGAATTTGAAAATCAAGAATTAATGACTTTATCTTCTGGCTTTTTAGGTGGTGGATTTACGTCAAAACTCATGAGGGCAATAAGAGTTAAAAGAGGTTTGACCTATGGAATAAGCTCATTTGCAGCTGGTCAAAAGGAATATGGTCGACTCGGAATTTCATCATCTACAAAAAATGAAACAGTTATAGAAATGCTTAATGTCATAAAGGAAGAGATTGAAAAAATTGGTGCTGGAAATTATCAGGACTTTGAATTGGAAAGGGCCAGAGGATTATTAGTTGGTAGTTATCCCTTTAGGTTCGAGTCTAAATCAGCATTTCTCGGACAACTTGTATACCTTGATCATATAGGAAGAAGTTATGACGACTTTTATAACTTCCAGGATAATCTTAAGAAAATCAAACCAGAACAGGTTTCTCAAAGTGTCCTAGAACTTTTTGGCTGGAACAAACAGGTTATTGTCATTTTGGGTAGTCCCTCTTTACAAAAGCCTCTTAGTAAACTTGGAAAAGTTAAAGTTCATTCTTATAAAAGGTTTTTATAATTGGGGTATGTTAAAAAATTCAATTTCGAGGAAAATAAATTGATGGCCTTTTATTTAGGAGGTCGATTTCCTGGTGTTAATATTGAGTCTCATGATATTCAATTTTATGTAGGTAAAGATTATAAGGATGTTCTTCCTCGAATTGAAGATAATTGGAAAGGTATAAAGAGCTCTTTGCATATTGATAGTTGGGTTGTTCTTGATCGTTGTGATCACTATGAGATTTCCTTATCTGATCAACCTTCTCAAACGGACCTTAAGTTATATCTTATTAATGTTGGATTTTATCAAAAACAAAAGTTTGGAGAATACCATGAGTTTGTTTTTGTCGTGGCGAGCTCTAAGAACGATGCCAAAAAAGAAGCACTAACTAGGTTTGATAATGAACTTATAGAAAAACATATGGACGACCTTTTTGATATAGATGATTGTATTGAAATAGATAAAGTCGATAAAATGTATGTCCACCTTAAAGCTCACGACAATCTAGAGATGAATATCATTAGTAATGGTTGGCAGAGAATACCAAAAGACATTTACTGAAGGGTGTGTCCTTCAAAATTAATGCTTGATCCTGGGTGAATCTTGAAGCTTTTTGCAACGATTTGTCCTGAGACTTCCGCAGAAGGATATATTGTAACTTTTCCTTTGGCCTCTATCACTCCTTCAAATGCTCCATGAATATCAAGGTTGAGGCAATTTATTTTTCCTTTAACCTTTCCATCTCTTTCGATTGTAAGCTTTGAATCATCTTTCATGAGGATTTCACCTTCAATAGATGAGTAGAGGTGAGCTGGGCCATATAGATTCATCTTGCCCATTAATGAGGAACCTTTACCTAAAAATGAAAAGTTTTGACTATTAATTTGCGGCGTCATTTATTTGTTTACCTCTTTTAGAAACATCTTTCTCAGAATAAGGTCACCTGTTCTTGAAAAAACGAGAACCTTTATTAAGAAATTATCTACTTTTTGGTTTAGGTTAAATGTGGCCGTAACAGGCCTAAACCGAGAAAAGGAAAAGTATTCACCGCGGTTAAACTTCATTTGAAATTCTTCTTCAGGTAATGCACTTTCGGGATAAACCATTATTCCATTATTAGTTTTTAGAAAGGTGAATATATAACCTGCTTGCTTTGTGCCTTCTGAACTTAGGTTTGCCAAAGAGAATGAAACAGATAGGTTATTTTCTTGAAATTGATAGTTATAGTTTTCAATTGCGATGTATGGGGTATGGGTTAAGTCTTGTTGAGCTGTGATGGGGTAGAAGAAACCTAAGGAGGATAATGGCGTGGTAAGGCCGCTACTTAATTTATTTTGAAGAATTTTGTTAAATTTATTAATTTCCGCGTTCTTTTCGGTAAGCTTTAAGTTTTTGGTTCTTAGCTCTTTTATGACAATAGGCTCTTTTCTTAAAATGGAAGCTTTTATCTGATTAAAATATAAAACCCCTATAAGAAGTATCGCGATAATTATGAGACATATTATAGGAAGACCAACAAAAAGGAATTTTAGATGCTTCTTGTTAATCTCAAAATAGCGAGGTGACCTTAGGTCCTCAAAGAAGATTAAAGAGATTTTTCCTTTTTTGGCAACAGCTGCTTTTATCATAACTAGTTCTTAGTTTTAGCAGATTCTTGAAGAGGAAAGGAAGAGCTATTTCCAAAAAATCTTGATGAAGGATTAAAAAGAGCGACGTCTTCGGAAGCTTCCTCTTCTGTTGCTTTTGACCAATGCTCTGTTACGATTTTCCATTGGTAATAATCATCCTTTTTTAAATAAAGCGTTTTTAATCCTACGTCGTTGATGGTGTTTGATTTATAATATTGCCTAAACTTTGCTACAACATATTCTTTGCTTTCTAAAATGGTCAGGTTTTTTATTTCAACATCAGGTTTGCCAGGTAGGGCAAAGACTCTTTTTTTATGATCTGCAAGACCAGCGTAGTTCTTTCTATATTTATCCTTAAATTCTGTTTTTGAGTAAAATGATAAATAGTCTTCTAGTTTTTCATTTTTCCAAGCATCAACCCATTGATTAATAGCTTTCATAAGGTTTTGTTTATTATTTTGCCAAGTGGACTCTGATATAAGGCTGAGTTGATCTACAACAATAATAGGTGTTTTATTAAGCTCGATATAATTTGAAATTTCAATAAGGTCTTTGTTAGCAGCTACTATACAACCCCTTGAGTCAAGACCTTTATCAATTCTTGTTTCGTCATTTGTTGAATGTAGCCATATTCCTCCACCTTCTCGACCTTTTTGGGAATCAACAGGGTTAGGATAGTTCATTACAAAGGCGCCAATACCGTAGATCTCTCCTAGTTTTCCGTGTCTTTTAATGAGGTCATCATGACTCAAAAAACTTAAAAATTGGTATATTCCTTCTGGCGTTCGGTAGTCACCTTGAAACTTTTTATTTCCAGGTTTTTTTCCTGTGGCCATTTGATAGGTCTTTAAAAGAACTGGTAGGCCATTATTGTTTTTGTAGAGAAGAAGACGATGAGTTAATTTTTCGGCAACAATCACGTGGTGACTAAAAAAGCTATCAAGATGGACAAATGGCTTTGGGACAACATTTTTGTCTTCTGTGGGGAGAACGTTAGATAGTGTTGCAAATCCACTTAAAGAATATATTAGTCCGAGAGTAACAGTCAGGAAAGTTCGCATAATCATCACCTTTTACTTATTTTATTACGGAAGAACCGAGTTTATCAACTTCTTAAACTAAATAAGACTTGATTGATCGCATGATGACCTGTGGTATCATTAAACTATGTGATAATGATGGCTTAAGCGGGCTAGATATATATCAATAAAGACTCACTATGGCCTTCATATAAGCCGATAGGGCAAAAAATATTTATTAAAACTGCGGCGCGTGAATAAAGAGATGGGAAATAAGAATTATTTAGATTCTGAGCTAAATCAAAAAATTCAAAATGCATTTGATGATGCAAACGTTGGAATGAGTAATACTCAGCAAGAATACAACGCGATTAAAGAAGGAACTGATATGTCTGAAGAAGATGACTTAGGTCTTGAATTTAACTTACCGGATGACTTGTCTGGAGCAAATGAAGAAAAAAAAGAAGATAAAGGTCAAGACTCTAGTGAGGGTGAATCGGCCGAGGCCGAAGGTCTTTCTTTTAATCTAGGAGATGAAACGTCTTCAGAAGATCTAGAGATAGGAGCAGATGAATCAGGAGGTCTTGAGCTTGGTGACGACACACCTTCGGGAGATTTAGAGTTAGGTGCAGATGAATCAGGAGATCTTGAGCTTGGTGACGACATACCTTCGGGAGATCTGGAATTAGGAGCAGAAGATTCAGGAGATCTTGAGCTTGGTGACGACACACCTTCGGGAGATTTAGAGTTAGGCGCAGATGAATCAGGAGATCTTGAGCTTGGTGATGATACACCTATGGGAGATATGGAATTAGGGGCAGATGAATCGGGAGATCTTGAGTTAGGAGAAGTAGTCGAGGGAGATGGCCTTGAAGAAATTTCAGAAACGGAATCTCAAATAAATGAGACCATAACTCAACAAGCACCTCAAGACATTGATGATGATTACCTTAACATCCCTGGAGCACCAACTGATGATGATATGGAAATTACAGGCGAAGAGCCTCAAATGGCTTCATCAGAGAGTACTGGGGATATTGATATTTCCGATCTAGGGCCAGAGGCCACCGTCTCTTCTGAGGTTGAGATAGGGCCAATCGAAGATATTGTATCAGAACAACCAACGCCTAGCAGTTCAGCTCCTCCTCCATTTCCAGGGAAAAATCTTAGTTCAATTGATCAAAACGAATTGTTGAGATTACAGGGTTTAATAAGAACGCTTAAAGAGGAAAGAGAATCTTTTCTTAAAGAAATTGCAGAATTAAAAACAGAAGTTAGAATTCTAGAGCAAGAGAATGTCGGACTTCAAGCTTCTTATGATGAGGCCAGAATTGAAGTGGAGATACTGAAAAAGAGAAGGCAAGAAGAGATTGAAGAGGCCCAATATCAACTAAGAAATAGTGAAGATAAAGCTTCTGTAAATGATCAAAAGTATAGGAACCTTAAAAAAGAATTCGACCGTATGAATATACGCTTTAATGAAGAAGTCAGTAAAGTAAAGCGAAGAGAAAAGGAGCTTGAAAACCAGCTTGAACTTGTTCATATGGATTCTGAAAATCAAGTGAACTCTCGTGATGAAGTCATTATGAATCTAAAAAGGAAGATTGATGTATTAGAATTTAATATGGAAAATGCTGGTATTAGAGAAAAACAATTTAAGGATGAAAAACTTGAATTGGAAGAAAAGTTAGATAAAATGATGAAAACTTTAAGGGGATCGATAAAACTTCTTGAGGAAGACCTTGGTCTAGATCAGGATATATTAGACGAGATAAAGAAAATTTAAAAATGGATAAGCACACGAGAGAATTACTGAGATTTATGGGAAGTTTTGTTACAAGTGAAGATCCTCTTCATTTAATAAATTCGCTTGCTGACTTTTTAAAAACATCTTGGGGTACTAGCGAAGCATTGGCATTTTCATTTTCAAAAAAGATGTTATCCAACGGATCAGATATCCATTACAACTACAGAAACTTATTTAATAAACCTTTTTCTCAAGCAGGGCTTAAAGAAAATGAGGTTTATGAATTTCTTGAATACGTAAAAGACGCAGAAATAATGGATTCTAAATTTATAGAAATGTCATTAAACGGCAAAGATCTTATGGCCATTTACTGTGGTGAAGGTGAGCATCAAAGATTTATTTGCGTTTTTACTGTTAAGAATCGAGATAGTATTCCAAAAGAGCAAATTCCATTTCTTGTGGAGTTTTGTTTAAGTTCTTGTGAGCATAGTACACGATTAAAAAAACTTAGAGAAGAAAATGCTTTAGTGGATGTCGATGATGTGACCGGTCTCTTTAATTCAAGAAGATTAGGTAAAGATGTTGCTGAGGCCATTGAGAGATATAAACAAACAGGGGAAACATTTGCGATTCTTTTTGTAGATATTGATCATTTTAAAAGAGTGAATGATGGGCATGGTCATCTTATTGGAACAAAACTGCTTTCTGATATGGCAAGAGTTTTAAAATTCGTTCTTAGAAAAACAGATTACTTATATCGGTATGGTGGAGATGAGTTCGTTATTATAGTTAGAGGTGCAAATACAGAAAATGCGAAAATGGTTGGTGAAAGGGCCTTAAAAACGGTTAAAGAAAAAATATTTGGTGGTGGTTTTGAAAATGAAAGATCCACCAAATTTAGACTTAGTGTTTCCATTGGTATAGCTAGTTATCCCGAAGATGCATCCTCCAGTGAAGAAGTGATGGCCCTTGCCGATCAGATGATGTACCAAGCAAAAAGCGAAGGCAGAGGAAAGGTTTGTCTCGCTAAATCTCTTTTTAATTTAGATCGTAATAAATAAAAAACGGATAAAATCTTTTATTGCTTATCGCGTTAATCTAGCCGATAATATAATATTATTCTTACAGGAAACTTTTATGCATTTTCTAATCTGTTTTTTTCTCCTTTTTAACTCTTCATTTCTTTACGCTCAACCAGGACAACCTGTTTCTCGGCTTTCAAATACAAAACCAATCGAAGAAAAAGAAGTTAATAGTTTTTTGGAGGCAAGACATAGGGCCGTTTATAATAGATTTTGTACTCCTGAAGGAAAAATTAAACAAAATAAGTTTCTATTATCTACTTTAGAGCTTAGACTGGCGGATCTAAAAAAATCTGACCCTGTCTCTTTTAAAAAACTACCTAGTAAAGCTGAGTTATTTGTAATTGTTTCTAGTGAAGTAGATAAAATTCTTAAACTCGATACCGTTTGTATGACCGAAACCGAAAAGCATGAAAACTATAGTGATTTTAGTCATGTTGCGACTGCTGGGGGGACCGCTGGTCTTTACTACCTTAAGGAATCATTGGCAGAGACATATATTCATGAAGTAGGACATCTCGCCTTCGGTGAGTTATTTTCAGAGGGAGGCAAAAACGGTGCAGAGATCACAATTGTTAAACATGATACAATATCTCGATTTATTTCGGACCTTTTTCAGGGGGAAGCATCATTTAGTGGCTTTATAGATGTTCTTAACCCTTTTGAAGTTGGAGGGAAATCGGGAAGTGCACAAGGGTGGATCAGTGGGCATTGGACGTCATCGCTTACGGGCGCCGGAGAGACAGTTGGCTTTACAGCGGCGAAGTCCCTAATGCTTTTTGGTGGGGTTATTTTCACTTCTCTTTCAAATATTTTATTAATTGCTAGTGGGCTTAAATTAAGAAAGACTAATCCTGTACTGGGTTACTCTTTAATTTTTTCAGCAGGCTTTAGTTATTCAATGGAAATTCTAAATTGGGTGGTCATCGGGGCCACTGGTATGGCCAGCTCTGACCTTGTGAAGGCCGCGGCACTTTTAGGTATTTCACCTTTTGCTATTTCAGGAATTATGGTTGGTGTCTCCGCGGCGATTTTGGCAACTTATATTGCGATTAGGGCCTATAAATCGCATAAAAAGAAAATTCGAATTTCGGCCCAAGACCTCATAGAAAATAAGGCCTTTGATCATATTAGTATCAATAAATCCAATGTTTCAACGCAACTTTATCAGAACTATAGTGGTAAGGTTGCTCTTGATAAATCTATTGAGGGACTAGTTTCAAGCATTGAAACGTCAATGTTTGAAAGGGTAAAGCACACTGTAGACGTAGAGTTAAAGGAAAAGCAAGAGCTTGAAAGACAAAGAGAGAAGCTTAAGGCAGAGGGTAAAGACCCCGAAAAAGCAAAATTAGGAAAAGGATTTAGAATAAAAAGGTGGTTCTCTAATATTGGAAGCCCTATTGGATGGATTAAGAAAAAGTATCGAATACGCAATTATAATAAGCAAAAAAAGAATTTTTATAGCTACATTGGTGGATCTAATTTAGTGGTGAATTACTCTGAACAAGATAAATATGGGCAAAAGACGCTCATTAATATTCTACAGGGTGAATATGCAGATGGAATGTTGAAAAGAAAATTTGAACGAAATGCTATGAGCTCAAAAGAGGTTCAAGAGCGATTCGACAAGGCCCAAGCAAGAGTAGATTCTTCAAAGGGAAAAATAAAGGTCAAAGAGCTAGTGGCCGCCAACAGACAAAGGTTACTTCATGCTAATGTGAGAAGTGAAGATTCTATATCTAAACGCTGGAAACTAGCTTTTAAGTCCGGCTTTGAGCAGCTAGAAAGAAATAAAGTAAGTTTAAATAATTTATTAAAACTAAGAATTGGCCCATCTAAATCAATGTATATTGCCAATAATGTAAGGACATTTAAAAGAAAAATGGGGCAATTTAGCTCTGCTATGAGAGAAAATAATATAAAAGAAGTGAATAAATTATCTAAAGAATATTTGAAAGAAAGGCTGAAGATAAGGTCCGCCAATATATCCGATATTCTCATTAAAAAATTTACGAGTATATGGGGAACTTATTCTAAAGCTATCTCTGAGCAAAATTCTGTCGAATATGAGCCAACTGGAATGCTTCAAGTTGTAGATGATAAAACATGCCAAATAGAGATAAATTTTGTATGTCAGGTGGCCTCTACATTTTTCGACTCGCACGCGGTAGGTTACACCTGTCCACTAAAGAAAAGATCATGTTACGAACTAGAGGTTTCTAAAATGTTAACTTCGAGCAATATAGATAAATTAGGCTCGATGCTAAATGATTATTTTAAGGCTTCAGAGGAGTTCTATCCGTAAAGACCACCTATATAGTTAAGCTTTTTTTCTTCTCGTCGCTTTCTTTTTGGTCGCTTTCTTCTTAGAGCTCTTCTTTTTTGTGGCCTTCTTTTT
>JAURDE010000101.1 GCA_030828105.1 Bdellovibrionota bacterium | reverse complement strand
GAAAGCCTAAATAATCTTTTAAAAATGGAGCTATATCATCCTTTACAAAAGGAGCGAGGTAAAATAGCGCCCATAAACCAAAGACAATACTCGGTACAGCAGCGATCATTTCCACAAAGATAGATAGAAACTTACCCCATCTTTCTGAGCAGATTTCATTAATAAAGAGGGCCACCCCAACGCTTAAGGGAGCGGCTATAAGTACGGCCAAAAATGAGGTTATTGATGTCCCATATATAAAGGCAAGTGCACCAAATTCGTCTTCAACAGGGTTCCATTTTTTGCTTGATATAAAACTAAATCCAAACTCTTCAATGGCCGGAAAAGAATGCATGACCATAAGAACAACAAACAATGTTAATGAAGCTATCGTTAAAACTGCTACAGATCTCATGAAAAGGACAAACCAAATGTCCTTTTTACCACAAGAGTTTAAACCCAAAAATACAAGAAGGGGATTAAGATTAATCCCCTTCGATTGATTTTGCTTTTCAAGAGCTTTTATCATTTATTACTCGTTTAGTTTATCTAGCATTGCTTTTGCTAATTTATCGGGTAGGGGTGCAAAGTTAAGTTTAGTAACGCCATTTTGTCCCTCGGTCAGCGCCCATTTCAAAAAGCTTCGAATATGCACTAGGTTGGTCTTTTCTTTTGACTTAGGCAAGAGCATAAAGGTAAATGCTGAAATTGGGTAGGCACTTTGTCCGGGAGCATCTGTGATAGAAATTCGCATATCGCCACTGTAGTCAGTGATATGAGCGGCTGCAGCTGAAACACTAGCAACTGTCGGTGCAACATAATTACCTGATTTATTTTTAAGCATGATTGTTCTAATGTTGTTACTTAGTGCGTACTCAAGACTGATGTAACCAATAGTACCAGCTGTTTGCTTGATCATTGCTGTAACGCCTTCATTACCTTTAGCACCTATACCTGTTGGCCATTGTAGTGATTTACCTTTACCAACTTCGTCCTTCCATTGAGTACTTACTTTAGAGAGGTATTCAGAGAATACAGATGTAGTACCAGAACCGTCTGCTCTGTGAACAACAAGTATGTCGATGTTCGGTAGGTTAACACCTTTATTTAGCGAAGCAATGGCAGGATCATTCCACTTAGCAATTTTTCCAAGAAAGATATCAGCAAGAGTTTTTCCATCTAGCTTTAGATCTCCGTTTAGGCCTTTCACATTATGTGAGATAGAAACAGCACCTAGTACTGTAGGGATATGTTGAATTGGCCAGGCGGCCTTTTTGAGCTCTCTATCTTTCATAGGAGCATCAGAGGCACCAAAGTCCACTGTTTGCTTTAGTAATTGTCTAATACCACCACCTGAACCGATAGATTGGTAGTTTATTTTTATTTCAGGGTTTTTCTTACCATAGTCTGATATCCATTTAGAGTAGATAGGATATGGAAAAGAGGCACCAGCTCCATTAATTTTTATTGACGCAAAGCTAACCTGAGAAGATAAGAATAATAAAATTGTTAATAACTTCAAGTTTCCTCCATATTTTTTTACTTCCTAGATTTATACTGGATAACCACCTTATTTTGTGTCAGGTTTTTATTAAGATATATTTAGGATATAGATATTGTGCCTAGCGTCTTTCTGTGCAATTTGATTTATTAGCTACTTAGAGTATAACAGGCCCATGAAAATATTTACCTTACTACTGATTTCAATAACACTACCACTCTTTTCAGCTGAAACGGACCAGTTCATGTCCATGGACTTTGACCTTAAAGATATGAAGGTTGAGGTCAATAAAGTGGTTAATGATTTGTATAAGAGTCACCTTAAAAAACTAAACCTTAACTCCAGGTATTCATGTCAAAAAGTGGCCCTCAAGTTAGGAAAGAGTTTTCTCGGACTCAACTACAATCCTCTTAAAGACAACCTTTTAGATCATAAAGGTTTGGTTCTATACCCGTCAGGCATAAAATCATTGAAGAAATTAGAGTCTTATAAAGGTAGTATTTATGAAGGGGTGTCTCAAAAGCACCTTTATTTTAAGATGGTATCTCTTGATCCTGTCGTTAATATCAAGGGAATTTATCTCAGTCTTGATAAATTTGTGCACTTCCAGGGCAGTGGTTACGTTTACTTTAAAAAATATCTAAAAGCAGTAAAAAGAGGGGCCTCTCACCAAGAAGCGATGGAAAAAGCAATTAGATGGGGGCTTTCTATGGAAAAAGGAATATTAGGCCTAAAAGGAAGTGGAGTACTTTCTTTTGCTGATTTAGAAGCAAACTTTCAAGGTATGGTCATGTATATGGATTTCTGTGGGCCAAAACCATATATAGAAAAAAATAGAGACGGTCAGTGGGTGATGGCCAGAGAAATTGATATTTCAGATTACCTAACTCCTAATATGGACGAAGTTTTTAATCCCTCTTACCACCTTCCAAAGCGTTGGAAAAAATATATTAAGAAGGATATGGCCAAAAACTGTTATAAGCTTGGAAGTAAGACTTATATAAAAAGAAAGCAGTTCTATCAGAGCTTTGAAGAAAGCTATAATCAGTCTTTTTTAGCTTCTTTGAAAACAAATCAAAAGATTCCTACTAATTTAGACCATTCTTTGGATAGAGTTTGTTATTGACGATCAAAATGAGGCATATAAAGTCTAAATGATTTATCTTTGCCCCTTCTAATCATACATTGACCGGTACTTTTCTTTTCTATGAGGTAGTCGTAGAAATCAGGTAGTGTATCTGAAACTTCAAGAATTGATTTACCTTCATGGTCACCAAAATCAATATACACTTTATCTTCTTCAATAATTCCTGTTACAGGGCTGATTTCGCCAGACATTTATCCCTCCTTAGATTAGTATTTGGCCTTTAACTTTCGCAATCCTTTGCAAAAAATGATGACATGAGTCTATTGTGCGACACTGTTTTTGAAATGAAAAGAATAAAAATATAATTTTATCCTTTAAAGAAACTTCTGAAATAGTTCACAATGGTTTTAAACTCTTGAGGGTATTGATCTGAAATTTGGTTTTTAGTGAGCTCTAATGCTTCGAAGATGTTACAGGGCGGACAGTAAGGTCTTCCCGTAATCATAGCAGCTATTATGTCCATTATTCTAATAAGGTGAGTTTCTACGCCAAACAAAACACCACCCTTTTCATCAACGCTTTCATTATTTTTGTCATGGTGACGCTCGATTATTTTAAGATAAGAAGGCCCTAGAGGAATTCTACCTGCTAGGATGTTGGCCGAAAGTTGTGGGTGAGAAGCAAGAAGATCCTTATCTTTGCCTTTAAGCTCTTTTTTATTGTACTTTTCTTCACTTAGGGCACTCATACCAATATCTTTAAAAAGGGACGTAATGAAAAGGGTCTCAATTTCCTTATTGCTAAAGCGATGACTGTATTTAAGAACCCCAATAAGAAATAAAGAGCTAACAATTGGTTGAGCATAAATATAGTGATGATTAGATTTTATGTATTCCGAAAACAGTTTAGGTAAAACTTCTTGGTTTTCTAATAGAAATGAAGATAGATTTTTCGTCGCCTGATATTGAAGATTAAGAGTTTCGTCATTTGTTGGGTCTTCATACATATACATCATATTTAAGGTCATTAAATTGAGTTGCTTTCTACCCCTGCTAACAGGTTCTCCAATGGAAAGAGAACGGGATATTTTCCTAAGGTTATCTTGTTGAGTGGCCTTTAGTTTAATATGATTATCTTTATCTATATAAAGGGCCAATTCTGTTTTCTCGAGTAGCCCTTTTAATAATTCCTTAGTTACAGGAGTATGAGGATAAAGAACGACGTGAAAAAGATCATCCTTTAAAGAAAAAAGAGGAAAAGGAATTTGTTCTAGATAAAACAACTCTCTCGTATGTATTTTTGAAAGATTAAAATGCAAGTAAGATTTTTCTAATAATTCTATCGCCGTCATTAATTATCTTTTCGTTTTTTTTGTTTAAGGTGTTTAATAAAAGATAATTGGTATGGTAAATCTTTCCTATCTACCCTTAAGTTTAGGATCAAGAAGGTCTCTTAAACCATCACCAAAAAGGTTAAAGCCAAGAACAAGAGTAAGGATACAAAGACCAGGAAGTGTTACCATCCAAGGAGCACTTTCTATATAGGCCCTTGCATCGGAAAGCATCATTCCCCATTCAGGTAAGGGGGGTTGTGCCCCTAGACCCAAAAACCCTAAGGCCGCCGTATTAAGGATTCCATCACTAAAGCAAAGAGTGGCCTGAACAATAAGAGGGGCCATGCAGTTAGGTAGAATTTCTTTAAAAAGGATCCTAAAATCATTGGCACCAAAAGATATGGCAGCTTGAACATATTCTTTGTTTTTTTCCACAAGGACACTTGATCGGACTATTCTAGTAAAGCTGGGAATACTCACTACACTGACGGCCAAAATAGCATTTGTTATTCCAGGACCTAATACGGCCACAACGATAATGGCCAATAAAATACTAGGAAAGGACATGATAATATCAACGATGCCCATTATAAATTTATCAACTTTACCTTCAAAGTATCCCGATATCAAACCGAGAAAAGTTCCAATAGTCATAGAAACTAAGACGACCAAAAAGCCTATCATCAATGATATTCGAGAGCCATAAACGAGGCGAGATAAGAGGTCTCTACCAACGTCATCGGTACCAAGGAGAAATTGATTATTGCCATTTTCCATCCAAGCAGGAGGAAGTCTTAGAGCATTTTCAAAAATAGCTTTTGGGTCATTTTCAATAAAAAAGGGCATTATAAAGGCCATAATAAGAAAGAAAAAAATCACCAGAAGTCCGATAGCGGCACTTTTATTTTTTTTGAGGGATTTAATCATTTTCTTAACCTTGGATTTAGAACCGAATAAAGGATATCTACGCCTTGATTAACGAGAATAACTAAAAAACCAATATAGAGAATTCCTCCTTGGATAACAGGGTAATCTCTTTGATTAACACTTTGGACAATCCATTTACCAATACCTGGCCAACTAAAAATAGTTTCAGTGAGAATGGCCCCCGTTATGATACTACCAAACATAAGACCAATGACAGTGACAATAGGAATAAGGGCATTTCGAAAAGCATGCTTTGCCACGACAAAAAATGGCGACAGACCCTTGGCCTTTGCGGTCCTTATATAATCTTCACTTAGAACTTCAAGCATACTTGATCTTGTCATACGTGCTGTAACGGCCAAGGGAATTGTTCCCATAACGATTCCAGGTAGTAGCAAGTGTTTTAGGGCCGAATAAAAAGGGGCCAGACCTTCTTCGAGACGAACATTTTCTCTCAAGGTGTCTATAAGTAAGAAGCCACTCCATACATCAATGTCATACATAACACTAATTCTTCCGGCCACAGGAGTAATTCCTAACTGCACAGAGAGTAAAAGGATTAGAATGAGACCCCACCAAAATATTGGCATAGAATAACCAAGGAGAGATCCTCCCATTAAGAGATAGTCTATAATTGAGTTTCTTTTCGCGGCGGCAATAATACCAAGAGGAATGCCAACGATAATGGCAAAAATCATAGAAAATATTCCTAACTCAAGTGTAGCAGGAAACCTTGACCAAAATTCACTTTGAACACTTTGTTTACTAATAATGGAAGTTCCCATTTCACCGGAAAAGATTCCTTTTAAGAAAGTAAAATACTGCTCGTACCAAGGTAGGTGTAGTCCCAAAGACTTTTGCATTTCTTTATAGGTTTCAGGATCGGCCCCTCGTTCACCTAAAAGAAGCATAACGGGGTCACCAGGAATAAACCTTATAAGAAAAAAACTTAGTAGTGAAATTCCTAAAAGAGTAGGTAAAGATTTAAGTAATCTTTTTAAAATTCTTATGATCATTTTTTAGATATTTCTACCCATTTAAAAATATCTCCACCAAGAGGATCTATTTTATAGCCTTTTATATTTTTTCTCATACCCCTGTATATTATGGAGTGGGCTATAGGGGCCCATGGAACTTCTTTATTGAAAATAAGTTGGGCCTTTTCATATAATGATGTTCTCTCCGTCAAATCAGTTGTCCTTTTGGCCTTATCAATAAGCTTATTAAATTTCTTATCACACCATCTGGCCAAATTGGAGCCAGTTTCAACAGAGGTGCAACCTAGTAAGACATTGAGAAAATTATCGGGATCACCATTATCTCCAGTCCAGCCCATTTGGATCATTTGATGCTCACCGTTTCGACTTTTAGAGAGGTAGGTTGGCCAGTCAAAAGTGACGAGCTTTGCTTTGATACCAATTTTTAATAAATCGGCTTGGATCATTTCTCCCATTTTTTTTACCATTAGGGTTATAGGGTCTAGTTACAGGGAGAGTCCAAATCTCTGTTTCAAACCCTTTTGGGTAACCGGCCTTGGCCAGTAGCTCCTTGGCCTTTTTTAAATTGTAATTATAATCTTTTGTTTTTTTATTATAGGACCAAATAGTGGGAGGCAGCGGGTTTTTGGCCTTGACAGCATTTCCTAGATAAATGGCCTTAATATAGGCATCTTTATTGAGAGCATAATTAATGGCCTGTCTTACTTTTACATTATCAAAAGGTTTTTTCTGAGTATTGAATGCAAGGTAACCAACATTGAGTCCTGGGGACTTTAAAACGGTCAACTTTTTATTTTTAGACATATTGGCAATATCAGAAGGTGCAGGTTCTATAATGAGGTGGCATTCATTTGTTTTCAATTTCTGATATCTTACGTTGGCATCAGGAGTGATACTAAAGACGAGGTTTTTTACTTTAGCGGAAGTGCCCCAGTATGATTTATTTTTCTTGTACCTGATAAGAGTATCTTTAATATATTTTGAAAATACAAAAGGACCAGTTCCTATAGGTCTATGATCGATGTTATCCATTTCCTTTTTTGCCTTAAGATGCTCACCATATTCGGCAGACAGAATTGACATAAAGCTCATGGCCAGATTGGAAAGAAAAGGAGCTTCTACTTGGTTCAATGTAATTTGGACTTTGTAGTCGTCTAACTTTTTAATATCTTTGATGAGTTTGTCCATTTCCATGGCCTGAAAATACTCGTAAATACCACCTCCAACTTTATGAAATGGGTGTTCTTTATTCATTTGTCTATGAAATGAGAAAAGAACATCGTCAGCATTGAAGTCTCGAGTAGGGGAAAAATATTTTGTTTTGTGAAACTTTACGCCTTTTCTTAGGTTAAAGGTATAAACCTTTTTGTCCTTGGAAACTTGCCAGTCTGTTGCTAGGCCTGGAATTATTTTTGTCGTACCGTATTCGAAATCGACAAGTCTTTCATAAATGGTATGAGCAGAGGCATTGTTAGATGTTCCATCGGTTGTGACTTGAGGGTTAAAGGCGGATGGGCTACCTTCAGAGCAATAAACGAAAGTTTGAGCAAAGGAATGAGTAGACCAAACTGATAAGAGTACAAGTATAGTACGAAGCATTATATCTCCCTTAGAAAGTAGAGCTATTTTGTCTAAATAAGCTAAGAATGACAAGAAATGGCTAAAGCTTAATTGTAAGCTTGTCTTTTAAAGTGATGTTCTCTTTGCTTAGTGCGCAGCGATAGGCTAGAACCTTAACGCCTTTGTCATAGGCCTGCCTAAGAAGACTACCATACTTTGGGTCAATT
Source organism: Bdellovibrionota bacterium (assembly GCA_030828105.1). Classification (GTDB taxonomy): domain Bacteria; phylum Bdellovibrionota; class Bacteriovoracia; order Bacteriovoracales; family Bacteriovoracaceae; genus JAURDE01. The sequence goes on along the minus strand of JAURDE010000101.1, from coordinate 2,468 downwards.
TCATGAGCAGGAGAAAAACTATCAACATCCTCTCTTTGGACTATAAATAGCATCGCAGCTTCATGACCTTTTTCGACAAGATCAATAAGCTCTTTTAAATGCTTTTGTCCTCTTTCACTTACAGCATCTGGAAAAAGAGCAAGAGTCCCTTCACCTTTAAGAGTGACATTTTTAATTTCTACATAACAACATTTCTCAGGAGACTTTAATTCACCATCATAAAGTAACAAGTCAATTCTGCTATTGCCGACTTTATGCTCTGGCTTTATAGATTGATAACCCTGTAGTTCTTCGACAACTCCCTTTTCAATGGCCTCTTTAGCAATATGATTTGGACGGGAGGTGTTTACTCCAATCCAGCTTTTTCCATTATGAGTCATTTCTAAAGTGTATTTAAGCTTTCTTTTAGGATTATCATTATGAGAAATGAAGGCCTTCCATCCAGGCTCCCAACAGGTCTTCATAGAGCCTGTATTTGGAGTATGGGCCGTAACAATTTCACCGGAATCAAGTTCAATATCGGCAAAAAACCTTTTGTATCTTTTAACTATTTTCCCTTCAAGGGTAGGATATTCAAAATTCATAATTATTTACTATTAAAAAATGAGCATAAAGCCAAGAGAAGTGTTGTTTTGCACTTTATTTTTTAGCAGTTATAATTTGAGTTAAGAAGGAGTTTTTATGGATGAAAAAAAGGCACTTCATTTATTAGAAGAAAATTTAATGGCGCTTAACTCAACAGTAACGGGACGAAGGGCCTTTATAACGGCATTGCCAATTCTATTGACTGGCTGTGCAACTATGACTTCTGACAGAAGTAGGGAAGGGGATAATACAGGACAGTATACAAGTATGACAGTGGCCGATGAGCAGAAAATGACTCAGGAAGTTCTTCCTAAAATGAGAAAAGATTATCCTCCTCATAAAAACTCATATGCTCAGTCTTATATTGAAAACTTGGGACAAAAGATAGTTCATGCCAATAATTTAAATGGAAATCCTTATCGTTATAATTTTACAGTTGTGGATGTTAAAAATGTTAACGCCTTCGCTTTACCGGCAGGGACAGTCTTTGTAACGGCCCCACTTATTAAAATGGCAGATACAGAAGCTGAACTGGCCGGAGTCATAGGGCATGAAATCGGTCATATTCAGGCCAGGCATACGGCCGAAAGAATAGAAGCTGCTAAGAAAGAAGAGAAGAAGTCATGGATGTATGGACTAGGAGGGGCCATTTTAGGGGGAGCAGCAGGTTTTGGTTTAGGGAAATTACTTTGTTCTAAACAGGATAGGGAATGTCTTAAAAGGGCCATGATGTATGGAGGTATGGCCGGAGTAGGTGGCGGCTTACTTATACAAAAGTATGGTTTTATGGCCAACTCCAGAGAAGATGAAATGGAAGCGGATCGAATAGGCTTTAAAACTTCTCTTAAGGCCGGTTACCACAAAGATCATATTGGTCTTTTTTACTCGAAACTTCTTGGTATGGAACAACAGTATAAGAAAAACCAAAACTCGCTTTTAGCACCTCTAGCTGATGCTATGAGCACTCATCCACCAAGCCAAGAAAGAGTCCTTCAAATGAATGCTATGGCCAATAAATCAACAGTAGTTGGAAATAAGGTTAGTAGTAAGTCTTTTGAAAAGTTAAAGAAAATGCTTTAAATATAAAGGCCCTCTTTTGAGGGCCGGAATTGGTGTATATTTATTTTAGAATGTAATGACTCTTAATCATTGTATAACCGGAGTAGCTACTTCCTGTATTTATGGTGATTAGTCCACCTAGATAATCACTATTTGTACCAGGGTTGATAACCCATTTAGAAATGGGGTTCAAAGCTAATGGATAATTTAAGTCAATCTCGTAAATCGCGTTATTTGAATCCATAAATCGCCAAATTGTACCATTGGAACCAGGTAGAACTTCACTTTGTTTAGCATTATCTATTACTTTCACCAAGTGGTCGATGATCTGTTGATGAGTTTTGGCAGATGCCATTGGGTCATTTGAGTCTCTTTCGATAATTGTCTTATCTAAAAGTGCTCTAGAGAAGCTTTGACTATCAAAGCTTTGATAGAAAAACTTAATATAATCATGTTCTGGTTTAAAGAACTTTCCTTCAGCCACTAAGGTCCGAAATTTATTCTTATCAGTGTTGCCTACTACGTCTGGTACACCCTTAATAGGACCATTGCTTACTGATGTTGCGGCCGTTGCTCCTTGTTCTGACTTTCCACAGCCGATAAAAAGAAATGAAGTGATTGTTAGCAAAAGTAATGCTTTCATAAAGTTTCCCCCTTAAAAATATTTCTCTGCTAATTAATGAGCAAATAATAGGCCAATATTAGGGGTATAGTTTCAACAATTTAGGGTAACCAAGTTGTTGAAAACTTGGTCACCCTTATTAAATATGAAAGTGTAAATTAAATTTATTTAGAGACGGTCAAAGATATTAGGGGCCCTTCTT
>JAURDE010000159.1 GCA_030828105.1 Bdellovibrionota bacterium | reverse complement strand
AGGAGCACCATCTTTAACAATACAGCCTTCATCGTTGACTAAAAATACGTCTGGAGCAATATCTTCACAAGCATTACAAATGATACAACCTGCTTCAATCCAGACCTTACTTACTGAAAAAGTCTCAACGGCAGCTCCACCTTCTGCTCCAGCAGCTGCAGCAAAATCCCCTGCAAACTGTGGATTTGTGGCCAATTTAAGTTGAGCACCTGATTTAGGAAGAGGCTCAGCGATAAAAGACTTAGACGTTGTTTGGTAAAGAGGTTTAACTTTTTTAGGTTTAAACTTTTTCTCAAATTCTTCTAATGTCTCCACGGCATGGGCCATTTTATCCATAAATACTTGGCCTTTAAAATTGAACTCGTGTGAGATTCCATCCTTTGAGCTAAAGAGTGTTACAGAGATAATAGACTTATCTAGTCCTGCCGACTTTTGCATTTGGGTAAGACTTTCACCAAGCTCAACTTCTGTAGCAAAGCTACTTCCTTGAGGGGAAAAACTTCTGGTAACCTCTGTTTGAGTAGGACTACCAAATGGGTTGTATTGTCTTACTCTCACCATATCAAACTTGGCCGGTTCTTTATCGTCATTAAATCTAAAGCCGAATGAAAATTTCTTTTTGGCACTAGATTTAAGAAAATATAGCTTAGGTTTACCAAAGAAAAATTCCATAGCACCAGATAACAAACTGAGTCCGCCTAGCGTAAAGACTAATCCCAGGGCCAGAACTAGCGCCAAGGAAAATGAAATGAGGACAACATTCATGGAAATAACTCCCTTTAACATCAGCGAGAAATTAAAAACATATATACCTCTACTATAATACCCTACTTAAGGTAAGGCCAAGTTATTTCAAGGGATTTGGTCCATTTTTTTATTATATTTAGCGTAACAGAGCTAATTAAAATTTATTTTTGGGCGAAGCATATTATTTTCATCAATTTCCCCAAGTCCTAAAAGTTTTTGATCGAGGTTATAAATCCAATATTTTCCTTGAGACATAGTGTGTCTTATAACAACACCATTGGAATATTTATGGGCCTGTTCTGGCCCAAGTTTTATTTGCGCCAGCTTCAAGAGTTTATCTACTGGTATAGAACGAGCTAGAATATCTTGCCCGCTCAATGACTCTAAATCGAGAGCATTTTTGACGGAAAAAGGCCCTATTGAGACTCTCTCAAGCTCAATTAAGTGACCGCATGTCCCCATTAATGCTGCAACATCTTCAAAGAGTGTCCTTATATAAGTTCCCGTGCCCACATCACATTCGAGTTCTAATAAATTTCCCTTTAAACCTAGTACTCTAATATTGTGAATAAACCTTTTTTTGGGAGGTTTTTCTATTTTTATACCTTCTAGAGCATACCGATATAAGGGCCTTCCGTTGTATTTGGCCGCTGAGTAGGCAGGAGGACTTTGCTCATAAACACCTAAAAATTTACTTTGAATCTGTTTTTCTAGTTCCTCAAGATCATCATAAGTATTTACGTGAGAGGTATCTATAACACGACCTTTTAAGTCCCCAGTATCTGTTTTTTCACCGAGTTTTCCAATACATCTATAAACTTTTGAAACTGATGAATTGAAGTCCTCATTTAAGCGAAGGGCCCCTCCAACTCCTATTAGAAGCAGACCACTCGCAAAGGGATCTAGAGTTCCCAAGTGACCTATTTTAATTTTTGGACGTCCAATTTTTTTCTTAAATAACCCTACCACTTGGAAGCTACTTGGGCCTATAGGTTTATGAATACAGTAGATAGAAGGAGAGATACTCAACTTTGTTTTTTCTTTTCGTTATCTAAAATCTCAGAGATTTTCATCTCATCAACATATTGAGAGTCATAGGCGAAAGAAACTTCAGGAACATGCCTTACATCAAGAACAGTTGAAAGATAACCTCTTACTTTTTTCTTTAATGAGTCAATATTTTGATCAATCTCATCTCTACGAGAAAGATCAAAAGTATCCCAATAAATAATAACTTGAGAATAATCCTGGTTAAGATCAACTTTTGTGGCCGAGATAAACTGAAACCGAGGATCCCCTAACTGGGTTCTGAAAAAAGAATTAACTGAGTTCAATATTCTTTCTTCGTATTTCTCTTTTCCAAACTTTTTCTTGGCCACAAATATATCCTTTAGGGCGCTGGAGAAGCGGCACTTTCTTGTCTAGAAGCAGAGTCTTCTAGTGTTCTTTTCTTTTCAATAGTTCTGTAGGCTTCAAATAAATCACCTACTTTAACATCGTTAAAGTTTTCAAGTCCAATACCACATTCAAGGCCATTTCGAACTTCTTTAACATCATCTTTAAACCTCTTAAGTGATGACATTTTCCCATCGAAAATAATTTTTCCATCACGAAGAAGTCTAATACTACAACCATCAACGATCTTACCTTCAATAACTTGGGAACCAGCAATTGTACCGATTTTAGGTATATTAAAGGTTTCCTTAACCTCTGCTCGACCAACATATTCTTCAATAAACTCAGGATCAAGAAGACCTTCTAGACCGAGTTTGACGTCATTTATGAGTTCATAGATAACAGAGTAAGTCTTAACTTCTACCCCTTTATCTTCGGCCAATCTTCTTGCTGTTGTGTTTGGTCTCATATTAAACCCTAGGATAATACCCCCAGCACTTTCGGCCAACTGAACATCACTATCATTAATAGGACCTACACCACCGCCAATGATCTTAACATCGACTTCACTTGTGCCAAGGCCTTGAAGAGATTGAACAACCGCTTCGTAAGAACCTTGAACATCCGCGCGAATAACAATTTTAAGTGTCTTACTTTCAGCGCCTTCAAGGGCCGCATTACTAAAGAAATCTTCAAGAGAAACTTTTGGTTTTGTAGGAGCACTCTCCAGTTTCTTTCTATTATCAATCCGATTCTCTACTACCTTCTTGGCCTCTCTTTCGTTTTTAACAACATTAAACTCATCACCCGGATTTGGTGGCTCATTTAAACCAAGAATCTGAACAGGAGTACTAGGTCCAGCGGACTTAAGGGTCTTACCATTGAAGTCCATTAAACTTCTGGCGCGTCCATAACACTCACCTACAACTATGCTGTCACCTTTAGAAAGTGTTCCCTTTTGAATCAGAACAGTTGTAACCGGTCCTCTTCCCTGCTCAAGACGAGATTCGATAACCATTCCATGTGCACTTCCCTTATCTACCCCTCTAAGTTCAAGTATTTCGGCTTGGAGAAGGATAGCATCAAGAAGATCATCAATCCCTTCTCCCTTTAGAGCAGAGATGTGAACATATTGAGTTTCACCACCCCATTCTTCGGGTGATAGGTTCAACTCAGCTAAAGATGTTTTAATTCTATCTGGATTTGCCCCTTCTTTGTCCATTTTATTAACGGCAACAATTATAGGAACACCTGCATTTTCACAAAACTTAATCGACTCTCTTGTTTGAGGCATAACTCCATCATCTGCAGCGACAACAAGAACAACAATATCTGTAACGTTGGCCCCACGTTGTCTCATAGAATGGAAAGCTTCGTGTCCAGGAGTATCAAGAAATGTTATTTTCTTATCTCTTGCTTGAACTTGATAAGCACCAATATGCTGAGTAATTCCGCCTGCTTCTCCTTGAGCAACTTTTGCTTTTCTTACAGAATCTAGAAGAGTTGTTTTACCATGGTCAACATGACCCATAATTGCGATGACAGGCGTTCTTCCTGGAAGTTTATTTTTTTCTTTTTCTGTTAGTTCACCCTTGTCAATAAACTCGGATTCATCAAAAGATTTATTTTCAACACGATAATTATATAAATCTGCAATTTTACCAGCTAATTTAATACCTACGTAGTCAGTGCCTTTCAACAAAAGATTGATATCAAGAACTTTATCAATCATTTTAGATGTTTTTGTACTTAGCTTTTGAGCAAGTTCATCAACTGTACAAGCTTCATGAATATTAACAACTCGTTTTGCGTCCTTAACCTCTGTAATCTTAGTCTTTTCCCCAACTCCAGTGAAGGTCCTTTTTTTCTTTATTGCAGTATAAATAGGCTTACCAAAAGAATTTAGGGTATAATTTTTTAATTCCTGTTCTGTTTTTGAAAGATTAATGGCCTCAGCTTTTTTAAGAACGGTCTTTTTCCCACTCATCATAGATGCTAATCCACCTAATCTTTTCTTAGAGTCCGTATCTTTTTTATCTCTATCAGGGTCATCGCCATCAGCACTTTGTTCTGTATTATTAGATTGAGTGAGCTCTTCCTTAGGTGGTGTATAAACAGGAGTAAACTTGTGTACTTTTTCTTTATAATACTCTTTCTTATCTTCTTCTTTTTCTGCTTTTTTTGCTTCTTCTTTCTTTGGCTCTTCTTTTTTCTCTGCGGCTTTAACAATTCTTAAACCACCTACGGCCTTAGCCTTAGCTTCCGGCTCCACTTTTTGCACAGAAGCTTCTGTAGAAGCCTCTAATGCAATAGAGTCTTTAACTTCTTCTGGTGAGGGGGCTACAGGCACTGAAGTTTCTATTTTTATATCTTCAACAACCGGCTCGACTTTTTCAGGTTCATTTTTCTTTCTAACAACTATCCGCTTCTTTTTGGTTTTTTTCTTTTCAGCACCATCGGCATCAGCTTTTATAACAACTTTTTTCTTCGTCGTTGTTTTTTTCTTCTTAGTTGTTTTCTTCTTTTTTGTCGTACTCTTTGCCTCGGCAGACTCAGCCTTTTGGGCCTCAATCAAGCCTCGTACCTGATCAACTTCTTCATCAGTGAGAGAGTTCATGTGATTTCTTACAGAAAAACCTTTACCTTTTAAAAACTCAACTAAGTCGAGAGGCTTCAATTCAATTTCTTTGGCCAATTCAAATATTTTCATAGGCATTAAAAGTACTCCTAATTAAACTGCACTTTTTATTTTAATTTACTTCAATTTAAATGCTGCTAGCTCTTCTCTTAAACGTTTTTCAGCATCAGAGAATTTTTCGCCATCTTCTTCATCTACTTTATCCTCTGCAAGTATCCCTGAGTATGCAGGAATAGCAGAAGCGGAAACAATTTCTTCTTCCTCTTCAGGTTGAAGCTGAATATCACCTGCCTCGATACGAGCGTGGATCTTGTCAATAATCACACTGGCCTCTTCTTCGGCTATTTCTAGTAAATCTGCTAAACCCTCAGTCGAGTGAGCAGCAAGGTCTCCCACAGACATAACACCATTTTGAACAAGTACCTGGGCCCTTGTATCAGTAACACCTTCAACCTGCATAAGGTTTTCAGCTGCTCTTTTAAACTTATCTTGAAGTTTACTTTTAGAGAGAATATTTATCTTATAACCTGTTAACATTGCCGCAAGCCTAACGTTTTGACCTCTTCTACCGATGGCCAAAGAGAGTTGATCATCTTCAACGATAACATCCATCATTTGATCTTCATGATTCGTTTGAATATTTGAAATTTCTGAAGGGGCCAACGCTGACCTACAGAAGGTTTCAAGATCATCAGACCACTTTACAATATCAATTTTTTCACCTTGGAGCTCATTCACTATATTTTGAACCCTACTTCCTTTCATACCAACACAGGCCCCTACAGGGTCAATGTCTTTATCAACACTAACGACAGCTATTTTGGCCCTGAATCCAGGCTCTCTGGCCGCTGATTTGATTTCAATTGTTCCATCCTGGATCTCAGGAACTTCAATTTCAAAAAGTTTAACAAGAAACAGAGGTGATGTTCTTGAAAGTCTAATTTCAGGTCCTCTATTTGTCATTACAACTTCTGATAAATAGGTCTGAATTCTATCACCAGGCTTAAAGTTCTCTCCCGGAATAATTTCTCGGCGAGGTAATATTGCATCGGCCTTTCCTAGATCAACAATAATATTCCCTCTTTCATATCTTCTTGCGATACCTGTTATAAGGTCACCTTCTCTATGTTTAAACTCAGCAAACAAGATTTCCCTTTCAGCATCTCTTACCTTTTGAAAGATAATTTGCTTAGCCGTTTGGACATCAACTCTTGTAAAATTAGGGTTTTCAATTCTTATACCAAGTTGGTCACCTACCTCTACATCTTCATCAAGGTTTTTGGCACTTTCTAAATCAATCTCAAGAATACTATCTCTAACGCTATCTACAACATTCTTATATTGATATATTTCAATATCATCTTCATTT
>JAURDE010000021.1 GCA_030828105.1 Bdellovibrionota bacterium | reverse complement strand
TCTCATCTCTTCTTGTCCAATCAGCGAGAAGTAATCTTATTCCACTGGCCTCAATAAAGTTTTTAAACTCACTAGTTTCAATAACGAGCTTTTCATTAACTTTACAGGTAAAACACCATTTCGCAGTAAAATCAACAAATGTTGGAGTCTTTGAATCTTTGAGCTCCTCAAAAAGCTGAGGGCTCCATTTTTCCCAATCTAATCCTGTATTCTTTTTATCCTCCATAAGGTGAGTAGAGTCAGCGCCTGAATGCGAAGTGATGATAATATTTACAAGAAAAAACAGTGATACAAAGAATAATAAAAATGTAATTACAGATTTCTTTGAAAAACTTTTTCTAATATAAAAAGCAAAAAAGATAAGAACAAGAGATGTATTAAGTTTTAAAAGAGGTAAGGTACCACTTACCTGAGATACAAAAACATCCATAAGCCAGATAATAGTCAGTAAAAGTGTAAGTCCAAGAAATTTTTTAACTGTTTCCATCCAGTTACCAGGTTTGGGAAGAAACGAGATTATTGAAGGAAAGAAGGCCGTTATGATAAAGGGAAATGAAAGTCCTATACCAATAAAGAAAAAGACAATAAGGATTGTTTGCCAACTAGAGGTAAATGCAAAAGTAAGGGCCGTCCCAAGAAAAGGTGCACTACAAGGAGTTGAAAGTATTGTCGCCAGAACTCCAGATAAAAAATCACCGCCAAAACCTTTTTTAAGCTCTACATCTCCCAGTACACGACCACCAGGTGTGCTAAACTCAAAGAGTCCAAATAAGTTTAGTGAAAATATAAATATGATGAAGATCATCACGGCCACAAAAGAAGGAGATTGTAATTGAAAGCCCCAGCCGACATAGTCTCCAGCAGATTTAATAATTAAAACAATAGTGGCCAAAACCATAAAAGAAATAATGATTCCCAGTGAATAGAAAAAATTATGAAGAAAAATGTCTTTTTTACTGTCATGCCCATGGGCAAGAAGTCCAAAGAGCTTAAGAGATATAACAGGTAATACACAAGGCATTACATTCAGAATCAATCCCCCTATAAATGCCATGAAAATGAAATACCAAATGGATGCTTCTGACTCCTTGGTCTTTTCTTGAGGGCCCTCGGTATTTGCCTTTATGGGCTCTAATAGACTTAAAAACTCTTGGCCGGCCTTAAATCCTTTGGTGTTAAAGTCAGCAAAGTCTTTTTGGATGATATATGTTTTGCCATCTTTAGGGTTTTGATAGAGAAACTTTAATGGATAGGCCTGAGAAAACTGGCCATTTTTAGGTAGGGGTATCTCTGGTTCTTGGTATTCACCATCCCACTCAATAAGGATCTTTCCGTAAAAGTTTTTCTTCTTATCTTGATAGAGTTGTTCCCTTTTAAAATTAAAAGGAACTTGAGGAAAAGGCATGATGAGGTTTTGGGCCGTGTTAAAAACCACTTTTTGCTGTGAAGAATAAAAACTATATTGAAGGGCCAAAAGGTTTTCTTCACCATCTGATTTAAAAAGGAGAATATCAAGCTCAGTTGGCCAAGGTAACTTACTTGGTAAAGCGTTGAACTGGTTTTCTAGCATTTTATCAGTAACAGCGAAGGGATTACTATCTTTGAGCTCTAACTGACTGGTCGTTAACTCAACATTAATGCTTACTTGTCCAGGTATACACACATGCTTACAGACAAGCCACTTTGATTTGATTTGAACAGCTCGGCCATTGAGTTGTTGTAAAATATCCTTATATGGGTAAAAAAAGGAATAGGTTCCAGAGTAACCATACGCCATGATATCCCCGGGTTCTATGTACTTTTTAGGAATAGGCCATTCAAGCTCCTCAATATCTAACTTAGTCCCATTTTGTTCAAACACAGTATTGATTGGTAGACCTGCATCTCCTGGATTTTTCCAGTATGTGTGCCAGCCTTCATGATTTTTAAAAGTAAGTACGAGAAATTGGTCTTCACCTTTGTTCCAAAGCTTGGTCGAAACTAAAACTGGCTCATCTGGAATACTCTTATCTTGAGCGTGGAGGTAGGGAATAAAAAGAAGAAGGGCCAAATATATTAATTTCATGTTTTTTCCTAAATGAGTGACTTCATTCTTTTATCACATTATCAATTATTAGGGGAGTCGCTAAGCACCTGAAATATCGTCTAATTTGATTGATTTTTCCCTAATAATTGCGTTGTTTAATAAATTAAAAAAATTTTCACAAAGACCGAGGAGGTATTGAAATTATTGACCATCACAGGGGTGGTAAAGCTATGAATATGTTTTTTAAAACACTACTTTTATTAGGAATTTCTTTTAGTCTTGTGTCATGTGACCTTGCTGAAAGAGTAAGCGATAGGGCCAGGGAGATAAATAACTTCGAAAAGGCCGCTCTTGCTCTTGCCAAGGAAAATCGAGAATTAAAAAATCACATCACTCAGCTAAAGTTTGACAACCAATCTTTAAAATCTCAAATTTCTTTTCTAAATATACAGTTAGAAAAAAAAGGTACAAAGAAGCAGGATCGAACCTTAGCAAGTGTACCACCGGTACAAAATGACTTAGTTAAATTTAGCGTCTACAAGTGGCAACCTCAACAGATGATTAGTATGGCAGATAAGGCCTATAAATCTAAAGACTTTGAGAAGGCCTCACAATTTTTTCATTCACTGATTTTGAATTATCCCAAAAGTAACAAGGTAGATGATCAAATTCTTTTTCAAGCAGGCATTAGTGCTTTTGAGAGTGGAAAACATTATGACTGGACTCTTACCCATTTAAATAAACTCATTGAAGAGTATCCGGAATCAAAGTTTTTTAGAGGGGCCAAATTGTGGGTTGGACTTACACACTTAAAACTAGGTGATAAAGCGGCCTTTTTTAGAACAGTTGAAGAGTTTAGGAAAAAATATAGAAACACCAAAGAATGGGATATATTAAGTGTGCGCTATGAAAGCCTTATTCAAAAATACAAGTAAAACATTAATCATTTCTCTTTTTTTATCACCTGCTTTATATGCTAAGGACATTGCTGTTATTCAAAATCTTTTTGGCAATGTTTTTATTTTTAACGATGGTAAGGTTAAAACGTTAAAAAAAGGCGATGTCATTCAAGATCTTTCAGAGATCGTTACAGAAGAGGGTGCTCAAGTAAGCTTTTCTGATTTTTATGACCATGTATACCACCTCGCTGGTTCAGGAAATGTTAAATTCTATAACAAAGCATTGGAGCTTAAAAAAGGCTACTTGTGGCTACAATCCTATCAAAACTCCGACCGTTCCTTTTTTATACATACAGCAAATGCTCATGTGAGATACACAAGTGGGGAAGGGGTTATATCATTTGATACCTCATTGGGAAGAACCCAAGTTTTGGCCCTTGACGGTAGTCTTGCTGTTAAAAATCCTATACTTAATTTTCCTGAGGTAGATGTATCTGAGGGCAGTTTTAGTGTCGTTGATAAAGATTACGAGAGCGGTCAGCCGAGATGGTCCACAAAAGTCGGATATAATTCTTTTAACAAGATAATGCAGCTTTTTAGTAACGTTACTCCCATGGATAAAAACAATAGACTCATGAGAGAAACAATTGCGAGCCAGCAGGATAAAGGTGCCATAGAGATGAAATCTCGATCTGAAGAGAAGACACGTTCTCCGGCAAGTAAAAAGAAAAAACCGGGTAAGATTATCTTTGTTAATGTTAATGAGCCGAGTGATAAGTCCTTAAAAGAGTCATACCTCTATGAAGATAGTTTAAAAAAGTTGAAGCATCTGACAGGTAAGAAAAGAAAAAAGAAGTTTTCACCGAAGTATCAAAAGGTGAGTGGTGTAAAAATTAATATTCATGGAGTAAAAAAGAGCAAAGTCGTCTCTCGTGTTAAAAAGGCCGTAGCTCCAGTGAAAATAAAGAAACCACAAAGAGATATTGCTTCAAAAAAGCCTGCTTCTGGATTTGAAAGTAGTCTTCTAGAAGAGTATAAGGACCAGATGAGGCACTCCACAGAGGTTAATGAACTTATCGATAAGCTCAAAAGCTATAAAATAGACTACAAGAAAGACTACTAAGTTATTGAAATCACGATAGGGAAATTCCTACACTCTTCATCAATGCTGCACTATGATTTTTGACTAAAATTTGCTATATTCCCCCAAATTTACTCTTGGGGGAAACATGGCCATTTTATTTGATAAACCACTACTATCTTATGATGACGTTTTGCTAGTTCCTTGTTCTTCAGAAATTTTACCTAGTGAGGTTAAGTATACCTCTCAGTTTTCTCGAAATATTTATTTAAATTTACCAATGGTCTCTGCGGCGATGGACACGGTAACAGAATCTAAAACAGCGATCGTTATGGCACAAGAAGGTGGTATTGGTGTCATCCATAAAAACATGTCCGCAACAGAGCAGGCCATAGAAGTCGATAAAGTAAAAAAATATGAAGCTGGTGTCATTCAAAAACCAGTCACCGTCAATCCTGAGGATCCTTTAACAACAGTTGTTGAGTTGACTAAAAGACATAAAATAACAGGCGTACCAGTAGTTGATGCTGATCATAAGCTTGTTGGAATACTTACTCGTAGAGATATGCAGTTTGAAGAGAACCTCTCTCTAAATGTTAAAGATGTTATGACTCCAAAAGAAAAACTCATTACGGCAAGTTCTGAAGTAAGTACTACAGATGCACGAAGGTTGATGCATAAACATAGAATTGAAAAACTTCCTATCGTTGATGAAAATGGAAGGCTTAAAGGTCTTATAACAATGAGAGACCTATCGAAAATTATTGATTTTCCTAATAGTAATAAAGACGATTTAGGAAGATTGAAAGTTGCTGCGGCCGTTGGTGTTGGCGGCAAAGAAAAAGAAAGAGTAACACTTCTTGTAGAGGCTCAAGTCAATGCAATTGTGGTTGATACGGCCCATGGGCACTCGAAGGGTGTTATTGAAATGGTAAAGTGGATAAAAAGTAATTACCCCCAAGTTGATGTTGTCGCTGGTAATGTTGCAACTGCAGAAGCTTGTAGAGATTTAATTAAAGCTGGAGTTGATGGAGTTAAAGTTGGAATCGGTCCAGGTTCGATTTGTACAACTCGAGTAGTTGCTGGGATAGGGGTACCTCAATTTAGTGCAGTTCTTCAATGTGCTGAAGTTTGTCTTCCAGAAGGTGTTCCTGTCATCGCAGATGGTGGAATAAAATACTCCGGAGATATTGTTAAGGCCTTAGCTGCAGGTGCCTCTTGTGTTATGTTAGGCTCTCTTCTTGCCGGTACAGACGAAACACCAGGAGAAACAATCCTTTATCAAGGAAGAACTTATAAAGTTTATCGAGGTATGGGCTCTATAGGTGCTATGCAATTAGGTTCTAAAGATAGATATGGACAAGGGTCCGTAGAGGAACTTAAAAAGCTTGTTCCGGAAGGAATAGAGGGGCAAATACCTTACAGAGGTTCTTTGAGCTCAAACCTTTACCAATTGATGGGTGGAGTTAGAGCTGGTATGGGATATATTGGTGCTGAGAATCTCGGGATGCTTAGAGAAAGGGCCAAATTTGTGCAAATAACTCAAGCAGCACTCAAAGAAAGTCACCCTCATGATGTAATGATCACTAAAGAAGCTCCTAACTATAGGCTCTCTTAAAAAAGGAAAGGATATGTCCGCAAGACAGATTTGGATTGTAGATTTTGGCTCTCAATATACTCAATTGATCACAAGAAAAACGAGAGAGTTGGGATACTCTGGTGAGATATTAACTCTAGAAAAAGTCGAAGAACTTTTTAATAACGGCCAGTACCCTAAGGCCCTCGTCTTATCTGGTGGCCCTCATAGTGTTTTTGAAGATAATCACAATTATGACTTCCTCTTTCAAAGAGAAGACCTACCAATCCTAGGGATTTGTTATGGTATGCAACTTCTAGGAAAGCATTTTAATGGTCAGGTAGAAAAAGGTTTTACAGGAGAATATGGTCATTCAAAGGTGCACTTTACAAGCGATTTTAAAATTGAAAACTGCCCTGATGAATTTAACGTATGGATGAGTCACTCGGATCATATCTCAAGTGCACCAAGTGAATTCTCTGTAGTGATGGAGACAAATAATAACTTTATTGGGGCCATTAAACATAATTCAAGACCCATTTTAGGACTTCAGTTTCACCCTGAAGTTGACCACTCAGAATTTGGAAAAGAAGTTCTTGGTCACTTTTATGATGAACTTGCAAACCTTAATCAAGATTGGGATTCCAAAACAATGCTCCAGGAAGCAATTGAATTTGTTTCCCAGGTTGGGGATAGCTACGTTCTTTGTGCTTTTTCTGGCGGAGTTGATTCATTAGTAGCAGCAACGCTAACCCACAATGTAATTGGTGAAAAACTTCACTGCTTTTTTGTCGATAATGGTCTTTTGAGACCTCAAGACTACAATCATATTGAAGTTCTAAAAAAAGAAACAAATCTTAATATAACCATTCTTGATGCTAAAGAGAATTTCTATAATGCCTGTGAGGGTGTTTCAGACCCTGAAGTAAAAAGGAAAAAAATTGGTTATACCTTTATTGAAGTCTTTGAAGAAAAAGTTCATGAATATGAAAAAGATCATGGTATTAAATTTGAGTATCTGCTTCAAGGAACGTTATATCCTGATGTAATCGAATCGATCTCTCCACATAAAAAAGGTGGAAAATCAGATACAATTAAAAGTCATCATAATGTTGGTGGTATTCCAGAAAGAATGAAGCTTAAGTTGCTTGAACCTCTAAGGCTATTATTTAAAGACGAAGTCAGAATGATAGGTAAAGAGTTAGAGCTAAACCCTGATTGGGTTCATAGACATCCTTTCCCTGGCCCTGGAATTGGTATTAGAGTCTTAGGTGAGCTAAAGTTAGATTCAATTAAGAAGGTTCAACAGTCAGATCAAATCCTATTTGAAGAGCTTCATAACTTTGATTTATATGGGGCTACTTGGCAAGCTTTTACAGTCTTTCTTCCTGTTCAAACGGTTGGAGTGAAGGGAGATGCAAGGGCCTATGAAAACGTAATTTGTTTACGGATGGTTGATAGCTCAGATGGTATGACGGCGAAGTATTCTCAACTACCTTATGAGTTTTTAACCAAAGTCTCTAATAGAATAACCAATGAAGTCAAAGGTATAACTAGAGTAGTCTATGATATTACTTCAAAGCCTCCAGGCACCATTGAATGGGAATAAATAATTTTTATTCATATAAACTAAACCAATAAAGGTCCGAAAAGCAGTCCTGAAGACTAAATTTGTCTACTAAGGATTACTAAAAGTGGCCGAAAATAAGCCAAGTCAAATGAACGTGATTTATC
Organism: Bdellovibrionota bacterium; assembly: GCA_030828105.1. Taxonomy (GTDB): domain Bacteria; phylum Bdellovibrionota; class Bacteriovoracia; order Bacteriovoracales; family Bacteriovoracaceae; genus JAURDE01. The sequence continues at coordinate 16,888 of JAURDE010000021.1, read as the reverse complement.
TAGGTGAAGATATCGCCTTCATGAATAATCTTTTGACTAGATTTAAGATGGATTATCCGGGCTTTAAATGGAATTTCAAACAAATAATAAATCTCAATGATACTAATCCCTACGGAACTCTTATTCAGATCCTAAAGGAAAACCCTCGCTTAATTTATGTTGATATATCCAGTCATTGGGAGCACATGGCCTCTTTTGCAAAAATGGTAAATCGAATTATTAAATTTAAGAATATTCCCATAGTGGGCCTGCTTGATGATATTACCCAAGTTGAGATGGCACGTGCGAGTAATTTTAAATTAATATATGTAAAAACACCTGAAATTCATGACCTCGTATTTCATCCAATGAACTATATCTCTCCAGAGAAGTTAAATAAATATGAGTTCGCAGAAGGTAAATGTAAAATTCCAATTAAACTTCAAGAAGAGGTGCATATCGGGTATTTTACACCAGAGAAAGTCCACTTTGAATTAAATCAAGTGTTGGCTGAGGGAGTGGAAATTCATCTTGATTGCTCTACATTTAAAAAACATCTATCATCTAATCTAGTTAAAGTTACAAGAACACAAAATACCGATATATACTATGATCATCTCTATAGCGCCGATGCGGACATCCTTTTTGTCGAAGAGCCAGACTATGAAGAATATGAAAAAGAAAGAGATGAGTTTATTGAAAAAATAAGAAAGAAAAATAAAGGCGTTCCAGAAGATGTTGTTGAATCGGAAATAAAGCTAGGGCTTCAAGATTACCCTGATGCTAAAACGTTAAAGGCCATGAAAGAACAACAAAGGCAGGAGAGTAAAGAAAAATTTAAAGAGTGGGTTGAAGAGTTTAAAAGTGAATCCCATCAAAAAACGATTAAAATATGCGTTGTTGATAGGGAATTACTTTTTTTGAAGAATTTCAATACAAATTTAACTAAGCTACCTTTTAGCCTACGCTTTCTAGATTCATTTAGTGATGACTATGGAATTATTGAAAGAATGCGTCCAAACCTTATAACATATACACTTGAAGATGCAAAAGGAGATCCTTCAAAGATAGAAGCGATTCGATTACAAGAAATAAAAATATTAGATAATTTATTTAAAAAAATTATTTCCTTAAAAAGCTATAACCCTATCGTTATTTTGTTTAACTCAAATATGATAGATATAGATCAAATCAAAGAACAAATATCCTTTCACAATATAATAAGTTTTCCTGGCCCGGTAGACCCTCAAAATATTATTAAAATGGGGGAGATCATTGGCATCAAAGAAAAGCAAAAAATAAGAGATGCAAGAATAAAGAAAATGGCCGAGGATAAAAAAGCTGGAAAAAGACCTAGCTCATCAGATGAAGTCGAAAATGTTGTTTACCTTAAAAAAGGCAACAATCAGGGACTTGTTGAATATAAAGCAGAAATTAGAAGCCTTTCTGAGACAAGTTTAACTTTTGCAACGACAACAGAGCTGGCCCTTGGAACATTTAAAATAGCAGAGCGTTTGAATGTCTATATAACGACTATTCCAATAGAAGGAAAACGCTTTCAAAAAGATGGCGCTTTTTTTATATATCATGGACTCATACATGGTTGGGATGAAGGCCTTAAAAAGGCCATTAGAAGAGAGGTAGATAAGATTTACCTCAAAGAAAAAGCAGAGAAAGAGGCCAAAGAGAAAGAGGACTTCGAAAAGAAAAATAAAGAAGTTCTTCATAGCAAAACTCAAGCAGAAGCAGAAGCAGAAGCAGAAGACTCTGATAGTGAAGAAGAGGAAGAATAAAAAGAATTCTTACTACTTTCAGTATAATTAAACTATGATTAAATTACTTGTAACTCTCTTTATCTTTTTTTCAATTATTATTGTACTTGTCTTTTATTTTCAAAAAAATTTAATTTTCTTTCCCGATAAGACACCGTTTTCCACTTGCTATTATAATGACAGGATAGAAATAGTTAATGAGAATGGATTGAGATATTATAAATGGAAAAGCTCAGAGTCAAAAGGGACACTCATTCACTTTCACGGTAATGGGGGAAGGGCCTGTGATAGACTTTATCTATTAGAACATTTTAAAAACCTCTCCCTTGATGTCTTATTTGTTGAATACCCAGGCTATGCCGAAGATAGAAAATTACCCAGTCAGAAAGAACTTTTAGAAAATGCAAAACAACTTTACTTAAGCCTGCCCTCTGATAAACCTATTTTTCTCTATGGAGAGTCATTAGGTGCTGCAGTAGCAACCCATCTGGCCATGCTTTATCCTATTAAAGGGCTTATTCTACAGTCACCGTTTACTTCAGTTAGGGCCTTGGCCCAAAAGATTTACCCTTTTCTTCCCATAAAATGGATCATTCGTTACCCTCTTGAACAAGATCAATGGGCAAAAACAGTTAATGCATCTGTTCTAATATTACATGGCGTCAGAGATGAGATTGTACCCTATGAGATGGGAAAAGAGCTAAACACCTTTTTTAGAAACTCTAGGCTTTCAAGCTATGAAACGAAGGGCCATAATGACATTACGCTTAATAATCCAAAGATGTTTGAAGATGTAAAACGATTTATAAATCAAACCATTTCTCCTTCCCCTTAAACAAATTCAGCGATACTGTTATAAACCATTGATAAGGAGTAGAAATGAAAGGATGGCAAGATAGTGCCTATTTAGTTGAGGTTAAGGCCGGAGAAAGACTCGCTATTTGTCAGTGCGGAAAAAGTTCAAACCCTCCTTATTGTGATGGTAGTCATAAAGGAACTGAAGATAAACCGTTTATAGAAACCTTTAAAGAAGATAAAACTGTTCTCATATGTGGATGCTTAGAATCAAAGCGTAAACCTTATTGTGACGGTTCTCACTCAAGACTCTAGTCTTCTTAGGCCTAATAATAATATAATACCTACTTTGGGAGTATCATGTCTTTTGTACATCTTAATGTCCATACAGAGTATTCTCTATTAGGGAGTACTGTTCAAATTAAAGAACTTATTAAAAAGAGTTCAGAATATAATATGTCCTCTGTTGCTATGACTGATCAGGGGAATATGTTTGGTGCAATCGAGTTTTATGTTAAGGCAAAAAAACAAGGAATTAAGCCAATTTTAGGGGCCGATGTTTTTTACTGCCAAGATAGATTTTCTGTCCCTGAACTAAAAAACTATAGTCGTCTAAAATCACAAGATGAACTCGAGGCCAAGCTTGGAATTTATCATGCTACAATTTTATGCAAAAGTAATAAAGGTTATGAAAACCTTTGCCAAATTTTATCTAAAGCATATTTAGAAGGTCTTCATCACAAACCTAGGGCCGATGTTAGTTTATTTGAAGAGTTTAAAGAAGATCTTATTTTCCTCTCTGGAGGTGCCAAGGCAGAAGCGGGAGCATTATTACTTGATGGTCAAGACGATAAGGCCAAAGCATCATTAAAAAAGATGAAAGACCTTTTTGGAGAAAACTTCTTTTTAGAAGTTCATCGACATGGCCGTTCAGAAGAAGACAAAATCAATAACGAGTTAATCTCTATAGCAAAAGATCTTTCCATACCACTGGTTGCCACCAATGAGGTTTATTATTTAAATAAAGAAAATGCTAAGGCCCACGAAGTTTTAGTATGTGTTGGAGCAAAAAAAACATTAAGTGATGAAGAGCGTATTGTCCTAGAAGGAGAACAAAACTACTTTAAAAATGATGAGCAAATGAGGGAGCTATTTAAAGATCTCCCCGAGGCCATTTCTCATACAGAGAACATTGCAGAAATGTGTAATGTAGATCTCAAGTGGAAAGATGAAAATGGAAACCAAATCTATCATCTCCCTAAATTCGATATCAATACAGATGAATCAGAGGATGAGTTTTTTAGAAGGAAATCCTTAGAAGGCCTTGAGGAGAGGTTTGCTGGTCCTCACTTTATTAAAATCGTTAAAGAACAAAATTGGGAATCAGAACATAAGCCTCAATACCTTGCGAGACTTAAAGAAGAACTCGATATGATATGCGACATGGGTTTCACGGGATACTTTCTTATTGTTGCAGACTTTATTCAATGGGCAAAAGAAAAAGATATCCCCGTTGGCCCTGGTCGAGGATCGGGAGCTGGCTCTATCGTTGCCTATGCCTTAAAAATTACCAATATCAATCCCATTCCTTACAACCTTCTCTTTGAAAGATTTATAAATCCCGAACGTATATCTATGCCAGACTTTGATGTTGATTTTTGTCAACAAAGAAGAGGTGAGGTTATTAATTACGTTACAGAGAAATATAACACAGAACGTGTTGGCCAAATTGTAACCTTCGGAAAACTTCTTGCTAAAGCGGCCATAAGAGATGTTTCCAGAGTTTTAGGTCTTCCTTACTCAGAAGCGGATATGCTTTCAAAATTAGTACCAGAGGAGCTTGGCATCACCCTCGATGAGGCACTAGAGCAAGAGCCAAAATTTAATGAGCTCATGGATACAGACCCTAAAATTAAAAAAGTCATTAATTACTCCAGACAAGTAGAAGGGCTTAGTCGACATGCTTCAATCCATGCAGCAGGGGTCATTATTACAAGCGAGCCTTTAGTAAAGTATTGTCCTCTATTAACAGGGGCCAACGAAGAAAGAGTAATTCAATTTGATAAAAATTGGTCAGAAGAAATTGGACTAGTAAAATTTGATTTCTTAGGATTAAAAACCCTTACGGTTATAAGTTATGCCACCGAACATATAAGAAAAAGTTCAGATCCACACTTCGATATTGAAAATATCGATTTGGAGGATTCTGATGTTTATAAATATATTGCAGAAGGTGAAACGACTGGAGTCTTTCAGCTAGAATCATCAGGAATGATTGATCTTTGTAAAAGGATTCATCCAGACTCAATTGAAGACATAACGGCCATCAATGCGCTCTACAGACCAGGCCCTATGGGATCTGGTATGGTAGATGATTTTGTCGAAATTAAAAATGGTCGAAAAGAGATTTCTTATCCCTTTCAAGAACTAGAAGGTGTCTTGAAAGATACACTGGGAGTTATTGTTTACCAAGAGCAAGTTATGAATATTGCCCGACTGGTAGCTGGCTACTCCCTTGGACAAGCCGATATGCTTAGAAGAGCTATGGGTAAGAAAAAACGTGAGGAAATGGATCGTCACCGTGAAATTTTTCGTAAAGGTGCTATTGAAAAAGGATTTGATGAAAAAAAGGCGATTGAGCTTTTTGATGCCATGGCAAAGTTTGCAGAATATGGTTTTAACAAATCCCATGCCGTTGCCTATGCTTTTATTGCTTATCAAACGGCCTATTTAAAGTATTACTATCCTTCTTGTTTTTATGCAGGCCTTTTGAGTACTGAGCTTAATAATGCCGATAAAATTACACTTTATATAAATGACTGTAGGAAAAATAATATCGAGGTACTACCTCCAGATGTTAATGAGTCTATTTGGCTTTTTAACGTCTCCAATGGAAAACTTCGCTTCGCTATGGGGGCCATAAAAAACGTGGGCGCTCCGGCCGTAAAAGAAATTGTTCGTGAAAGAGAAGAAAATGGCCCCTTTAAAGGATTTGTTGATTTCTGTGAAAGAGTTGACTTAAGAATTGTTAATAAAAGAAGTGTCGAATCGCTTATCAAAGTTGGGGCCTTTGATACCTGTGAAAGACTTACTCGAAAGTCTTTAATGAACTCCATGGAAAAAGTAATGATTCATGGAAATAAAGTTTCAGAAGAAAAGAGGCTTGGGCAAGGTAATCTTTTTGGACTCGCGAAAGAATCATCAGAAAAATTTCTTGAACTTGAAGAATTTAGGGAGTTCGATGATAAAGAAAAACTTGGTTATGAATTTCAACTCCTTGGTATTTATGTCTCGGGGCATCCCCTTGATCAATATGCCGATGACCTAAAAAAGTTAGGTACAATGAATATTTCGAGAGCTTACGAACTCGAACCTCTTAAAAATATGGGGCCATCAAAAGAGCGTAAGTGGGACAATGGCGCCAAAAGAGACGTTGTATTAGGTGGACTACTATCTGGAACCAAGACCATATTAACTAAAAAAGGCGATAAAATGGCCTTTACCAATCTGGAAGATCTCACAGGTAAAATTGAATGTGTCGTATTCCCAAAGGTTTTTACGGAATATGAAGAATTTCTTCATACCGACGAGCCTGTCATTATAGAAGGGCAAATTAATACCAAAGAGGAACCAAAAAAACTTTTTCCTACCAAAATTACAAGACTTAGAGATGAAAGAGAAGAAAAGATAACAGGGGTGCGTATAAGTCTAGATATAGAAAAAATAGCTCCTGAGATGATAAACAAACTTAAAACAACGCTAGAGGACTTTCAAGGAAGTACACCTGCCCACATCATTTTTCAAAGTGAAAAAGGAAGGGCCAGGCTGCCTTTAGGGAAAGAGTTTTTTATTGACCCAACACCACAACTTGCCAATAAGGTAAATGACATTTTTAATGAGAAGTGTGTCCGATTTATAATCAATGGAGAGGTATAGAATGATAGCAAGAATGCTTTTGGTCATGAGTATAATATTATCCACTCATATAAGCGCTAGTACGATTACGTCCTATATTAAAGGAAATGGACGCTTTTATGCGTTAGAAGATGATAACCTTAGCTTTGTGAAGAGTCAGCTTCTGTTTAATGCCTATCAAGAAGTTATTACTAAAACTCTCACTCAACAAGGCCTTAATCACGAACTCTTTTGGCGAAACTTCGATGAGAAATTTGAAATTTTTTTTCAACCCATTAAAGAAAAGCTTGATGAAAAATATGGAATTGATAAAGATAATCTGAATGCAGCTGACAAAGAGGCTTATAAAAAAAGCTTAAGATCTAAACGATTAAGCTCCAAAAGTACTTTTATGAATCTTCGTTCTTGCATTCAGTCCTATTCGATTAAAAAGATGAGCCGTTCTAGCCAAATGGCCAATAGTCGTTTTATAGAGATTCTCGCTAAAGTTAATAAAGTTGCTTTAGGAAAAATTTATGTCAATTTGACTAGAGAAGGAGAGAGCCGCTTTTTGGATTCACTTTATGTTAGCGTCAAATACAGTATAAATAATATGATCTGGCCAGATACCGGCGTGGAGGTGAAAAAGGACTTTGCTGACGTCATTAACAAATCCTGGAAAGGTTTCTTAGAAAAAAATTTAGAAGGATCTGTAAAAGAGGTCATTTTCGCAACTGAAGATATGGAATTAGAGCTTAAGCGTTTTTCACAAATACCCGCTGATATCTCTAAAAGTGTCGAGGGAGAAAATAGCACTTCCAGTAATACGGCCTTTGGTAACTCGGCCTGGCTTAAATTAAATATCAATATTACTAAAGTGAAAGAAGATGAACTTCTGATGAAAAGAGAATTTCTTATTGAAAATTCCTTTATTCTACAGGATCTAAATTCAAACGATATTATCCATTATAATGATATGGAAAACGTCTCTTTTGCTCATAAGTTTGATAATCCACAGGAGCTTAGTTCTCAGCTTGCCACAAAAATTTATAATATGCCTTTACCCGAATTAAGAGAGCTTAAAAAGAAACTAGAAAGTACTCCGGCCAATCAAAATGAAATTATTGTTTCGTTAAAAAATGTCAGTAATATTCAGGAAGTCTTCTCTTTTAACTCTTACCTTCAAGGGCAGGGTGTATCCTTTCAAATCAATCCTTCTATTGACCGCCTTGAGGGCCCTGAAATCAAAATTGGAGTTCGATTTCTTGGCGCAAAAGAGGATTTCCTCTCTTTTCTATCAAAACTAAATAATGAAAACTTTGGGGATGGCCTTTTTATTAGAATAGATGACCCCGAAAGACCATATGTGTTGAATATTTATCGAAAAGCTCCAGCAATTGAAGGCGAATTACAAGGTGAAAAGGAAAAAAAGACCTCTCAAAGAAAATCATCCTAAAGAATTTTATAATAATTTAGGAATACTTAAGAAGGGCAGCTTTTATGCTTAAAATATTAAATATCTCTGTCATTTTTCTTTTTATCGTCAGTTGTGCTGGAGAAGTGATTAAAAGAAATCATCAAGGCAGAATGCCCAGAACCTCGCCAAGAAAATTCTTTACAGGTGTTAAGAAAAAAGTTGTTCTTCTCGAGTTTCATAATGAATCTCCCTACGGAGGACTTGATTTAGGTATTACCGCTACCGAAGAAATAAGAAATGAGTTAAACCGAACGGGTGAGTTTATTATTGATCCTTTAGGGTCAAAAATATTTGGAAATTCCAAAGAGATTTATGCAGGGGCAGGAACCAAGCTCGTCCAATTGGCCAGAAAGGCCAAAATGGCAGGACTTAACTTTGTTGTTTTTGGACGGATAAAAGAAGCAAGGGTTCGAGAAAAATCTGATGAAATTGGGGTTATTCGCCAAATCAAGTCTTATACCGAAAGTGTTGTTGAGATAAGAATTTTTGATGTTAACGCCAATAAAGAAGTTCTTAACCATACTCTACGCGGCTATGCCGATGATCAGTCATTTCGCTTTTTTGCCCAAGACCGAGAAAGTAAGTTGACCTATAGAAGAGAGCTTTTGCGTTATGCCGTAAAGATAGCTGCCCGAAGGGCCATACCGGCCATCCTCTCTTTGTCACAAAAGATGGATTGGACAGGAAGAGTGGCCAAAATCTTAGACTCTAAGATCTACATCAACGCTGGGCGCAACAGCGGTATCAATATCGGAGATATCCTTAAAGTTATCACCGAAGGAAATGAAATTTACGACCCAGAAACAGGGGCCTTACTCGGTATCTCAAAAGGAGATGTAAAAGGCTCTATTGAAGTTATAGACTTCTTTGGGCCAGATGGGGCCATTGCAGTACTTCACTCAGGAGGATCTGTTTCTGAAGGGGATTTCGTCCAGCTCTACTAGATCAAAGTACGCTAATTGTTTTAATTTATCCTTTTTTTTGCTATAAAGCGTTCATGCAAATTTATGATGTTTTCAAATCAATGGCCTTTAAAATGGACCCCGAAAAGGCGCATGATTTATCTATGTGGGGCTTTTCTAAGTTTCCTCTTATCTTTTCTGGTCTTTTTAAACAGCAGCAATTAGGTCCTCAGTACTCCTTAGAAGTAGCTGGGCTCAATTGGTCATTTCCTGTTGGTCTTGCGGCAGGACTAGATAAAAATGCTCAGGCAATTGATTTTTTTAGTAAGCTCTATTTTGGTGCTATTGAAGTCGGAACTATCACACCAAGACCACAGGCCGGTAACGATAAACCAAGGCTTTTTAGATACGTCAATGAAAGCTCCCTTAGAAATAGGATGGGTTTTAATAACTTAGGGATGGAAGAGGCCTATCATAATCTTAAAAAGTGCGAGAAAAACTCTAAAATAATAGGAGTTAATCTAGGTAAAAATAAAACAACAACCGAGACCAAAGCGGCAGATGATTATAAAGTTCTCTACGATAAACTTGCTCCTTTGGCCGATTACTTAGTTGTTAATGTATCTTCTCCTAATACTCCTGGTTTAAGAGATCTACAAAGCGCTGATAAATTAAAGGAAATTTTTCTTAACCTTAAAGAATCTCGGAAGACATGTCCTAAACCTCTATTTCTAAAAATTTCTCCTGATATGGCCATGGAGGATATTCCTTCTACAGTTGAAGTTGTGAAGGAATTTGACCTTTCTGGAATTATTGCAACCAACACTACGATCATGAAAGAAAGGGGAGATGGAGGAATCAGTGGTAAACTCCTCTATGAGAAATCCTTTATGATGAGAAATAAAATCCTCGAAATTCTAGCTGAGTCACCTCAAGTTGAGCTCATAGGAGTGGGAGGAATATCTCAATTTGATGATCTCGTAGATTTCTGGAAACGAGGGGGAAAGGTTTGTCAGATTTATACTTCCTTTATTTATCAAGGCCCTCAAATATTGGTTGATTTTAAAAATGGTATTGATAATTTAATGCAAAAGCACGGTGTCCAAAACCTTAAAGATCTTTTGAGCGTTATCAAGAACTAGAGGCAGATTTTAGGTTCGGTTTTTACTGAGCCTTTAAATGGTCTTGTAAAAAGATTGATCTGAGAGCTAGATAGAATTTCCTCTAAAAATTCGCCTGCACTTTTTCCAAGCCGACCAAGTGGAACTCTAATCTCTTTAAATCCAATCTCGCCAAGATTGATAAGCTCATCACGAGACCAGAAATTAATAATAGCATAACATTTGCTTGGAGAAATTGAGTTGGTGCCAGAAGTAATAGTGAGCCTCTCTGGAAATTCGACTTCGTAAAGGCCATCTTGAGTTTGTTTCCAATTAAGCAGGTGTGGGTTGTAGCGTTTTTTTTCTTTATTAAGAATACACTCAATGGAAAGTGTTGAGGGTTTATCAGGAATAACTTTGGCATTATCAATATGAACTGTGGTTTTAAAGGGCTTGATAATAATTTCACGAGCAGCAAATAGGTTAAAAGGTAAAATTAAAATAAATAATAAAGCTTTCATATTTATAGTTTAAACAAATTCTATAGAGTTAAAAGCTTTAAATGGTATTGAAGATAAATATACAGTAAGATAGGTCTATGAAAAAAATCCTTTTGTTTATCCTAGCATTTTGCTCTCAAGCTTACGCTAGTCAGTTTTTAAGCATAATATCTGATGTCGATGATACGATAAAAATGACTGCTTTAAAGGCAAGTAAAAATCATACTCTCAGGTATGGGCCTGGATCGGCTCCTTTTTATGGGTTAAGTGATTTATACACATACTTTTTATGTCATGGTGTCCCTCAAAAAAATGTTTGTGTGAGCGCTAGAGGAAATGATGAAACTCTACGAGGAATGATTTACGTAACAGCTGCTCCTCCATTAGTGCATAGACTTGCTCTTAGATTTCTTAAGAAAAATAGTTTTCCTTCCCGTAAAAATCTTGTCCATAAACCGAAGCTAAGTTTATCAACTTACGAGTATAAGAAAAAAGTCATTAGTGATATCGTTTCTTATTATCCCAATAAGCCTTATATTCTTATCGGTGATAATGGAGAATATGATTCAAAGGCCTATAGGGATATAAAGGAACGTTTTCCTAAACAAATCCAAGGTATCTTTATTCACTATGTTTATCCAACAAATGGGACTCATCATAAAATTGAAGATGGGCAACTTCCATATTTAACAGTGGTTGATTTGGCCATACATTTTTTAAACCAAAGTTTTATTAGCGTTCAAGACTTTGAGGTGTTACTTGCTAATTCTTTAAAGGATTTAAATCGCAATAATACTCATGTTGTTCGGGACTGGATGAGTTGTAGGGACTTCTTTAAAAAGAATTACTTTCCGGAGATAAGTCAACGCTATAAAGCATTAGATTCAGAAATTTCGGTATTTAAAGATAAGCTCCTGGCCCATCATAGATGTCAGTAGTTGTAGTTAGGCCTTTGATCATACTCTATGGGATCCTCAACACCTGCTTTTTGAAATCCTCTTAAACGAAGTGCACACGAGTCACATACGCCACAGGCCTTTTCACTACTACCATAGCAAGACCAGCTGTTTTCTAAAGGAGCTTTCAATTCAATGGCCTTAAGAACGATCTCTTCTTTTTTAAAGTGAATAAGAGGTGTAATGACTTCGATATTACCGTCTTTTGTTCCTTCTTTAATAAGGGCATTAAGTGCTTTGTAATAGCTTGGTCTACAATCTGGATAGCCAGAGGAATCCTCAGCAACGGCACCGATATAAATCTTAGTTGCACCAATAACCTCGGCCCAACTTACGGCCATAGATACAAGGTGGGTGTTTCTAAAAGGCACATAGCTATCAGGGATTTCCTCAGATTCGCCTTTGTATTGTTTCACTTCAATGCTTTGGTCAGTTAAAGATGAGCCACCGATTTGCTTAAGAAAAGAGACATCTATGACTTTAGTTTGCTCAACATTGTAATGCTTTGCTATTTTTTCAAAGCAATCAAGCTCTTTATCTTCTGTTTTTTGGCCATAATTTAAATGGAGTAGGGCCAATCTTTTATGCTTTCTGTGGGCGATGGCCGAACAAACCAGAGAGTCCATTCCTCCGGATACGAGAACAACTGCCAATTCATCACTTTTATCATTCATGACATACATATGCGTCAGAGATTTTATTCTGTCTATGCTTAAGAAGAGTTTACAAGAGAAAAGAACGTAAAATCAGCTACTTAAGCCTTGTCCGCTATTTCTTTTATCTTGGCGAGAAAGCTTTCTGTCTTACTTTGGGCCAACCCTTTTTTCTGTTGAAGTGATCCCTCATTTTCACTAATCATAATATAGAACTTTATTTTGGGTTCAGTCCCGCTAGGACGAAGGTAGAGCTTGTTTCCAGACTTAAATTGGAATCCAAGGACATTACTCTTAGTAAAGTTTAATGGACTTGTTGTTTTATTTTCCCAATTTTTTATAGTTAAGCTTTGATAATCTTCCAAAGATTCAATAGGTTCAACAAATTCAGAATCTTGATAATTTCTAAAGGTCTCCATAATACGATCGATCTTTTGGGCACCTTCTATTCCAAAGTAATCTAAAGAAAGGAGCGTTTCATTTGAAAAGCCATACTTCTCATAAATGTCATCAAGGGCATCAACTAAATCCATTCCCTTAAGCTTATAAAAGAGGGCCACCTCTGCCATAAGTCCTAAAGAGGCAACGCCATCTTTGTCTCTAACATGAGGATGAGGGAGATAGCCAAAACTTTCTTCTGTTGCAAAAATAAACTCAGCTTCTGGAGAGTTTTGTTCAATCTCACTCATTTTCCCACAGATCCATTTAAAACCAGTCAGAGTATTATAAGTCTTTAGTCCAAAAGATTGGGCCAGTTTTTCTTGTAAATTAGAAGTCACAATTGTTTTGATAAAGTAACCATTTTGAGGAAGCTTTCCTAAATCCTTTTTTTGAGTAAGGATATAATGGAGCATCAGAACTCCAATTTGATTTCCGTTAGGATAAACGACATCACCATTTTTTCTTAGTACAGCAACACCTAAACGATCAGTATCAGGGTCTGTACCAAAGGTAATATCGGCCTTATTTTTTTTCATAAGCGCGACGGCCATGGCCATGGCCTCAGGGTTTTCTGGGTTTGGAGATTTTACTGTAGGAAAGTTCTCATTAGGATCTTGTTGCTCTTTAACAACTTCATAAGATGTTAAACCCATTTTATCCAATAGGGCCGTACAAGGAATCCCTCCCGTACCATGAATGGCCGTGTATACTATTTTAAGCTCTTTTCCCTTTTGCTCACACACCTTAGGGTTAATAACGTGTTTGAGAATAGTATTAAAATATTCTTGCTCTACATCTTCATCTACCCAAATGATCATTTTTTCTTCAACGCCTTTGTCGAAGTCTTTTAAGGGAATTTCAGCAAAGTCATTAATCTTATTGTACTTTTCAATAACAAGTTTATCTTCTGGAGGAGTGACCTGAGCACCATCGTTCCAGTAAACTTTATAGCCGTTATATTCTGGTGGGTTGTGGCTGGCGGTAATCATAACTCCCGCTTGGGCCTTATGGTGCCTTACAGAGAAGCTAAGCAAAGGAACGGGATTTAATCTTTTAAAGATATAGCTTTTGATATTATTACCAAAGAAAACCTGAGCGACCTCTTTAGCGAACTCAAAGGAGAATCTTCTACTATCATAACTAATAGCAACAGCAATATTATCTTTAAATGTTTCTTTTAACTGTAAGGCAAGAGCATAGGTCGCCCTTCTTATCGTATATTTATTAATTCTATTTGGGCCAAAGCCAATAATAGAACGCATGCCACCGGTACCAAACTCGAGATCTTTATAAAATCTTTCTTCAATTTCCTTATGATTTTTATTATCTAACAAGGACTGAATTTCACTTCTTTCTCCTTCAGAAAAGTAAGGGTTTTGGGCCCATTCTTTGGCCGCTTCAATGGCTTCAGTATTCATAGATCTCCCTTTTAAAAAGCAAATCATACTCTCAAAGCTGATGAATAAAATCAAATATAAGCAACGCATCTTTTGCGGTTGCTAAATAAAATCCTGAGATAAATTGATTCTTTTAATCAGAATAATGGTGTATACCCATACATACAAAAATCAAATGAATTCGGAAGGAGAACGATATGGCCAATCCAAATCAAAAGCATAAATCAAATATTGAAGGTGCCTGGTACTGTACAGATCCAGATGATGACGGAGGAGAGGGGTGTATCGCCTGTAACGTTTGTTATACTGGTGCTCCTGACTTTTTTGCAGAAGATGAAGACGGTAATGCCTACATTAAAAAGCAACCGACTACTCCTGAAGAGATTGAGCTTTGCCAAGAGCAAATGGATGCCTGTCCTGTGGCCTCTATTGGTAGTGACGGATAGATATCCGGAGAAATAAAAAAATTTCTTAGTGCGGTAAAAGCAATAAAACCTTATAATTAAATTAATTTTGTATTTTAACAAGGATGTTTATGCAACCAACTACTATTCAACTTATAGGGACAGTTATATTTGGTATTGCTGTCCTTCACACATTTTTAGTTTCTAAATTTCAGCATATCGCTCATGGCTTCCCAGAAGGATCAATTCTGAGAGAATTTTTTCATTTTCTTGGTGAGGTTGAAGCCGTTTTTGGTATGTGGGCCTATCTCTTTATTGGAATTTATGCAGCAATGGCAGGAATATCTGTCTATGACGATCAGCATAATGTTGTAGGTGGTGCTCTCCACTATATGCAAAGTCTTAACTTCACCGAACCGGCCTTCGTTTTTACCATTATGGTTATGGCCGGTACAAGACCAATCATTTACTTTGCAGAATCATGTATTAATGTCGTTTCAAAAATAATTCCTTTACCTAAAAGAATGTCCTTCTATGTGGCCACATTAATTGTTGGGCCACTCTTAGGCTCCTTTATTACGGAACCAGCTGCCATGACAGTGACGGCATTAATCCTCCTTGACTATTTTTACTCTGGAGAAATGTCCATAAAGTTTAAGTACGCTACCCTTGGACTCCTTTTCGTTAATGTCTCTATCGGTGGTACTTTATCTCATTTCGCTGCTCCACCAGTGCTTATGGTTGCTGGTAAATGGGGTTGGGGAATTAGTCATATGATTGGTAATTTTGGATATAAAGCATCCATTTGTGTTGTTATCGCAACACTTATTACAGCGTTTCTTTTTAAAGATGAATTAAAAGGTGAATTAAAAGATAAAGTACAACACGAAGCTTATATGACACCTACTTGGTGGATTACTCTGATTAGTCTGGTTTTATTGGCCATCACTGTTTACTTTGCTCACTACATGGTTATTTTCATGGGTAACTTTTTACTCTTTCTTGGGTTTGCCGCTGTGACAAGAGAATATCAAGATGAGCTTAAGCTTACGAGTTCATTACTTGTTGGTTTTTTTCTGGCCGGTCTTGTGACCCTTGGGGGAATGCAAGGATGGTGGATTACACCTCTTCTGAAAAGTTTAGGAGACCTTCCATTATTTCTTGGATCAACGGGGCTTACGGCCATTACTGATAACGCCGCCCTGACTTATTTAGGTTCTTTGGTGGAGGGTATCTCTGCCAATCAGAAATACTACTTGGTTGCAGGAGCTGTTGCTGGTGGTGGTCTAACTGTTATTGCTAACGCTCCAAACCCTGCTGGTTTTGGAATTCTTAAAGGAACTTTTGGGGAAGATGGTATAAACCCTCTAGGTTTATTAGTAGGCTCTTTACCTACGACTATATTGGCCCTAATTCTGTTTTATTTCTTACCAAGTTTTTAATAAAGGGCCTTTGGGCCCTTTTTTTTAATCAATTTTAATGACCCAATTTTCTGGCCCAGATCTTCTACCTTCTTGAATATCAAGGAGCATCTCTCTAAGCTGCGTAGACATTTCACCAGGGGCCTTTTCAAAGCTGTACTTCTGTCCGCTATCATCTCCAAAGTATTCGATAGGGGTAATGATAGCTGCTGTGCCACAAGCAAAGGCTTCTGTACAACGCTTTTGCTCAATATCTTCAAGAAGCTCGTTGATATTAATTTTTCTCACACTCACTTTAATACCACTTAGCTCGGCCAAATCAATAAGGGACTTTCTGGTGATACCATCTAAGATCGTATCACTTACTGGAGGAGTGACAAGTTCATTGCCATAAACCGCAAAAAAGTTCATTCCACTAAGCTCTTCTATATATGTATGCTCTTTAGCATCCAGCCACAAAGAATTCATATAACCTTTTTTGGCGGCCTCTACATTACTTAATAAACTTCCAGCATAATTTCCTCCGGTCTTAGCGGCCCCTGTTCCACCAGGAAAGGCCCTAACCATCTCCCTTTGAATGAGCACACTCATAGCACCAGCGGAGTAATAGGTACCACTAGGAGAAGCAACCACCATAAACTTAAATTTTTGACTAGGTTTAATCCCTAGGTTTTCTTCAGTGGCAAATATAAAAGGCCTAATATAAAGAGAGCTGCCCGCCTCTTCAGGAATAAAATCAGAGCAAAGAGAAACAATAGTATTGACCGCACCCATGAAAACTTCTTCCGATATCTCTGGTATGGCCATTCTTTTTGCCGAAAAATTAAACCGGTGAAAGTTTTCTAAAGGCCTAAAGAGAAAAGGGCCATTACCATCGGCCTTATAGGCCTTCATTCCCTCAAAAATTTCTTGAGCATAATGAAAAACCTTTGCCGTGGGATATAGCTTAATTGGACCATAGGGAATGATTTCCAAATCACCCCATTTTCCATTTTCATAATCACAGGATGCCATAACAGGAGCAAGTACTTGTCCAAAACCAACTTCCTGAGGGAGTTTAAATTTACTTATAGCGTCTCTGGCTTCTTGTGTTATATTCATCATCGGATCCTCTTGTTATTTAATCCTGTGAACCTTATCAAAAACTGTTGATGTTGGAAAATTATGGTCATTTTATTTCCGCGGTGCTAACTTTTT
>JAURDE010000203.1 GCA_030828105.1 Bdellovibrionota bacterium | reverse complement strand
TCTAGGTGAAATATCTCCATCAAAAAACTCCGCAATTTCAACATCCATACCAAGCTCTTTAAAATAGAGTGCTCGATCAAGTAATATATAAAGTTCCATAACTCGGCCAAAGCGTGAGCGGATAACATTGGCCAAAAACATGTCATTGATAAGGTTCTGGTTTTTAGTGGATAGGAAATAATCGTTAAGTTCCTCATCACAGTAATTTGGCCCGATTTTACTTTTAGCATATTTTGCAAAGTCACCTTTATACAAAGATAATGGAGATGGCCCTACCTTAACAAATCCCTTACTGAGACCTTTTTCAATCATAAATAAATGTAGGGAATTTCTATAATATTTTACTCTTTTTTTGATTTCAAAGTCTTTAAAACTCACGCCTAAATTAGGGCCAGAAGCAAGAGTAAGTGCATGAACTGAAATTTTAAAACCATTTTCTTGATTGAATTTACTCAGATTAAAATGCTTTTGTGGGTCTGCTTTATGATAACAACATCCGAAGTGAACTAGAGATTTCGGCCTTTTTTCTAAAAATAAACTATAAATTTCGTTACTCAAACTCCCACATGTATGAAGACCCAGTACCAGTGCATTTGAAGAGATGATGTCATTCCAATCAGGAGTATCCTTTGCCATTTTTAAGCTTGAATATCCTTTAATTGGTTTCCCAATCTCTGCATGAATAAATTGAACTCGGTTAGGGTGGTTGACAGTCTCTTCTCTTAATAGACCTTTTTCAAGGAGGTTTCCATCACAATCAAGACAGTAAGCTTTTAAGTTGTGGTTATGAGCAGCAGTACGGCACAAATGACCAACCCCTCCACCTAAATCAACAATATGATCGTATTGATTTTTTTCATTCAAGGATAAGATATGGGGCATGATACGTGATATTTCATGATTTTTCTTTTCACCCATTTTAAAGGCGGTCTTAGTAGGAATAATGAAATTATCCTGCTTTTTCGCTACCGCCTTGGTTAGCCTCTCCATCTCTCTCACCAAAAAAGTAAGCTCATTATGTTTTAAAGGACCTAGTTCTCCACGAGAATCAAAGGCCCAAAGCTGCTTTTCATCTAATAAATCCAGAGATTCAATCCAGTCTTTTTTGTAGGGAAATTGATGGGGAAAGAAATTAAGAACCTCATAATTCCAAATATGATCATAGGGACGCAAAAAATTTGTGAGATTATGTAGGTTTTGCTTTAAAGACATTCTTCTCATTATCAAAAATAGACGCAGCAAGCAATTTTTAATTTACTTTTCAGGCCTGAGAAAAACAGTTAAAAATGGCCAATGGATATAAAAGGTAAGAATATTCTCGTCTTTGGTGTTGGCGTCTCTGGAATTGCTGCAATTAATCTTGCTAAGCAAAAAGGGGCCAATGTCTATGTCATGAGTAAAGGAGATCCTTCTTCTTGGAACCTAGACCATAAAGAAAACCTTTATAATCAAGATGACTTCTCAAAACTCATCGAAATGGACTTAATCATTCTTAGCCCTGGAATTCCTCGGGATCATGAAGCTTTGTCTTTACAAAAATCGGTACCCATCATTTCTGAAATAGAGTTTGCTTATCGTTATTGCCAAACACCAATCATCGCTATTACCGGTACCAACGGTAAAACAACTACCGTTTCTTTACTTGGAGAAATGATAAAAAGGAGCGGTAAAAAAGTTTTTGTTGGGGGTAATATTGGAACACCTTTTTGTGATTATGTTTATGGCCATCAAGATGCCGATTATGTGCTTTTAGAGCTCTCTAGCTTTCAATTAGAGTCTATTGTTGATTTTAAACCCCAAAGTGCGGCCGTATTGAATATATTCGCCAATCATGGTGAGCGCTATACAGACATTTCAGAATATGCAAAGGCCAAAGCACGCATTGCTATGAATATGGATAGCAGTGGAATGATTTGGGTTCCTTCCGACTTTGAAATATCGACAAAGGCCCAAGTAATAAGAGTCAACTTAGAAGGTGTCGAAATAGACTCACAATTTGATCTCTCCCATTTCAAATTAGTGGGCAAACATAATCTTCAGAATCTTTATTTTTGTATTGAAATGGGTAAGTCCCTAGGACTAAGTCATCACGGTATGCAAGATGCCATTGACCACTTTAAGGGTGTGGCCCACCGAATAGAGTTTGTAACAGATTCACCTTTAAAAGTTTATAACGATGCCAAAAGTACGAACTTAGATGCCACAATGGTCGCGGTTAAGGCCGTATCAAGAGCTGGAGAAAAATTGGCCCTCATTATGGGGGGGCAATTAAGGGGAAGTGGTGAAGACCTAAATGCAAACTATATTCAGCAATTAAAGTCTTACTGTTCAAAAGTCTATGTGATAGGAGAGGCCTGTGCTCATCTTAAAGCTCAACTAGAAGGTGATCTCATTGTAGAAGAGGCCCAAACACTAAATAACGTTTTTAAAGATTTAGAGGAAGTTGATACTCTGTTGTTTTCACCAGGCTTTCCTTCTTTTGATCAATTTAAAAATTATGCTCACAGAGGTGATGTTTTTAAAGAGCTTGTGGCCGCTTACTCAAAACAAAAATAATTAAAAATCCTAAGGCAATAGCACCTAAAAATGGCCCTGGACCTTGGGGGTTAATATCTTCAGTTATGGTGCCACAAGAGGATCCAAATGGCTGTTCGGCCGGATATAAGTAGGTAAGTCCATCGATATCATCCCAACCTAAGCTTCTTCTTGATGGAATAGATGCGTAATACATCAAGGAGTCTTTCACAGGAGAGTGTCCTAAACCAATAGCATGCCCAATTTCATGGGCAAGAACAGCTATTTTTTCATCAGGACTCAAAGATACAAAATTTCCCTGAATTCCATCTACGAGCACCAAGGACCCAATTATTTTATTACCTGAAGTATTATTGGGTATAGATTTTCCAAGGATACCTTCATTATTAGGAAAATTAGCTGTATTAATGTTACAAGCTATGAGTATTCCTGAATTAACTTTTATCTCTGGATTAATGTCGCAGTTTGTACCAGATTTACATAATAGTTCATTGGCGAATTTATCAATACGGTCATTTGAAAGCCCGCCCATCTTAAGTTTGAGTTTACTTGTGGGAACTTTATTCCAGTATTCTCTAATAGCAACTTCAGTTAGAGAAAATAAATCTTGAGGGTCTACTCCATTGCAAGATTTATTGTTTATATTG
>JAURDE010000103.1 GCA_030828105.1 Bdellovibrionota bacterium | reverse complement strand
TTATTATTGTTGGTGGTGGACACGCAGGTGCTGAGGCTGCATGGATCGCGTCCGACTTCAATCTATCTGTGGCCCTCGTTTCGGCACCGGAAGTATCGCTAGGCTCTACCCCATGCAACCCTGCTATTGGCGGTGTTGGCAAAGGACAAGTTGTACGAGAGATAGATGCTCTTGGCGGACTCATGGGTAAGGCTGCTGATAGGGCCGCTATTCAATACAGGACCCTTAATGATTCTAAAGGGCATGCTGTTCGTTCTACGCGAGTACAAGTTGATAAAGATGTGTATAGCGCAACTATAGAAGAGTTTTTATACAATAAATCTAACCTGGAAATCATTAGAGACAGAATTCAAAAAATCTCTAAAGATGACTCAGGGTTTTTGTTAACTGGAGAAAACTCAAGCCTAAGGAGCAAAAAACTTATAATTACTGCAGGAACATTTCTTGGTGGTCGTTTGCATGTAGGAAAAGAGCAAGAAAATGGTGGAAGAACCTCTTGCTTGGCCTCAAAAAACCTTGAAAATCTGTTTTCAGAGGTAAAATCGCTTAAAAAGCGGTTTAAAACAGGAACACCGCCAAGATTAGATATTAAATCTATAGACTTTAATAATTTAGAACAACAACAGAGTGATCCCGATGTAGATTGTTTTCATTACGAAAATGCGCCTCAAAAAAGATATCTAAAGCAGGTTAGTTGCTATTTAACGAGAACAAACTCAAAAACATTAACAATTATTAGAGAAAATAAAGAAAATTCACCAATTTTTAATGGTCAGATCAAGGGTGTAGGTCCTAGATACTGTCCAAGCATAGAAGATAAGGCCTTTCGTTACCCAGATAGAGATAGTCATCACGTTTTTTTAGAGCCTGAAGGTCTAAATGTGGGCACCGTATACCCTAACGGTGTTTCAACAAGTTTACCCAAAGAAATTCAAGAGAAATTTCTTAAAACAATACCAGGTTGTGAAAATGTTGAAATATTAGTCCCTGGTTATGCAGTAGAATATGATGTTATTGATACAACCCAAATGAATAAGGCCCTTGAGGTGATTCATGTGCCAGGTTTATACTTTGCTGGACAAGTAAATGGTACTTCTGGGTATGAAGAGGCTGCTGGGCAAGGCCTAATGGCCGGAATTAACGCTGCTTTAAGTGTTTTAGGGCAAAAACCGTTAGTTTTAGATAGAAATGAGTCTTATATTGGTGTCATGATAGAAGATCTCGTAACAAATCAAAGAGATGAGCCTTATAGGCTTTTTACAGCACGTAGTGAAAACAGGCTATACATTAGAGAGGATAATGCAGTCGTTAGGATGATGCCATATAGAGAGGAATTAAATCTTCAGGGAAGCATTGATAGTTATCATAAAATGTTCCACGTGGAACATTCAGTTTTGACCAGTCTTTGTCATAAAAAACGTTATGTTGTTAATAAAGAAAATCTTAGGCGTTTTAAAGATGAAGGCTATGGTGAGTTAGAGAAGACAATTACCCTATCGGAGCTACTTAAAAGATCTCATTTAGATCCTGTTATCGTTTTAAAAAATGAACTGAGATATTTCGGTACCTGCTTTAATCAGTCTGTTATAAAAACTGTTGCTATAGATCTTAAGTATGAGGGCTATATTAAAAGAAGCCTTGTTGATATTGAAAGAATTAAAAGGTACGGACAAAAAAAAATAAATTGGGAAAGTCTTTGTCGTTCAAAAAATATATCCAACGAATGTCGTCAGAGAATAGAGTTGATTAAACCTGAGACTTTTAGTGAACTAAAGAATATAGAAGGAATAAGACCTGCTACCTTAGCATTTGTTGCGGGTGATCTTTTATAATGGAAAGTTTTAGTCGGAAATATTTAGAGTTTTTAAATACCGAACTCAAAGGTCTTAATTTAACTAGAATTACTGATCCAGAAGAATTTTATAATAAGCAAGTTCTTGATTCTATAACTCCACTAAATATTTGCCCTATTTTTAAAGAAAAGATTAATAAGACCAAGTTATTAGTGGATATTGGTTTTGGAGGAGGCTTTCCACTTCTTCCTCTCGCAAAAATGCTTCCTGATGTGAAGTTTTTGGGGGTTGATACAAGAAAGAAGAAGGTTCTGGCCGTGGAAAAGATGGCAAATTATTTAGGTTTAGATAATGTTAAAGTTATTCATGAAAGAATAGAGAATATTGAGATAGATAAAGAGTGTGTTGTAACATATAAGGCCGTAAGTACCGTAGAACAATGTCTTAAATGGCTTAGACCAACTAAAAGCATTTACTGCTTTCTTTATAAAGGCCCAGAGCTATTTGAAAAAGAAAACCTCAATAAGCTTCCAAAAAATTGGAAAAAAATTGTTCAGCAACCCTATGAAATTCCTGGAACAAAAGGTAGAATTTTCCTGGGTTTTGAAGGTGTTTCTTCGTTTAAGAAATCAAATTCTTCTCAGGTAGTATTCTTGAGTGAATTAATCAGATCCCTTTAATTTCAAATACTTAGATAGGTGCTAAGGAGCAATTAATGGCCAAGATTATTTCGATGGTGAATCAGAAAGGTGGGGTTGGTAAAACAACATCATCTATAAATTTATCCGCTTGCTTAGCGGCAGCTGAAAAAAGAACATTACTCATTGATTTAGATCCACAAGGAAACGCAAGTGCGGGCGTTGGGCTAGAGAAGAATCAGTTTACTCATAAAAATATTTATCACGCTCTTATTGGGCAAGTTCCTTTAAAAGATGCCATCTACAATACTGAGTTGCCTAATTTTGATATTTGCCCAAGCGATAACAACCTTGTTGGTGCTGAAATTGAGTTAGTTGGCGCGATGGCGAGAGAGCAAAAATTAAAAATGGCCTTTGCAACTATTCAACACCTTTATGATTTTATTATTATTGATTGTCCTCCATCATTAGGTCTTCTTACTATTAACTCTTTGAATGCTTCTGATAGTTTTATTGTACCACTGCAAACGGAATATTTTGCAATGGAAGGACTTGCGCAATTACTTAGTACAGTTAGACTTATAAATGGATCATTAAATCCCAACCTTTATATGGAAGGTATTTTATTAACCTTGTTTGATCCAAGAATAAAACTTCACAAACAAGTATCTGGTGAAATGAGATCTCACTTTGGAGATAAAGTTTTTAAAACAATTATCCCAAGAAATACTAAACTTTCAGAATGCCCTAGCTTTGGTAAACCAATTATTCTTTATGATATTGAAAGCAAAGGTAGTGAAGCTTATCTCAATTTAGCTAGAGAGCTCATAATTCAAATTAAAAATAGAGAGACAACTCCTGTTGTTGAAAATCTTGAAGAAGAAATTAAGCACGCAGGGAAAATAGAAGAGATCGCAAGAGAACATTCACTGCAGTAAGGAGAGAATAGAATGTCTAAAAAAAATACTGGCTTAGGAAAAGGTGCTGCTGCTTTATTTGGAAACTTTAGTACACCAACTGTTGAAGAAAATAAAACTACTCCTCCACCTCCAATTCAAGAAGAAGTTAAAGTAGAAAAAAAAGAGATATCTACTGTTCCTATAAATGAACCTCTTATGGTTGATGTTAATTCAATTAAACCAAACCCTGCACAACCAAGAAAAATTTTTAAAGACTTAGATCTTAGAGAACTAAGCGATTCAATTAAAGAAAATGGTGTTATTCAGCCTCTGATCGTAACGCAAACTGAAACGGGTTTCGAATTAATTGCAGGAGAGAGACGTTTAAAAGCCTCTATTATGGCAGGTATAGAAAAAGTACCCGTTATTGTAAAAAGAGCAACAGATAAAGATAAAATGGTAATGGCCATTATTGAAAATGTTCAACGCTCAGATCTTAACTGTGTAGAAGAAGCTTTAGCTTATTTTCAATTAATGGATGAATTTAAACTTACTCAAGAAGAAGTTGCTAAAAAAATCGGTAAAGAACGTTCGACTGTGGCCAATTTCTTGAGAATTTTAAAACTACCAAGGCCGGTTATAGAAAATATCCAAAAAGAAAAATTAACTTTTGGGCATGCAAAAATACTTGCAGCAGTTAAAGAAAGAGAAGAGACCATTAAGTTTGCTCAAATCTGTATTGATGAAGAGCTTTCAGTGAGAGAACTAGAGAATCTCATAAAGAAGGGTATAGCTCCTAAAAAAGAAAAGAGCGATCACTCACCCACTACTAAAGATATGAGTCCTTTTAAAAAAGAGCTTGAAGAAAAAACAGGTTTTCATTTTGACTTTAAAACAAAGAAAAAAGGTGCCGGTCAATTTATTATCAAGTATGGTTCCGAGGACGAATTTAATACTATTTTTGATTACTTTTTAAATAGGTAATAATTATGCCTTCATCACGTAACGAAATATCGGCAATTATTGAAGAAGGGTGCAAATTTGAAGGAAACCTTTCATTTAATGGTGTTGCCAGGATTGCCGGCATTATTAATGGTTCAGTTTTTTCTAATGATACAGTCATTGTTTCAGAGGGTGCCCTTATAAATGCTGATATCAATGCCAATGTTATCCTTATATCAGGTACGGTTAAAGGAAACCTTGTTGCCACAGCAAGGGTTGAAATTATCAAGCCAGCAAGGTTTGAAGGGACGATTACGACTCCAAGTCTTATTGTGGAAGAGGGCGTCATTTTCCACGGTACAACTAAGATGCGAAAAAATGATCATTAAGTTGGTCCTATAGGACCAATTTAGGGCACTGGTTCTATAGGACCAGTGTAATGCCACGCAAAATCAAATCTTTATGCAGGGAATTTGTTGACGATACTTGGCCAAAAGTCTATTAAGGAGATTCATTTAATCAGTCATTACTTGCAGGGTGTATTTAATGGATCTCATTCTTAGTATTTTTAAACGCCTAGACCTAGATATCACTATCCTATATCAGTTTGTGATAACCGTTCTATTATTTGTCATTTTAAATCAAGTACTTTTCAAAAAGCTTTTAGAAGTTTTAAGGCTCAGAGAAAGCAAAACAGAAGGCTTGGAAAATGAGGCCAATTCTAAACTTAAAAGAGCTGATGAAATGGCCAAGCAATATAAAGATAAGATTGATGGAGCCTTTTCCGAGGCCCAAGAAGATCTTAAGAATAAAAAGAAAGCTATTAAGGACCAGCTTCAGGAAGAAGTTAAAGGGTATACCCTTCAAAAAAGTAACGAAGCTGAAGAGCAAATGGTTTCCTTTAAGGAAGGCTTTGAGAGCAAAAAAGACTCAATTGTTCTAAAAGCCGATGAACTATCTAAGGATTTAGTTAATAAACTTGTTCAATAAATTTGGGGAAAAGATGATATATCTAGTTGTTTCATTATTATTTTCTGCTCAAGCTTTTGCTGCCGGCGGTGGTGGCCATATTTCGGAACTAGTCTACCCTAGTATCAACTTTATTATATTTTTCGGCTTTTTAGTTTGGAAAATTAAAAAACCATTGTCTGAAATGTTTACGACTAAGGCCAATGAGGTAGAGGAATTTTATAAATTTGCTGAACAGAAAAATAAAGATGCTGAAAAGAAATATGAAGAGTTCGAAGAAAAATTAAAAAATATTTCAAAAGAGCTCGATCTAATAAAGTCCGAAGCACAAAAAGAAGAAGATCTTTATACTAAACAAGTTAATGATGAAAAAGATAAAACTCTTGAAAGGATTCAAAGGGAAACTCAAGCTCGTCTTGAAAGTGAAAAAAATGCAATGATCAAGGATTTAGAGACAGATCTGATTAAAAAGATAATCTCTAGAACGAGAGAACAAATAGGTGGAAGTTCAGATCTTAAAAGTAAAGTTACAAATAATTTAATTTCCGGAATTCAATAAGAAGTACGAGGGTTTTGTGGATCAAAGAATTATCGCTAAAGCATATGCTAAATCAATTTTTGAATTAGCTACTGAGAACAACCTAGACATCGTAGAAGAATTAAATAAATTCAATATTCTTATTAATAAGAATAATAATTTTGAAAACCTTCTTTTTTCAGATGTCTTTTCAGCAGAAGAAAAGACAGATGTATTGAAGATGGTTTTTTCTAAATTAAATGCTTCGAGTCTTTTAAAGAATATGATTTTTTTCCTTATCGAAGAAGGACGAATAGGTCTTTTTCCTCTTATGTATAAGGATATTATCGTTTTAGATGATGATAAAAAAGGATTCCTTAGAGGAACGATTGAAGGAAGCGATAGTCAGGCTAATGAAGAATTCAAAAATAAAATTGCAAGTTACCTAAAAGGTAAACTCAATAAAAATATAGAACTAGATTATGTTCAGAACTCTGAAATTAGTGCAGGTTACAGAGTAACAGTAGAGGATCTTCAGTTAGATGCATCCCTTGAAAATCAATTAGAAAACTTTAAAAACTCAGTTTTAAATCTATAAAGAGGAAAGGATAGAAAAATGTCAATGAATCCAGAAGAAATCACCAGTATTATAAAGGAAAGAATTGCCAATTTTGAAACGAGACTTCAGGTTGATGAGGTCGGTACTGTTCTTACAATTGGTGATGGTATTGCCCGTGTTTTTGGTCTTAAAAATGCTATGGCCGGAGAGCTTGTTGAGTTCGATACCGGAACTAAAGGTATGATCCTTAACCTTGAAACTAACAATGTTGGTATCGCTGTTCTTGGTGATGACCCAAGTATTAAAGAAGGCTCAACAGTAAAAAGAACTCAAAAAATTGTTGAAGTTCCTGTTGGGGATGCTCTACTTGGAAGAGTTGTAAACGCGATTGGTGAAACAATTGATGGTAAAGGTGATCTTAAAACCGATACGACTAGAAAAGTAGAAGTAAAAGCTCCTGGAATTATTCCAAGAAAATCAGTTCATGAGCCACTTCAAACTGGTATCAAAGCGATTGATGCTATGATCCCTATCGGTAGAGGTCAAAGAGAGCTAATTATTGGTGATAGAAAAACAGGTAAAACCGCTGTTGCTATTGACACTATTATTAACCAAAAAGGTAAAGATGTTGTTTGTGTTTATGTGGCAGTAGGACAAAAACAATCTACTGTTAGACAAGTTCAAAAGAAACTAGAGGAAGCAGGAGCAATGGATTATACCATTATTATTTCTGCAACAGCTTCTCAATCAGCTCCTCTACAGTTTATTGCTCCTTATACAGGTGCAACAATGGCCGAGCACTATAGAGATAATGGTAAGCATGCTCTTATCATCTATGATGACTTAACTAAACAAGCTCAAGCCTATAGACAAATGTCACTTCTTCTAAGAAGACCACCAGGACGTGAAGCTTTCCCTGGGGATGTTTTTTACTTACACTCTAGACTTTTAGAAAGAGCATGTAAGCTTAATGATGAAAATGGAGCAGGTTCTTTAACGGCCCTTCCAGTTATTGAAACTCAAGAAGGTGACGTTTCGGCTTATATTCCTACAAACGTTATTTCAATTACTGATGGACAGATCTATCTTGAATCAGATCTTTTCAACTCTGGTATTAGACCTGCCGTTAACGTTGGTCTATCGGTTTCAAGAGTTGGTGGTTCGGCTCAAGTAAAGATGATGAAAAAAGTTGCTGGTACACTAAGACTCGATCTCGCTCAGTATAGAGAGCTTGCTGCTTTTGCTCAGTTTGGCTCTGATTTAGATGAAGCAACTCAAAGACAGCTTTCAAGAGGTGAAAGACTTGTTGAACTTCTTAAGCAAAAACAATATGAACCAATACACGTTACAGATCAGGTTGTAGCCATCTTTGCTGGAACAAAAGGTCTTTTCGATAGCGTTCCTGTTGAAAAAATTAGAGAAGTTGAGGTTGAGCTTCTTGATTTTATTAAATCAAGACATGCTGATCTTTATAAGGCAATGGATGACTCTAAAGTTATCGATGATGCTAATGGCGCTAAACTTACAGAAATCATTAATGGTTTTGTAGGAAGCAAAAAATACTAGGAAAACTGGAGATTTAAGTGGCCAACATAAAGGACCTTAAGAAAAAGATTAAAAGTACCAAAGGTACTTTAAAAATCACTACGGCCATGAAGCTGGTCTCTGCTGCCAAGCTTGCCAAAGCTCAGCATAGTATTACGAACTCTCGTCCCTACGCTAATGAGCTTGAGGATACAATTCGTACTGTTTCTGCTTTGGTAAGAAATTATAATCATCCTTATTTGCAACAGAAAAAAGATAACAATAAAGCACTTCTTCTTGTTATTTCTTCAAATAAGGGGCTTTGCGGTGGATACAACAGTCAATTGGCCAAAGAAGTAAGAAGATACCTCAATGAAACTGACTTGGATGTTAAAGTTCATTTCATTGGTAAAAAAGTAAAGGAACTTGTTCAAACTCAGGTTAACTTTGGAAAAATGTATGAGTTTTCCAAAGTGGAACCTTCTTTTGCTGAGTACAAAGATGTTGTTGAAGAACTAGGTGATCTTTTTAAAGCTGGTGAATTTGGACAAGTGCTTATTGCCTATAACGTGTTTAATTCAGCGATAAGCTTTACACCAACAGTAAAAAAGATGCTTCCAATGACTTTAGATGATTCAGTTAAACAAGAGCTGGATAAAAAACATCCTTTTGACTTTAAGTATGAGCCAGATGCTAGAGATATCCTCGATAACCTTATACCTCAAGCATATCTCTCAACAGCTTATACATGCTTATTGGATTCCGTTGCAGCTGAGCATGGTTCAAGAATGACTTCTATGGATAATGCAAAGAATAACTGTAAAGACGTGATTAGAGAACTAACTTTAAAAATGAATAAATTAAGACAGGCAGGTATCACAACCGAACTTATCGAAGTTGTTTCCGGTGCCGAATCGATAAACGCCTAAGGAGCAGAAAAATGGCAGATCAAAATTTTGGTTCAGTAAAACAAGTTATGGGACCCGTCGTTGACGTTGAGTTCCCTAAAGGTCACCTTCCGGCCATTTACAGCGCCCTAAGAATGACCAATGTAGCTATTAATGATCAGGAAAATAATCTTGTTGTTGAGGTCGCTCAACACCTTGGAGATAACGTAGTCAGATGTATTGCTATGGATTCTACAGAAGGTCTTGCTAGAGGCCAAAAAGTTTTAGATACCGGCAACCCAATTCAAACTCCTGTTGGCCCTGAAACACTTGGTAGAATTCTTAACGTTATTGGTGAGCCCGTTGATGAAGCAGGCCCAGTAACTGCAAAAAAATATTATAGCATTCATAGAGAAGCCCCTACTTTTGAAGATCAATCAACAAAATTAGAGGCCCTTTTTACAGGTATTAAAGTAATTGACCTACTTGCCCCTTATTTAAAAGGTGGAAAGATTGGTCTTTTTGGTGGTGCCGGTGTTGGTAAAACCGTTCTCATTATGGAGCTTATTAACAATATTGCTACTCAACATAGTGGTTACTCAGTTTTCGCTGGTGTTGGTGAAAGAACCAGAGAAGGTAACGACCTTTACCATGAAATGAAGGACTCTGGAGTTTTAGATAAAACATCACTTGTTTATGGTCAGATGAATGAGCCACCCGGTGCTAGAGCAAGAGTTGCCCTAACAGGTCTATCAGTTGCTGAATATTTTAGAGATGAGGAAAATCAAGACGTTCTTTTCTTCGTAGATAATATTTTTAGATTTACTCAAGCTGGTTCAGAGGTTTCGGCCCTTCTTGGACGTATTCCTTCTGCCGTTGGTTACCAGCCAACACTTGGTACAGAAATGGGTGCCATGCAAGAGCGTATTACTTCTACTAAAAACGGATCAATTACTTCTGTTCAAGCCGTTTATGTTCCTGCTGATGACTATACTGATCCAGCTCCAGCTACAACCTTTGCTCACTTAGATGCAACAACTGAACTTTCAAGACAGATTGCTGAGCTTGGTATTTATCCAGCTGTTGATCCTCTCTCTTCAACATCTACAATTCTTACTCCTGAAATTCTTGGAGATGAGCACTATGATACTGCTCGTGCTGTTCAGGCGATTCTTCAAAGGTATAAAGAACTTCAAGATATTATTG
>JAURDE010000170.1 GCA_030828105.1 Bdellovibrionota bacterium | reverse complement strand
TGATGCTGACTTAATCCTTTTTAATACCTGTGCTATTAGAGACCTCTCTAATCTAAAGTTCTACAGTCAATTAGGAGATACCAAAAGAATTAAAAAAGAAAAAAAGAAAGATGTCGTTATTGGAGTCGGAGGATGTGTGGCCCAAACTGAGGCCAAAGAGCTCCTCAAAAAATACGAACAACTTGATTTTGCTTTCGGAACTGATGTCATAGATTGCATCGGTGATATGGTCTATAGGGCCTATGCTGGTGAGAAGAAGTTTAAAGTCACAGCGTGGGATAGATCAGAAGACTTTTCAATAGATACTAAAATAACCCATGGAACTCCCCAGGCTTTCGTTAATATTATAAAAGGGTGCAATAAATATTGTAGTTACTGTATTGTTCCCTACACTAGGGGAAAAGAAAGAAGCAGAAAATGCGAAGAGGTTGTTAAGGACATAAAAAACCTAGTTCGTTATCAAGGAGTTCAAGAAGTTACTCTACTTGGCCAAAATGTTAACTCTTATGGAAAAGATAATGGTGAGTCTTTAGCACAATTGTTAATGGAGTTAGAAAAAATTGATGGGCTTGAGCTTGTACGATACACAACAAGTCATCCTTATGATGTTTCAGATGAGCTTATTGCAGTCCATGGTAAGGCAAAAAAACTATCAAACCATCTCCATCTCCCGGTCCAATCGGGATCTAATACAGTTCTCCAAAGAATGCTAAGAGAGTATACAGTAGAGCATTTTATGGGGCTTGTAGATAAACTTAGAAAGGCCAACCCCAATATTGTACTATCAACAGATATCATCGTTGGCTTTCCAAATGAGACTCAAGAAGAATATGAAAAAACACTTGAGTTACTCGAAAAAGTTAAATTTGACTCCATTTTCAGCTATGCCTTTAGTGCTAGAAATGGAACCAAGGCAGCCCAAATGGAAGACTCATTAACAGATGATGAAAGAGGAAAACGTTTAAGGGCCCTTCAACAGTTCCAATTAGAAATTCAAAAAGGGATTCGTAAGGACCTCTTAGGAAAAACCATGAGGGTATTAGTTGATGGTCAAAGTAAACTAAAAGGTATCACGAGATGGAAAGGCCGCACAAATTGTAATAGAATCGTTCATTTTGACCCTATTGAAGATAAAAACTATTTATGGAATTGGGTTGATCTTAAAATTACAAACACAACAGCACTGTCTTGTAATGGTGAGATAGTAAAAGAGCATGGAAGGAATATACGTATCTAAAAAAATGACACAAAAAAGGGCCCGTTAGGGCCCTTATTCAGAAAGCAATTACTTTTTTCTTCTAACAGCTTTTTTCTTAGTAGCCTTTCTCTTAGTAGCCTTTTTCTTAGTGGCTTTTCTCTTAGTGGCCTTTTTCTTAGTGGCTTTTTTCTTAGTAGCCTTTTTCTTAGTAGCCTTTTTCTTGGCTTTCTTCTTAGTAGCCTTTTTCTTAGCTTTCTTCTTAGTAGCCTTTTTCTTAGTAGCCTTTTTCTTAGCTACTTTTCTTTTTGTCTTCTTCTTAGCTACTTTTCTTTTTGTTGTCTTCTTCTTAGCAACTTTCTTCTTTGTTGCTCTTTTTTTCTTTGCCATTACGTCCTCCTAGAGTTTCTGAATTATAATATTAGGTTAAACATAAATTTCTTGTAACGCAAATAAAAAAACAATGTTTAAGAATTAATCGGTTTTAAGAAAATTTTATTTAGCTTACGGTGATTTTTTTTTAAGTTTTTTTTTCTAAAGTTTTCTCTCGATAAATTAAATTCGCAAATAACATAAGTATTTTATCGTTTAGAGCGAATTTAAGAAAAAAAAGAAAGGTTATTTTTTTTTAAAAAAAAAGATATTTTGCGTATTTTTACAGAAGATTCTTTTCTTTTAGGGGTAATTTAATTGAAAAAAATGCCTATTTTTTGTGACTTAATTTTTATTTTTTGAACTAAATTTGAATTCAAGGGTATCATTTTCAATAAGTAACTCTACAATGCCCCCCTTTTCTAACGAGCCAAAAAGAATTTCATGGCTCAGTTTTCTTTTAATTTCTGTATCAATGAAGCGAGCAATTGGTCTTGCACCCATTTTTGAATCATAGGCCTTCTCTCCAATCCAATCCTTAATTGAGTCAGTATACTCTAACTGGACATTCTTTTCGGCTAAAGTCATTTCAAGATCCGAGAGAAATTTTTCAACAATTTGGTGAATTTGAGGCATCGAAAGAGAGTTAAAATGAATAATTCCATCTAATCTATTTCTAAACTCAGGAGTAAAGAAGGTTTTAATGGCCTTATCTCTTTTAAGATCATTATTACTGCTCCTATTGCCTAGCCCAATACTACCGGCTTCCATATCTTGGGCACCAGCATTTGTTGTCATTATCAAAATTACATTTTTAAAGTTTGAAGTCCTTCCTTGAGAGTCTGTTAGCGCCCCATGATCCATTACTTGTAAAAGGATATTAAAAATATCAGGGTGGGCCTTTTCAATCTCATCAAGAAGAATAACACTATGTGGGTTTTTATTTACAGCTTCAGTCAAAGTTCCACCTTGGTCATGCCCTACATAACCAGGGGGCGCTCCTATAAATTTTGCTACAGAGTGTTTTTCCATGAACTCTGACATATCAAATCGTTCAAAATGCACTCCCAAATGACTTGCCAACTGTTTTGAAAGTTCCGTTTTTCCCACACCTGTTGGACCTGTAAAAAGAAAAGAGCCTGTTGGTCGATTCCGATCACCTAGGCCCGATCTCGCCATTAAAATAGCATCACAAACCTTATGAACAGCATGATCTTGTCCATAAATAAGAAGCTTGATATTTTTCTCAAGATTCTTAAGCTTCTCTTTTTCTGTTCCCGTAACAGATTGGATTGGCACTCTGGCCAAAACAGAAATGATATTTTCTATATCTCTCAAAGTTATATTGGTCTTTTTCTTTGAAGCTGGCATCAATTGAACAACAGCTCCGGCTTCATCAATTACATCAATTGCCTTATCTGGAAGCTTACGGTCATTTAAATATCTATTCGATAGATCGACTGCTGCTTTCAAAATAGTATTGGAGTATTTTACACCATGATGCTTTTCAAACTTTGATTTAAGCCCTTGGAGTATTTTAAAGGTCTCCTCTAAGGATGGCTCTTGAATGTCTATTTTTTGAAATCTTCTATTAAAAGCATGGTCCTTCTCTACAAACTTTCTATATTCGTCAAAAGTTGTACTACCCATGCATCTTAATTTTCCGTTTGAAAGGGCGGGTTTTAGAAGATTGGAGGCATCCATACTCCCACCACTAGTAGATCCGGCTCCCATTACGGTATGGATTTCATCAATAAAAAGAATTGAGTCTTGCCCTTTTTCACTATTTTTAGCAATTTCTTTGATAACCGCCTTTACCCTTTCTTCAAAGTCACCTCTAAACTTGGCCCCCGCAAGTAATGCTCCCATATCTAAACTATAGATTGTTGTTGATTTTAAAACATTTGGAACTTCACCATTAATAATTTTAAGAGCAAGACCTTCTGCTATCGCAGTCTTACCGACTCCCGCTTCACCAACTAGAATAGGATTATTTTTCCTTCTCCTACACAAAATTTGGACAATTCGGGTGATCTCATCTTCACGTCCTATAATAGGATCAATCTTTTCATTTTTGGCCAAATCATTAAGGTTAGTTGTGAATTCGCTAAGAGCACTCTTTTTTCGAGGTGATTTGTTCGGCACCTCTTCAATAACTTCTTCCTCACTTTCTTCATCGAGGCTATCTGAGGCAACATTTTCGGCCTTGTCTTTAGTGTGGGCCACTCTTTTTATGATATCTAACTTTTTAATTCCATACTTTTCCAAAAGATATACCGCAAAACTCTCTTTTTCTTGAAATAATGCGACTAAGAGATGAATTGCCTTTATCTCTTTTTTATGTGAACTATGAACCTGAATTGCAGCTCTTTGGATCACCCTCTGAAGGGCCAAGCTTATCTCTGGCTGATATCTAATACCATTTTCATAGGCCATTTTTCTTAGGTTTTCATCGGAAAAGTGTATTTTATTAAGCTCTTCAATTTCTTCTTCATTGAGGACACTAAAATTTGAGGTATCCGTAAAGAAGTCTTCTAGTTCATAAACCAACTCATCTGTCTCAACGCCACAGTCGGCAATTATTTCTACAACGGCATTTTCAGTAAGAAGTGACCACAACACTCCCTCTAGAGTTATATACTCATGATTAAGGTCGTTGGCCTTTTTAATGGCCCGGTTTAATATCAAATCTAACTGATGACTCATCATAACTATTCTTGCTCCATTGTACATTTAAGTGGATGTCCGTTGTCTTGGGCCAATCCTTCAACCTTGGCCACCTTTGATTCAGCAATCTCATGAATGTAGATGCCACAGACTCCAACACCTTTCATATGAACTTGCATCATAACTTGCTGGGCCTCATCATAAGTTTTACTAAATACATTTTGAAGAACATAAATAACAAACTCCATTGTGGTGTAATCATCATTATGAAGAATGACCTTATATTTTTTAGGTCTCTTCAATTTAATTTTAGTT
The DNA here is from genome assembly GCA_030828105.1 of Bdellovibrionota bacterium. Taxonomy (GTDB): domain Bacteria; phylum Bdellovibrionota; class Bacteriovoracia; order Bacteriovoracales; family Bacteriovoracaceae; genus JAURDE01. The sequence goes on along the minus strand of JAURDE010000170.1, from coordinate 883 downwards.
GCTACCCCTTCCTCTGAATCGGTATCACCACTTACTATAAAGATGGTCTCAAAATTCATTTCGTCAACCCCAATCAATTTAAATACAGGTATTTACCCCAGTTATTTATCATTTTATAATGAATAAAAAATGACGCCAAGTGCACTTATTACTTATTAGCAATTTCATACACTTAGCAACTTAGCACGAAAAGGAATATTTATGGCTTTATGGGACTTTTTTAAGGCAGTGAAGGAAGAGAAAATAGATTTATCATCAAGACTTCAAAAGAAACTAGAAAAAATATTCCCTGAAATACCAGAGAAGGAGATGATCAAAATAACCTGCCTTGCAGGATTATTGGCCCGTGTTGCCTTTATAGACTTTGAAGTCCATCACGGGGAAGTTGAAGCAATGAAAAAATCAATCTCTGAATGGACAGACTTAGAGGAAAAAGAAATAGAAGTCATTGTTACAATTGCTATCGAGGAAATCAAAGAACTATCTGGAATTCAAAATCATAAATATTGCCATCCATTAAATGATATACTCAACAATGAAGAGAAGTTGAATGTTCTTAAAATGCTCTTTGCCATTGCGGCCGGTGACGATACTGTAAGCGAACAAGAGTCGGAAGAAATCAGACTCATCTGTAAAGGTCTTCTTTTAGAACACCCACATTTTGTTGCTGCCAAATCTACTGTTTATGAAAAGCTTGGTGCTCTCAAGGAAGACAATACTTTGTAATAAGGTTTTTTATATAACTCTCTTTTACTCTCGAGCCATAGTCGACTGAGCACATGAGATTACTTTCATCTATTTCGTAATATATTATTTCTTTATCGTCGTTATAAAACTCCACATAACAGTCCTCAAACCCAAAAACATGACCCAATTCATGAGC
>JAURDE010000052.1 GCA_030828105.1 Bdellovibrionota bacterium | reverse complement strand
TTAATTTGTCACAGAGATTTTGCGCAAAAAAAGGGAAGGGAACTTTGTCAAAAGCTGCAAAAACTTATCTCTCGGCAACAATTTGATATTGCTATTCAGGCGGCCGTTGGAGGTAAAATCCTGGCCAGAGAAACAGTTAAGGCCCTTCGTAAAAACGTTCTCGCAAAATGTTATGGTGGCGATATCAGTCGTAAGAGAAAACTTCTTGAAAAACAAAAGAAAGGTAAAAAGCGGATGAAAATGGTCGGAACGGTAGAGGTTCCTCAGTCTGCTTTCTTGGCCGTTCTCAGCACTGACGAGTAGTAAAACTTGACATAAATCATTGTTTATTAACTTCATTATTGAATTTCCAATTCTATTCTATGACTTATATCATTTATTAAATTATCAATTTTGTTGATATTAAATGATACAGGTAAACATTCGAGGTTTGTTTTGAAAAAGCTTATTTTATGTCTTTTCTTTGTTTCTAATTTTCTATGGGCAAGCGTACATGCCAATCCAAATCTTAATAAGGATATGAACGCTATCGCAACAACCTTTAAAGACCTTCTTCCTTATATTGGTAGCCTTGATAATTTTAAAAGATCAAGAAATGAAAAAAGAATTGAACGAATTCTTGAAAACTTAGTTGAGAGATTTGAAGGAATTGAAACTCACGTAGGGAAAAGGAAGCTCAACTTTAAAGTGAGTAAAAGAGTTATAAGGGATCATCTTCAAGAGACGCTAGATACTTTTAAAACTCACCGATCTTATTCCTATAGAATGGTTAAAAGTATTCCAGGTCTTTGTATTCATTGTCACGCTCATGATGGCAAAAGACCTTTGTTTGGAAATAAATATACACGCTCAGATTTCGGAAGTGACTTTGAGTATGCCGAATTCAACCATATGACGAGAAACTATGCCGAGGCCATCCGCTACTATGACCTCTATATAGAGAAGAATAAAAAAGATTCAAACTTTAATGCAAGTGAAACGCTAAAAAGACAGCTTAGCCTTTATGTCATGTCCCTTAATAAGCCTGAACAGGCCATGGATTATCTTGAAAAAATGTCCCAAGATAAAAAAATTGATTATTTTTCTCAAAGTGACCTCAAAGAGTGGATAACTGGCCTAAACAAAATGTCACGAAAGAAAAAATCAATTAAAATTAAACTTTCAAAAAAGAATCTAGAAAAAAGTATTAATCAGGCCCTTTCCCTTATCAGCGAGACAGAGACTCTTATTACAGATGAAAAAGATAGAGTCTTTTATCTCACTCTTGAAAGAAAACTTAATGATTACCTTAACAGTTCCAATAAAGAATATGATGTACCAGTCATTCTTTATTGGCTCGCCTTTGTAGAAAGAAAGTTAAATTACAACCTCTTTTATTCCTTTGCCGATGTTTTACTAAAAGAATGTATGATTAGTTATACAAAACATCCTTATGCAAAAAAATGTTATCAGGAATATAAAAATCAAATGGTGTTTTCTTTTACGGGTAGTAGTGGAGAACATCTTCCTCAAGACGTAAAAGAAGAGCTCATTGAGCTTAGAAATATGATCTATAAAAAATAAAGGGAGTATAAAATGAAGAGCAAGTGGTTGGGCCTTAGTCTGCTCTTGATACCCACTATTTCACTTGGACAAAGCTCATTTGTTCAGTCCGTTTTTAATCAAGGGATGATTAAGCATGGTAAAGAAATTTACCTCCAGCGATGCGTCGGTTGCCATGGAGTCAATGGTGATGGAAAAGGAGAAGCCGCTATGTTTCTCGATCCAAAACCAAGAGACTTTACAACAGGGACTTATAAATTTAGATCCACGCCTTTGGATTCCTTACCAACAGATGAAGACTTAATGAGAACTCTTTCAAAAGGACTAACGGGAACATCTATGCCAAGCTTTCACTTGATCCCTGAAGTTTCACGCCTTGCGGTCATCCAATATATCAAAACATTCTCAGATGCTTGGCAAGATGAAGATAATTACAATGGGCCTCTCGGTGGTGCCCCTTTACCAGCTGAAGCTTTTCGATCTCATGATAGTTTTATTGCTATGGCAAAAAAGGGTAGAGCACTTTATGTTGAAAATTGTCTAACTTGTCATGGCCAAGAAGGTCTAGGGGATGGTGAAGGGGCCGAAGGCCTTGAAGATGATTGGGGATTTGCTATAAAGCCGGCCAATCTTACTCTTAAATCGATCAAATCAGGTCATTCAGTTGAGGATATCTACAGAGTTATCATGACAGGCATTGGAGGAACTCCTATGCCATCCTTCAAGGATGTTATCTCAGATAAAGAGATGTGGGATGTATCAGCTTTTGTTCTTTACCTAAGAGGAAAAGGGGCCGGTATGTATGGAGATGAACTTCCCATTTCAAAAATAACTGAAGACGAAATTTAAAAGGACTGAATTATGCAAGCGCAAACCAATGATGATCATTTAGTCTCACTACCTTTAGTCCGGGCCCATATATTTATTTCTGTGGCCTATGCTTTGTTGGTCGTGTTGGCCGGATTAACTTATTCCCTACAATTTATTGATCTTTATCCATTTCCTAAATTTGAATTTCTTTCTCCAGGAAGAGTGAGAATGGTCCATACACAGTCTGTGGCCTATGCATGGTTGGCCAACGTATTTTTTGGAATCATGATGTATATGGTTCCCAAGCTTACTAAAAAACCTATCCTCTCCGAAGGTTTTGGCTGGTTTTGCTTTTGGGTCTATAACGCTCTTGTCGTTGGGGCCGTTGTTCTTATTCTTGGTGGTTACGGACAGGCCCTAGAGTGGGGAGAGACTCCCAAAATATTAGATCCTTTTATTGCCATTGCAGTAGTTTGTTGGGTGGTTAATATACTTGTCGGAAGTATATGGAGAGGAAGAAGCGAGCCCTATTATGTTAGTGTTTGGTATGTTCTGGCCGCCCTTTTATGGACTCCTCTTGTTTATGTTATGGGTAACTTCTTACCAGAATACGTTTTTCCTGGCACGGGTGGAGCGACAATCACTTCTATGTATATTCATGACTTGGTTGGACTTTTTGTTACACCAGTAGGAATTGCTATGGCCTACTACCTTCTTCCTGTTCTAATGAAAAAACCTTTATATAGTCATGCCCTCTCACTTATTGGCTTTTGGGGTCTGGCCTTTTTCTATCCGATGAACTCAGCTCACCACTTTCTTTGGTCACCCATTCCTATGTGGACCCAATATGCTTCCATTGTGGCCTCTGTGGGAGTTCATGTTGTCGTCTATACTGTTGTTTTTAATATTTTTGCGACTATGGCCCAAGACTGGTCTAAAGTTTATGAAAATATCTCTCTTAGGTTTTTATTTGTTGGGGCCTTAAGTTATTTAGTGACTTGTATCCAATGTGCCATTCATGTAACTCTAAGTGTTCAGGAAATCATTCACTTTACTGACTGGGTTGTAGGACATGCTCATCTTGTTCTTTTTGGTACTTTTTCTTTTTGGGCCTTTGCCTTTATTTATTATTTAATACCAAAGCTTTTTGGCACAAAAGTTTTCTCAAAATCAATGGCCGAATGGCACTTTTGGCTCTCCACACTAGGTATTGTTATTATGGATATTGACCTCATGTGTGCTGGTCTTGTTCAAGGAACTATGTGGAAAGGTCTAAGTCCATTTATTGAAACAGTAATCGCGTCAAAGCCTTATTGGTGGATAAGAACTTTTTCAGGAGTTGCGATTTTAACTGGTGAAGTTATTTTTCTTATTAACTTAGTGATGACTTATTTCTCAAATAAACAAAAGAATTCTAAAGAGGTGACGGCGTAATGAAGAATTTAGAGAGATTTAGTACTATTTTTTTAGTTGCAGGTTTAATAAGTTTCTTAGTGGCCTTTACCGTTTTGGGTGTTTGGCCCGCCTTTATGACTGATGAGATTAAAAACACAGCACCTGAGATAACAGAAATACCAGAGTCTTTTAGAGAGTATTTCGATGATCTTGATGATTATAAAGCGGCCATTTTTGAAGGAAGAGATATTTATGTTAAAGAAGCCTGTTGGCATTGCCATTCACAATATATTCGTCCTGTAGGGCGTGAACCTGAAAGATATGGTCTTGTGGCCACACCAGGTGAGTACCAAAATGATCTGAATCTTCCCCACCTTTTTGGTACAAGAAGAGTAGGTCCAGATCTTTCTCGTGAAGCAGGAAAAAGAACGAACGATTGGCATTTCGCTCATCTTTATAACCCTAAAAGTACAGAGCCTGAGTCCGTTATGCCTGGCTATTCTTGGTATTTTGATGAATCTGTTACACCTCCTAAACCTAAAAGGGGAGCGGTCGCCTTGGTGGCCTATCTTCAGCAACTTGGGGCCTGGCAAGAAGGTATCCTTAAAAATCAATATGACATGAATACTATTACTATGCCTCCTTCACCGGAGGAGCAATGAGATACAAGCTACCTTCTTATATAGCGATAGGGGTTTTCGTCGTTTGTATGCTGGCCCTTTTTATCCCTGAGTTCGGTTCAATGAATAAAGTGATTTTTGCGACAACCCTTGGTTACGGGTTTGTTTGTATTCTTTTTTTGGGTTTTCAACTTTGGGCCTTTATGAAGGCGCACTCTGAGTATGATGAAAGCACTGAAAAGGTTAAGTACAGAGTTTTTGAAGCTGAAGGAATTCCCTTAAATGAAGTTGAAACAGATTATTAAATCTAAAAATACTCTGCCTTGTTTTTATTGTGGAGCTGATTCTGATGAAATGCGCTTTTTTCTTTTGGCCTTTATTGGTGGTTTGGTTCTTTTTACGATCTTTAGCGCGATAGGGCTTTGGTTGCGTGGAGCTTTTAAGAACACGGAGCAGTTAAATGATTTACCTCTTAGAGTAGAGAATAAGGAGTAGGACATCTATGGAAAATGGTGATGGAAAGTTTGAATATAAAAGTCATAAAATTCCTTTGGTAATTAAGTTTGTATGGACTGTTTTAATTATTTGGCTCATTGTTTATTTGATTCTTTATATGGCCCCAGACCTTAAAATATGGCTAAATAAGTAGAGATGAGTGGCCAACTGGGCATAAAAAAAATATTTCTGATTATTTTTCATGGAGGAATGGTTGCGTATCTCGTCCTTCATAACCTTCTTATTCCTATGATTAGAAATTTTGGAGCTGGCCAGGCCCTTTTTGGAGGAATTCATTATTGGTTTGTTCTTCATCTCTTTCTTCTTTTTCTTTTTGTTCGTTATGATTTTGTAAAAAGGCCTAAGTCTATTATTCCTCTGACAATGTGGGTTTCTATTTATGCCACGATTTTAGGAACAATTGAGCTTTTTCATTCTTTAAGTGTTTCCAAAGTGAATGTGGGGCATTTTAGTTCTTTTATATCTGTGGCCTGCATAGGAATTTTTTATATTGGTTTTTTTATTTATTTTAGGCCCTTTATTAATTGGAATGGGAATCACTTATGGCAGCGTCATGCTCTTGCGTTAGGGCTTGGGCTACTTCATTTTGGCATTCAGCTCAATTTTGAAGATCATATTGGACTTATAAAAAAAACAAGAAGTTTGGTTGCAGAAAAAAAAGAAATTGATCATAGTAAACAAGGTTGCCAAGGTTCAATCATTAAGCTTGATAAGAATTTTCAGACAGCAGGCAAGGATGTGGTCATATCAAGCTGCGGTTTTGTTGAAAACACTTCTTTATTTGAAGACCAAAATATTCACCTCATTAATAACTCTGGAAAAAAGCACGTGATTCGCCTAGAGCGGCTCCACCAAAAGAGGTGGAGGTTTGTAAGGCCCATTATAATTAATGATGGGAAGAAATTTATCATTAGAAAAGATAACTTTCACCTTGATGGGATATATCAATTACGTTCACCTACAAGTAAAGAAATTGGAATCCATCTCATTATCAACGATGAAATTGATCAAGAGATGATTATTAACCCTAAGTTGGTTAAATAGGATAAAGGTCTTATAAATGGAAAATCCACCTGTTATTTTTGATGTAATTTTAAGAATTCTAGAGGTTATGCTCATCGTTGGCATTGGGGCCTCGGTTTGGGTAGCTCGAAAAGGGCGTAAAAAGAAAAAATGAAGGTTGCTGTCGTTACAGATGGAGAGTTAAGGACGACTATTCCAGTAATTTTAAAAATAGAAGAGATTCAGGATAGGCCAAAAGTTTATGTGAAGGAACTGGGGACGGTGCCTGTAAAAAAAATGGGTTCTTATTTCCATGCTGAATTTTTTGTACAAGATCCAGGTCATTATGAAGTTGTTGTTCAATCCTTATCAGGAAAATGGAATCAGAATTTATATATAAAAGAACAGCAGTGGATAAGCTTTAGGGATCAGTTTGGATTTTCTCTTATTTTATTTATTATAGGTGTTTTAGGAGTATTTTTATGGGTAAAGAAAATAAAAAAGAAGTTAAGTTAGGGTATTTTTACTTTTTCCTTTTTGTCACTTTTATTACAGCAGGAATCATTCATAAAAGAGTTTATAATGGCCCAGAGTTTATGATGCTATGGCATTTACCTGCTGCGGTTTTTCTAGTTTTGGCAGGGAAAAATTTAACGAAGCATAACCGTAGTCGTTATTATCAATCTAAGGGCCAATAATTTTATCTAAAACTTGGCGTATAACAGGATCTTTTTCTATGTTTAAAGACTTAATGGAAGATCTATCAATAATGAAGACTTTTGAGCCGGAATAAATACGGGCGTAGTAGCTAACAGGAGTATTAGTAACGAGCTCTTTTACACCAATAACGGTCCCTGGCATAATTTCACTTTTTACCTTTCTTTTTTTCCCTAGAACAACATTTCCCTGAGTTAAGACATATCCCACATGAGGAATATGTCCTTCATAAAATAACTCCGTCGAGTTATTAAAAACCCTCTCTTCAAAGAGATTTCCAAGGGTATGAATTTCATGTTGATCAAGTTTAATTGTATTCACATTAGTACTTTAACGTTATTTGCTTATGGATAAAATGATCAAAATCAGTAACTTTACATTGTTATATTAGCGATTCTCATGAGTTCGTCATTATTTCTAATGAAAAGAGACTTTCCACTTTGTTCAATCAATTCATCTTCTTTAAATTCTGAAAGAATCCTGATCAACGTCTCAGTAGCAGTACCAATAAGAGAGGCCATCTCCTCTCTAGTTAATTTAAGGTTAATTTTAGTCAATTCACCTTCTTTTACACCGTGAGACTCTTTTAAAAGTAGAAGAAGTTCGGCCAATTTTTCTCTCACATTTTTTGATGAAAAAGATGCCACCTTCTTTTCACTCGCTCCCAAATCACGACTTAGCTTTTCAATAAGACGGCTTGCTACATTTGGCTTTTCTTTAACAAGATCAACAATGTATTTCTTATCAATAAAGCACACATGGGTATCTTCCATGGCCGTTGCTGTTGCACTAAAGTTTGATTCAGAAAAAATACTTCTATGTCCAATAACATCACCATCTGAAGCGATACGCACGATACTTTCTTTACCGTTTTCACCCATTCTAGAAATTTTAATATTTCCTTTACTTATACAATAAAGGCCGTAGGTAGGATTTCCTTCAATGAAAAGGTTTTGTCCTTTTTTATACGTGTTCTCAACCTTATGCTCACTTAATTCAGAAAGCTCAGGGCTAGAGAGGTTACAAAAAATACCCTTAGAAATAGAGCCGCAGTCTTCACATTGTTTGGGAACCTGTGTTTGGATGACCATTTAAATATCTCCCTAAATTATTGATTAAAATCATAAATACGCTAATACATTACAATAAAATATGAGATTTATCATATTTTAAAAATTGACTTGGAAATGGCCCCACTGTAAAAAATACGTAGATTTCGCACTGAAAAGGAGAGCGCATGCTAGATATTGAAGTCCTCAAAAAGATCAGTATTGAAGAATATACAACCCCATGTCCTATAACTGCTCAAAAAGACGACCTTCTCGCCTCAATTATAGAGAAAATGGAAGGTGAAGGAATTAGGCATATTCCCGTTGTTCTTAATAACAAACCAGTTGGAATTGTGACTGAAAGGGACATCTTAAAGAATATCTCAAGAAGTATTGAGACCGTGCTTAAGGTTGAAGATGTGATGACACATAATCCTAAAACCATAGGTACTGATACATCTTTGGATGAAGCCGCTTATGAAATGTCACTTAATAAGATAGGCTCAATGGTTGTGGTCGATGATCACGGTGAAGTATTTGGGATCTTCACAACAACTGATGCTTTGAATGCTCTTATAGAAATTGTACGTGGTGAAGTTGATCTTTAAATAAAAAAAAAGGGCCCTTCCCAGGGCCCCTTTCCGCTGTCTTGCAGCTACATCTCATTTTATTCCTCAAAGGAATCTTGATAAAATAAGGTGTTTACCGATTTTCCATCCATTGCTCTTACGTGAAGAAGAACAGCTTCTTTTTTCAGTTCACTTGGAACTTCAACTTCGTACTTAAACGGAGTCATTTTCATTGGACAGAAATCAGATACTTTCTTCATTATTGGAAGAATAGCATAAGTATCTTTGTCATTAGAGGCCACTTTAACTTCTTGGAACTCAAGACAATCACTTGGGTTGTAACCAGCTAGTTTTACAGTTCTAGATTCAGGATCTGTTTCTACGTGATCAACATTGGCGTAAACGTTGTCATCAATTGCTGGAGAAGTAGATTCAGTAATGAAGATACTGGACTCTTTTCTAAAGATTGACTTTCCGTTTACAACGATGTCATAGACACCCTTATCAAGAACTCCTAAAGAAACGGGCTCGACAAATGGTACAAGTACTTCCGCACAAAACGGATTAGTTGGGTGATACTTAAGAGCAGTAACTTCGATTAAGACCTTGTTACCTTCTTGAGTAACGGTAGTTTTAGGGGCCTTATGACACAAGTTAGGGAGATGACCAGAGAGGATAACTTCCGAGTTATCGTTACTGTCAAATCCTTTTGGTACATAAATGTGCTCAACAGGAATAAGTGTTTCCACTGGAGTTCCTGCGAAGGCCACATTGACTGCTAATAAGGCCAGAAGTGTTTTTAGGTTTTTCATTTTTCCCCCTTTGAAGGTTTGAGATGTTTTGATAACTATATTTTTAAATCCTACGAATATTAATCGATATGACCTATAATTCAATAAAAGTTGATAAAAATCAGCTTCACCTTTTCTTACATTTGGGCTAAGAGTTAAGATAGATCATCTAGTGTGGGGAGTGCAACGATGAGAGGAATAATTACAACAATTTTAGGGATTTTTCTTACAGTCAACATGTCTAATGCGTCGCGTGATTTTGAGGAGCCCATCCTCTGTTTTCCTGAATCAGAACTTAGGTTTTCCCCTAATGAAAAAAGCAATGACGTTAGTAAAAGCGACTACCTAAGAGTACAAAAAAGGCTTAAGCAAGCTTTTGATCCCTTCCTACAAAAAAACTATGGCAAAGAATTGAAATTTACTGACTCTTGGAATGAAGAGAAGGTTAATGGCTACTGCACAAGGGATATGGATGATAATCCGGTTATAAATGTTTACGGTGGAATGGCCAGACACCAAGAGATGACTCTGGATGGACTCTACCTCATATACTGCCATGAACTTGGACACTACCTTGGTGGGGCCCCTAAGGCCTTTAGAGGAAGAAGCTCTAAAAGAGGATGGTCTTCTGCTGAAGGCCAGTCTGACTATTTTGCTACTTCCAAATGTTTAAAGAAACTCTTTAATGACGATGAAGAAAATAAAAAGGCCATTCGGTTTACTGAAAAATCCCTTCTTGAAAAGGCCAAAAAGAGATGCCAAAACCATAAGGACTATTACTGTTTAAGGACCGCTGTTGCCTCAGTTTCTGTTGCTAAGGTCTTCCATTCCCTTAAATCCTATCAGAAGTTTCCTGAAATTGATGATAGGGACCCAGCTGTTGTGAGAAATACTAAGTACAACCATCCGAAGGCCCAGTGTCGATTGGATACTTTTTTAAATGGCGCTAACTGTGATCGTGACCTAAGTACTCCTTTTGACGATATTGATCCAAGGGTAGGGGCCTGTATTTTTAATACAGATAAGGAAGATTCTAAAGAAAGCGCCAGACCCCATTGTTGGTATAGACCTGCTGATAAATTTGAATAAATTAGGGACTAGGATTAGAATAAGTTCATGAGACTTATTTTAATCCTATTGCTATTAACAAGCTGTATATCTGCTACAAAAGTATCTAAAAATAAATTCAATCACTATTTAATCTCTTCCGAAGATTTAGAACTAGATAGTTTTAGAGTCATAGATTGGATGTTATTTAATTCAAAAAAAACCGTTCTTCATCAAGGCTTTCAAGTTAAATTAAATCTTCCTCTTATATCCAATAGTGATTTAAAGAAGCTAGGCCAGGCAAGAGGAGTTGACTCTTATATCGTTAGGGTTGGACACCAAATAAGGGGTGCTTCCTATATTATGGGCCATATGGAAATTCCCTTTTATCGCTACACCAGAAGCCTAAGGGATAAAAAAGTTACAGGACGTAAATTTATTGGAGTGAAAAAGACCTATTTTCAAATTAATTATAGGGCCGCAAGTTTAATTCCTCGCTCAATACATTTCGAATGTCCACCTCTGTTTCACAGGCTTAAGATTGGAGAGATAAAGAGTAAGGCCTTCCCACCATCGGGCCAAGGCTTTATACTTGGCCCTTTATCTGAAAAACGTATCCCAAGTGATCCTTTAAAGTTTATCGCTCAATCGGCCATATTTAAAGGCCAAAGATCTTTGTTAGGTATTTACTATTTTGAGTTGGCCTTTTATGACTCTAGTAGAAAGATGGTTGTTTCCAACTTCGTAAGAGTTCCTGATTATATTGAAGTATTAAGGGAAGATTCAGTAAAAATGCTAGAGTGCGATAATCAGGATCAGGGGGGGAAAATATATCGAGGCAAACCCTTTAAGTGGATTCGTTAACCCTTGCACTTCGTGTCATACTCTGTTGATATCCAAAAAGCGGCCGTTTCATTCATTTCGATATGGTAATGTTCCCCTTTGACGACTAGAATAAGAATATGAAAGAAATTTATTCTCAACTTGAAAAGGCCCTTATGTATTATACATCAGGAAGCCATTATGATGATCTTGTTAAGGCCAAAGAGGAGTACTTTTCTCTAACAGGCAAGATCAATGAAGATGATGAGGATTATGAGTTGAGGATGAACTCATTTAATGATTGGTTTCTGTTTCAATACTGCTCTCATCTCAATGAATATTTAGAAAATGAAGTTGATAACCCAGAAGTTAAAGAAGCTTTTGGTAAAGTTAACTATTCTCTTTTTGAGTTTGTTGGTGATGGAATTTTTAGAAAAAGAATCGTGAGAGATATTTTACATAATAAAAAAATATCTTTGGCCGAGGAGATTCCTATAAGCTCTTTGGTAAAAAATGACATTTTTGTAGGAAGAATTCTAGAAATAAATGATAAAGGCTTACTCCTCAATGGACTTTGTTTTCTCCCATCCGATATTCGAGCTAATTTGTTTAAGCATACTAAGAAATTAAGAAAGATGAATGAGCCTAATGAAGAGGAAAGATTTCTTATTAATCTTGAGGCCCAGCGCTCGAGATGGGCCAGATATGGCCATTTGAGCCCTCATAAATTTTTTGTTTTTGAAAATTAGTCAAACTAAATAAGATATATTTTTGAAATGATCTTTTATGATAGAATCGAATAGAATAGGGAGATTTTAATGAAGCTAATTGCCTTTTTAGTCGTTGCGCTGACGATAAATTCCATATCGGCCCAAACTAAGCCCATAGATTTAAAAATAGAAAAATTATTCATGTCGGATTTTGCATATACTCCAGGGTATAAAAAAATAGTCACCTATAGGTCTGAAAGAAGGCACTATACGAAAGAAAAAGTTGAGCTTATTTCAAAGAATTCAATAGCTATGGGTAATGGAAGCAGGGGTAAGTTAAAAACTAATTTTTATGTTCATCTTTCTAACCATAGTAAGAAGTTACCACTAGTTATATTCTTACCACCCGTTTTAGGTATCACACCTGCAGATCATCTTTTAGGTAAGTTTTTACCTAAAAAAGGTATTCATACAATCGTATTTGATTTTGGAGAAAACCTTGTTGATAGAAATAATGAACCACACGATATTAATCAAGGGCTAAGAAGGGGAGTTATTAGGTTTCGTTATTTATTGGACTATATTAAAAATGAGCTAGGTGATCGAGTTGATACTAATAATATAGGTATTTATGGAATGAGTATGGGGGCCGTGGCAGGAGGGTTTGTCATGGGATTATTTAAGAGAGATATTAAATATGCCATGCTTGTTGTAGGTGGAGCAAACTTACCAGAAATTATAACAAAGAGTGAGCAAGGACTCGTTAAAAAACTTCGAAGATCTATGAAAATTAGATTAGGAAGAAGAAATAGAAAAAAAGTTAATGATCAAGAGTTTCTTGCCTATTTAAAAAAGAATTTGACCTATGATGTCCTTCAATTTTCTGATCCATCTTTACAGAATAGAATTTTTTATATTGAGGGTGGTGATGATGAAGGTATTCCTTATAAAAATCAAGTTCTATTAAGAAAGACCTTTGGAGAAAAGGCCCAAAGATTATTTTTCAAAAAGGGTGGACACTTTCCAACTGTTTATCAAACACTTACCAATCCAAATGATATTGTTGCTTATTTTAAACATGTTTTTCAAAATGGAACAACCGTAGGCTTCAAACATAGTCTTTTAGATTCTAAGAAATTTAGCGACTAACCATTTCTTCTAATGAACTATCATCATCGAGATCTAGTTTTTTACCACCAAGAAGATAGGGGATGGCCCCGAATAGGTTTATAGAGGCCATGGCCACAAAATAAATATTAAATAAAGATGCCCCGCCTTTAATGCCATAATATCCAAAAAGAGTACCAAAAATTGCATGTCCAACACCCATTCCAGCTGGGGCGATGGGAATGGCCATGGCCACGAATCCAATAGGAATAAAAGAAAAGGATTTGGCCAACTCAAGAGGAGTGTTAAAAAATGGAGATGCTAAAGTATATAAAGCAATCACATTTGAGGCCTGCATAATCATACTTAGAGAAATTCCTGTGAAAACGGTTTTTTTATCTTTAGCAATAGTCCAAACATCTGTAATTGGATGAATGAGGTGCTTACCGACTAAAGGGACTTTCTCTATGAGAGATAAGATAAGTTTTTGAATATTTTGAGGCAAAAATAAAGTCGTTAAAAATAATATGATCCCTAGAAATAAAAAGGCATTTATAAAAATGACTTTCTCTAGATTGGGACCCATGGCCATTATTTCATCATAGAAAAAGAGAGTCGATATACCTAAAAGAAGAATCATTCCTATCAGACCCATGACTCTATCGACAAAGGCAGACATAAGAAGAAAAGATTTTTTAAGTGTGGGATCGACTTCCTTGGCATAGATGAGCTTAATCAAATCACCGGTGACTGCACCAGGAAGAAAACAGTTAAAAAACAGTCCTATCCACGTCAATCTCATCATTGTCAGAATCTTAATTTTTTTAGAGCTTTTTATATGAAGAATAGATCTCCAACGTATAGCGGATATAGTTGCAGCAAATAAAAGACCTATTAACCCTAGAACTAAAGTCCCTTTATGATTATAAGTCATCTCTCCAATAAGTGAAAAATCAAGTTCTCCCTTATTAATGAGATATATGATGATACCAAAAGCAAAAACAAATTTCAGAAGACCAAGGTATTTTTTCAATTGAGGCCCCTTTTATTAAAGTAGGCGATAGAATATTTTAAAAACATGGAGTAAGCAGCATTAATAGCTATAATGAGTCCTCGTGTCCCATCCAAGAATCCTTTTTTGAGAAAAAAACATTCTAAAAATTTTCCTATGGGGCGTATGACTAATGGAAATAGGGATGGACGTCCTCTTCTTTCCCAAAGGGCCTGAGCACCAAGAGGAGCATATTTTAAATTAGTATGAACTTGAGAAAGCACAGAGGGAAAAGAGTAATGGTTGAGATGCCCATGAAGCTCATCAATAGAGGTACCTTTTTTAGGTAATAACTCTTCGTGAACATGAGGCTCTGTCCATTCGCCATGCTCTTTTTTAAAAAGTCTTAGAAGTTTATCTGGGTACCACCCACCATGATAAATCCATTGTCCACAAAATTGAGTTCGTCTACTTACGATATAGGCCTGATGTTGAGAGCTTTCAATGGCCTTGAGGATTGATTCTTTTAATTCTTTACTTACTTCTTCATCGGCATCGAGACTAAGGATCCAGTCTCCTTGGCAATGCTCTAAGGCCAAGTTTTTTTGTTTTCCATAACCTAAAAACTCATGTTCTATGACCTTTGCCCCATAGTCACGGGCAATTTGCTGCGTTCCATCAGTACTAAAACTGTCAAAGACAATAACTTCATCAGCAAATTGAACTGATTTTATGGCCCGAGCAATGTTAGAGGCCTCATTAAGTGTTATGATCACAGCGGATAGTTTCATATCTAGGTATTATCTTATGTTTTCTTAGGGTTTAATACCATGTTAAAACCGGCTTAGGGAGTAGAATTAATGAAAATAACAGTTATTGGAACCGGATATGTTGGTCTAGTTAGCGGAACATGCTTTGCTGAGATTGGTCATGATGTAACTTGTGTCGATATTGTAAAAGAAAAAGTTGAGATGCTGCAAGGTGGTAAGTCTCCTATTTATGAGCCAGGCCTTGAAGAGCTTCTTAAAAGAAATATTAAAGATGAGCGATTACACTTTTCTCAAAACTATGAATCCATTGCTAGTTCAAAATGCATTTTCTTGGCCGTGGGAACTCCATCAACAGACGAGGGAAAAGCAGATCTAAAATATCTTGAAGCTGCGGGAGTTGAAGTCGCTAAAAACCTTTCTGAAGACGCTATAGTTGTTATTAAATCTACTGTTCCTGTCGGGACCAATAAATGGCTAAAGGATATCATTGCAAAAAATACGTCAAAAAGATTTCATATGGTCAACAATCCCGAGTTTCTTAAAGAGGGTTCGGCCGTTGAAGACTTTATGAGACCTGATAGAGTTATTATTGGGCATGAAGAAGATGAAGTGGCCCAAGTGATGGAGGAACTTTACGCCCCTCTTGTTAAACAGGGAAACCCTATCCTTTTTATGAGTAATCTCTCTGCAGAGATGTCCAAATATGCGGCCAATTGTTTTCTTGCTACAAAAATTTCATTTATTAATGAAATTGCCAGACTTTGTGATTCAACAGGTGCTGATATTAATGAAGTGAGAAAAGGAATTTCGACTGATAAAAGAATTGGCCCTCACTTTCTTTATCCAGGTCCGGGCTATGGAGGCTCTTGTTTTCCAAAAGATGTGAAAGCTCTTCTTTATACGGCAAAAGAGCATGGCCAGGAATTGGAAATTGTAGAGGCAACAGAAAGAGTTAACGATGCTCAAAAAACCTATATCCTCAATAAAATAAGCCGCTATTTTAATAATGACCTTAAGGGTAAGGTTATCTCATTTTGGGGAGTTGCTTTTAAAGCAAACACCGATGATATTAGAGAAACTTCGGCCATTTATCTGGCCAAAGAACTGATCTCAAAAGGGGCCAAGGTTTATTTTTATGATCCGGTAGCGGCCAACAACTTTATGAGCTTTATGAAAGATGACAATATTAAAAGCTTTTCCAACAAATATGACTGTTTAAACGGAAGTGATGCTCTCGTTACAATGACTGAGTGGAGAGAGTTTAGTTTTCCTGACTTCTCTGAAATCAAACAAAGGCTTAATAACCCTGTTATTTTTGATAGCCGAAACCTTTTTGATACACAGAAAGTTTTGATGGAAGGGTTTGATTATTTTGCCATTGGTAAATTTATACCTCAAAGCTTAAATAAGATGGCCCATACAGACTCCGAAAGCTTTGTGAGAAATTGAGTAGGTAAATTGATAATTAATATCAAAAGGACTCATCTTGAAAATCGGCGCTATCCAAATCTGTTCTGTCTTAGACTACAAAGAAAACCTTAAAAAGATAAAGCACTATTTAAAAGAAGCAAAAGAGCTCGGCGTTGAATACGTCTTTCTGCCTGAGGTTTTTTACTCGATGAGTGATGGGAAAAATATAACTCCCTACCTTGTTGAACAGGGAAATGAGCATTATCAAAATATACAAAACCTTGCTAAAGAATTTCAGATCAATATTCTGGGAGGAACGGCATCCACTAAATCTCCTGAGCCTAATAAGGCCTACAATAGGTCTTATAACTTTGATCAACAAGGAATTGATTTAGGCCATTATGATAAAATCAATTTATTTTCCTGCGATATTAAAAAAAATGGAGAGGATAAAAGAATTGATGAAGGGGATATTTTTCTCAAGGGACAAGATCCTAAGGTTATTGCAACTAAAGACTTTAAGTTAGGTCTGTCCATATGTTTTGATCTACGCTTCCCAGAACTTTATCAAAACTACGTTCGTCAGGGTGCTCAAGTAATGACCATTTCCTCTGCTTTTACTAAACCTACAGGTGAGGCCCATTGGCATATTTTAGTGAGAGCAAGGGCCATAGAGTGCCAATGTTTTGTCGTGGCCACAGGACAATGGGGACAACATAACGAAAAAGTTTCTACCTACGGACATTCCCTTATTGTAGGCCCCTGGGGTGAAATCCTCGCCGATGCAGGAGAGGGAGAAAAGTTGATTACGGCCGATATTGATTTAGATCAGATTGAGCTGGTAAGAAAATCTGTAAAAGTCTTTTGTTAGGGCCACAGAAAGTGGCCCCCAACTA
>JAURDE010000163.1 GCA_030828105.1 Bdellovibrionota bacterium | reverse complement strand
TTCTCTTATGTCTTTTTTAATGGCCCTAAAATTCTTAGTCTTAACCAATTTTTTGTTGATTATTCTTATCCATTTATATTTATCCTCTAAAATAGGGAGGTAATCTTTGATCGTTTTAATATCAATATTAGAGTCTTTTTTAAGAGGTACATAAAAGCCATTTCCTTGAAATTCTCTAATGATTTTATCGAAGCGAAAGTCATCTCCTGGACGGCAAAGACTTTTACTAAAAGATTTATGAGCTTTTTTGTACTGGGCGGTTACTTTTTTAAAGTCGACTTTTTCTAGGGAAAAGTTAGCAAATGACTTCGGAGTGAAGAGCAGTAAGCTTAGAGCTAAAATGAGATTTCCATAAACCAAGGCAAGTCCCATTACTTAAGATTAGAAGTACGCGGTTGTCACTAGTTAGATTATCTATGATTGGTAAAAGTTCTTCAAGTTTTGATGCCAAGTAGGCGCTCTTACCTGACTTATTTAAATCATCAACCATTTTATTACAGTCAAGGTCCTTATAATTTTTAACTGTCGTCGACTTTTGAGGTTTGGCCACAATGACCATATCGGAAGATTTTAGGGCCTCTGTAAAGTCTTTCTGGAATAAATCACTTCTAGCTGTAGCGGAATTTGGCTCAATGAGGGTGACAATCTCTTTTTCAGGATAACTAAAACGAATTGAAGAGATTGTTTCTTGGACCGCTCTAGGATGATGGGCAAAGTCATCTATAACAATCGCCCCATTATAGCTGCCTTTAATCTCTTGCCTTCTTTTAACCATTTTCAGATTTTTTATGGCCTTATTAATGTCTTCTGAAGAAAACCCTTCTTCAAGAGCAAAGAGGATGACGGAGCTCAAATTATAAATATTGTGCTTGCCTATGATATTTGTCTCATAATTATTGTCATTGATTTTAAATTTTGTACCTTTGGGGCCTTGATCAATGATTTTAATATTATTTCCATAAGCTACTCCCTTTAAATCAAACTCATCTCTGAGTTCTAAAGATGCGGGGTACTCATCGCAATAGATTAATGTCCCATCAAAGTCTTTTAGAAGCGCCCTAAATTGATCTTTGATATCATCTAAAGAGTTAAATATGTCTGCATGATCAAACTCCAAAGAAGTTAAGACTAAATGATCCGGACGGTAGAGTCTAAATTTCGAAATTTTTTCAAAATAAGAACTATCGTATTCATCGGCTTCAATAAAAAAGTATTTTCCTTTTGGAGAAGCAGAGCTTTTACGCCCCTCTAATACCCCTCCAATGAGATATCCACAATTTTGTCCAAGATTTTCAAAAATCTGAAGAGCAAAATAGGTTGTTGTTGTTTTTCCATGGGTTCCTGAAAGGCCCAATACGGTATAATCATCAAGAATCAGTCCACCTAAGGCAGCAGGAAATGAACAAAAAGGTACTCCCGACTTTTCAATCATTTCGGCCTCATCAGAGTTTCGTGCTAAGACATTTCCAACTACGATGAGATCAAACTCTTTTAATTTTTGAGTAGTGGGAATCTTATCAAGTAAAGGTATTTGAAGGTTTTTAAGATAATCCCCCATAGGAGGGTAAAACTCAAGATCAAAACCTTCAACCTCTAGACCCTTATCTTTCATTAAAGCAGCTGTAGCGCCCATTCCAGTTCCACAAATCCGGTAGAAAAAGATCTTTTTAAAATCAGACTTATTATTGCTTAATTTTAAAGTGTCATAATAATTGGTAAGATCTAGCGTCCTCATTTAAGCGCTCCATACCATCGAGGCCAAATCTCTTCTCAAATGGTTTAATCCTTCTCTGTTATACCAATAATTTTGAGTCACATTCGTTAAAAGCACAACTCCCTTTTTGCTTTCTGGATCTATCCAAAAAC
Organism: Bdellovibrionota bacterium; assembly: GCA_030828105.1. Lineage (GTDB taxonomy): Bacteria > Bdellovibrionota > Bacteriovoracia > Bacteriovoracales > Bacteriovoracaceae > JAURDE01. The sequence continues at coordinate 4,162 of JAURDE010000163.1, read as the reverse complement.
TTGTACCTGTAAATCCCAAATGGCCAAATGTTAAAGGACTATGGTCTTTTCCTGCTAATCCTTTATCATCCCGGGCCGTATCAAATCCTAAAACAAAGCGCTGTTTTTCTTGATCTCCTACAGATTTTTTCATTACGGATAATAAATTAAAGCTTTGATCCATATTCAAAAGAGTATGAGAAATCCCTTTAATTGTAGAAAAGAGACCTGCATGAGAACAAAATCGATTTAAAACGAAAGCATTATCATCATGAACTTGACCACTAATTTCATGGTCTTTTCTAAATCCTGTAAAAACAGAAACGGCATTTTCATCAAGATCTTTCCAAAAAAGAAGTTCCTTATCATAAAAGGAGCTGCATAAGTCCTTTAAGTTCTTTTTTTCTTTTTTTTCAATTTCAAGCATTAGCCTTAAGGCCCCTAAATCGGAATAGAGTGTATCAGATTCTTTAATCGGATAAGCTAAGATTTGCTCTTCCCAATCATGTCCTAATCTGGCCCATGATGGAAGAGATGCTCTATGATTGAGCAAAAGGTGAAGTTCATCTTCTCTTTTTTTCTCTAAAAAATAGGGTGAAAGAGTCAAAGGTTTCGTAAGGGAGGCCAGATCAAAATACACCTCTTTTCCAAGAGGTGATATTTCAAAACTCTCAAAACTTTTTTTCTTAAAATCTATCTGAGCAAAGGCAACAGAATCAAACGGTAAGTGTGAAAGTTGTTCTGTTACCTTTTTCTCGATATCTTTCATTAAGCTTTCTTTTCTCTAATAGCTGCTTGGGCCGCTGCCAATCGGGCAATAGGCACTCTAAAAGGTGAACAGCTGACGTAATCTAGCCCCACCTTGTGACAAAACTCAATAGATTTAGGCTCTCCACCATGTTCACCACAAATACCGAGGTGTATTTTTTCATTAGTTTTTCGGCCCTCTTTACAAGCATGCTCAACAAGAAAGCCGACTCCACGTTGATCAATAGAAACAAAGGGATCTCTTGAGAGAATACCTTTTGAAACATAGGAGGGAAGAAATTTACCCGAATCATCCCGAGAGAGTCCAAAGGTTGTTTGGGTCAAATCATTCGTTCCAAAGGAGAAAAACTCAGCTTCTGTGGCAATATCTCCTGCAACAATTGCGGCCCTTGGTAATTCAATCATTGTACCAATCTTATAGGCGACAGACTCCCCTTTTTCTTTAAAGACCGTATCTATAACTTCAAGGGCATCTTTTTTAAGAATGGCCAATTCCTCTTTTGTAGAAATTAAAGGAATCATGATTTCAGGGATAACTTTTATTCCCTTATTAGAAACTTCAACGGCCGCTTCAATTATGGCCCTTACCTGCATTTTATAAATTTCAGGATAAGTAACACCCAATCGACAACCTCTATGTCCAAGCATAGGGTTGAATTCTTGTAATTGAGAGGCCCTATTTTCTATATCTGAAAGCTCAAGACCAACAGAATTGGCAAGTTCTTGTTTCTCTTCTTCTGTATGAGGCATAAATTCGTGTAAAGGAGGATCAAGAAGCCTTATATTAACAGGTTTTCCATTCATCTCTGTAAAAATGCCGGCAAAGTCTTCTTTTTGAAAAGGAAGAAGTTTATCCAAAGCAGTTTGTCTTTCTTGTTCGGTATTAGCAAAGATCATTTCTCTAACGGCAAGTATTCTTTCTGGTGCAAAAAACATATGCTCGGTTCGGCAAAGACCTATTCCTTCGGCCCCAAATTCAATGGCCTGAATAGAGTCTGCAGGATTATCAGCGTTTGTTCTTACTTTCAGTGTTCTATATTCATCTGCCCATGACATGAACTCCTTAAATTCCTCGGAGATATCAGCAGAAATGGTTGGAACAATTCCATCCATAACTTCACCAGTTGTTCCGTCAATCGTAAGGGCATCACCTTCTTTATAAGTTTTATCACCTACGATAAGTTCTTTTTTTGTTGAATCTATTAAAAGAGCATTACAACCAGCGACACATGGTTTTCCCATCCCTCTTGCAACAACAGCAGCATGAGATGTCATTCCACCTCTTGCTGTTAGGATTCCCTCTGATGACACCATTCCGTTAATATCTTCAGGAGATGTCTCTAGTCTCACAAGAATAACTTTTTGACCTTCTTCTTTTTTCTGAACGGCATCGTCACTATTAAAAACGATATAACCTGAGGCGGCTCCAGGAGAAGCAGGTAGACCATTGGCAATAATATTTTTTTCTACTTTTGGGTCTAAACGAGGGTGAAGAAGCTGATTGATATCTTCTGGGTCCATACTAACAAGGGCCTCTTCTTTAGTTAAAATTTTCTCCTTAAAAAGGTCAACGGCTATTTTAACAGCTGCAGACCCTGTCCGTTTTCCATTTCTTGTTTGAAGTATATAAAGTTTATTTTTTTCAATCGTAAACTCGATATCCTGCATATCTTTGTAATGGGCCTCTAACTTTAAATAAAGTTCTGTAAGTTCATCAAAGGCCTTAGGCATGGCCTCTTTAAGGGTTTTCAATTTAGCATTGTGATCATTTTTTGACTCTTCATTAATAGGCATTGGCGTTCGTATACCTGCAACAACGTCCTCACCTTGAGCATTGATAAGAAACTCTCCAAAAAACCTTTTATCTCCAGTAGAAGGATCTCTTGTAAAGCAAACACCTGTTGCCGAGTCATCTCCCATATTTCCAAAAACCATACTCTGAACGTTAACGGCCGTTCCCCAGTCATGGGAGTAATGATGAATTTCTCTATATTTCATGGCCCTTGGGTTATTCCATGAATTAAAAACCGCCGCTATGGCCCTCCAAAGCTGCTCTTTGGGATCTGTAGGAAAACTCTCTCCACTATCTTCAAGAATAATTCGTTTAAAAGCAGCAACAAGCTCTTTAAAATCTTCTGCTGTAAGATCAGTATCTTCTTTAGCATCTCTAGCTTCTTTCAAACTATCTAGAGTTTGCTCTAGTATGGCAGAGTTGAAATCCATAACAACATTCGAATACATTTGGATAAAACGACGGTAAGAATCCCAAGCAAACCTTTCATTGCCGGTTAACTTGGCCATTCCTTCAACTGTTTCATCATTAAGACCTAGGTTAAGAACTGTATCCATCATACCTGGCATTGAAACTCTAGCACCAGATCGAACTGAAAATAAAAGAGGGTTTGAACTATCACCAAATTTTTTGCCCGTTAAATCTTCTATACGGTTTAAAGAGGCACTCACTTGATTTTTTATTTCATCAGATATTTGACCATTATTTTTTTGATAATCTAAACAAGCTTCCGTTGTAATCGTAAAGCCTGGGGGCACAGGTAGACCTAGAGCACTCATTTCTGCTAGGTTAGCGCCTTTTCCACCAAGAAGGTTTTTCATGGAGCGATTGCCATCGGTATTTTTAGCATTAAAGTTATAAATCCATTGATGAGCCATTATGAAATCCTTTTATTTTTTAAAATCCTAATTTATCTCTTAAATAATTTTTGAGTTGATCAATAGAAACACGGTCTTGTTTCATAGTATCTCTATCTCTCACTGTAACAGCATTATCTTCTAAAGAGTCGTAATCAAAGGTCAGACAAAGTGGTGTTCCAATTTCATCTTGTCTTCGATAACGCTTTCCTATTGAACCCGCGACATCAAACTCTGACTTATAATCCATTTGCAAGTCATGAAAGAGCTTAAGAGCAGGAGCTTCAAGATTCTTTTTCATTAGCGGAAGTACCGCCAGCTTATTTGGCGCCATATGAGGAGCTAGCTTGAGAACGACTCTTTCTTTTTCTTTATCTCCTTCGTTTTCCACTCTATAGGCATCACAAAGAAGAGCAAGAAGTGTTCTATCACAGCCTGCTGATGTCTCTAAAACGTAAGGAACATATTTTTTATTCCCATCAGCTTGATCTGTATAAGAAAGAGATTTTCCTGAGAATTTTTCATGTTGTGTAAGATCAAAATCAGTTCGTGAGTGAATACCTTCCATCTCGTCCCAACCTTGAGGAAATTCATACTCAATATCTACAGCAGCATCTGCATAATGGGCCAACTCACCTTCTCCGTGGGGATGCCATCGAAGCTTTTCTTTTCTAAGGCCATTTTCAAGATGCCATTGCCATCTTATTTCTTTCCACTTTTCCATAAACTCTTGCTGAGTTCCTGGCTTAATAAAATATTGCATTTC
>JAURDE010000061.1 GCA_030828105.1 Bdellovibrionota bacterium | reverse complement strand
GAATCATGAATGTTTTGTTGAACCTGACTAAGTGATTGTAAGATGCGATCCTTAAATTTACTGTCGAGCGAAGCAATCTTGGATTTATATTCCTCAATTACAATCTTATTTTGCTTTATTTCATCTTTGATTTTAGTATATTCAGTCCACTGGAATATTCTTTCTTGATTTGCGCTAAGAACTTGAGCAGTTGAGGATAACCCAGCTTTGCTTAGCCTTTTTTGTAATAGCCATTGTTCTTTTGATATATTATATGACTGTAGCCCAAGTTGCTTCTTAACCTTTAGAGTCTCTTGTGTTTTAAGTTTTTGATTGAGTTGCTCTTTTGCCACGTTTTGCTCTTCGATTAAAGAGTTTTTCATGCCATAAAAAATCTTTAGTTCATCATTTTTTAGTTTATCTGAAACTTCAAGTTTTGAAAAATCTGGCATTCTGTTCTCTGTAAATGCTTTCATTCTCTCTTCTTGTAGTCTAAAAAGCATTATTCTATTTTCTACTCTTGATAAGTCCTTTTCTGTCACAGAGCCATCAAGCACTAATAGTAGGTCTCCTTTTTTTACTGAATCGCCTTCTTTAATATATAGATTTTTGATTTTTCCTGCTTCTTTATGGGTTATTATTTTCATATCTCCTGATGGGATTACCCTGCCATTAAACTTTACTGACTCTTTTACTTCAAATATTATCGCCCAAACTACAAAAGCTATAAAAAAAGAAGAAATCAGTATGATAGTGCTTTTTATTGAAAAAGGGATACTTCCTTCTTCAAGAGCAGTAGACTTGCTTAAGAGCTTGACTTGGTCATATTTCTCTTTTCTAGCTATTATTTTTTTTATAGGTTCTATTGTCCTATTTAAAAGCTTAATGAATATGTTTTTTAAACCAATTTTTTTAATTTTTTCCTCTTTTATATAGCATTCTTATATGTATCTTCCAAAGCCTTTAAAAGCTTTGTTGGCTCACCAGTAAAAATCTGATTACCACCTAATTGTAAGATAAGAAGATCTGATGATGCTATGATATCCTTGTCTTTAGTTGTTAATATTATTGTTTTATCCCTCATAGTCTTTTTAAACTTTCTTAGAAACCTATTTCGATGAATGCTGTTGATGATGGAGTTAGGTATGTTTTCTATAATATTAATAGGGGTGTCTGCTAGGATGGCCCTAGTTAAACTGAATTTAAATAAAAACTCCATGCTTAATGTTTTATTAAATTCAACATCCATTTGTTGATGAACTGTACTCTCTAATCCCGCTACTAAATTCCAAAGCTCAGAAATCTTTAAAGATTGTATTACTTTTTCTTCACTAGCAGTATAATCGGCAAGTCTTAAGTTATCTAATATAGAGCCGTTTATAATTAAAGGGTAGGTATTTATTGTTGAGATAAGCTTTCTAAGAGAAAGTGCGTCTAGTTGTCTCATGTCGATTCCATTAATTCTAACACTTCCCATCTGAGGATAATAAAATCCACCTAATAACTTTAGTAATACTCTTTTTCCACTTCCAGCTGGTCCTGCTAATGTAACGAAATCTCCGTGTTTTATATCTAGAGATAAACCACTTATTACTGAAGTAGACATTTTTGCAAACTTAATTCCAACTGTCTCTAGAGATATATTCCCCTTTTTGTTTATCTGGTAAAGGTTTTCCCTAGTTAAATCTATTTTTTCCGCATCTATTGCCAAAAATTTGTGTATTCCAGCTATAATAGCTTTGAACTGTTTAAATCTAGAGAGTGAAAGACAAATGAGTTGTAAAGGGGATATTATTCTCCATATGATCATCATTGTTGCGACTAAGGCACCAATACTTAGTTTCTCTTCCCATACGAGGTAAATACCAGTTAATAATGTTAAAATGCCAGATAGTGTTGTTAAAAAGTAACTAGCAGTTTCAATCTTACCAATAAGTAGAGAAGTTCTAAAGTTTTCCATGGCCTCACTTCCACTTTCATCTTTAAATCTTTGCTCCCAAATATTTAGATTAGTCAACTTTTTAAGGTCTTCTAGTTTATCAATAGTGTCATGAATTATTTCTTGTTTTAGCCCTTTGAGAGCATCTGATTTTTCTTTTTTGACTTCTAATAAATTTAAAATATAAAACGCATATAACGTATATATACTCATTGCTAGGATAGGTACAAGACCTAGTATAGGGCTAAAGTATATAATAACGACTAAGTAGATTATAATGAATGGAAATTCGAGAAGCATCAAACATGCTTGACTATTAATGAAGTCTTTAATGGGGTTGAAGGCCTTAACTCTGGAAAAAAGGTTAGAGAGACTCATTTGATCTGTATGTAATAATGATAAATCTAGAAGCTTTCTAAATAGAGCTGTTTTTATTATAAAATTTACTCTTGCACTTAGCCAGCTTAAGTTTTTTGTTCTAAACCTTCTTAGGGTTATATCAAGTGACAAGAACAAAATAGCAGCACTAAACAAAACGATTAAAGAGTCTGGATCTCTACCACCTATGACTTTATCGTATACAGTCATTACATAAAGAGGTGTAAGTAGTCCAATTATATTTATAAAAAAGGATGTAAGGAAAAAATGTATGAATAGTTTTTTGAACCTACTTAAAATTGAAAGAAACCAATATATGGGTTGACTAGAAGTTGGGTTTACATAGCTATCTTTAAATCCAGTGAGGTTTTTGTTTTCCGTAAAATATATTACATTTAGCTTTTTATTGTCTTGTTTAAACTCTTTAGTTATTCCCTCTTTAGGATCAAAGCAAATGAGATTATTTTTTTTAATATCAGTGATAACCGTTGGGTACTCCAAAAGATTTGTTACTAAGCATGGTAGGATTCTTGTGTCTAGGTTTTTTGAATAAACGAGACCTTCATGACCGATATAGCCTAAGAGACTCATAATGTTTAAAAAATCAACCTTATCAACAGGTTTATGATACTCCGGTAATGACTCTATTAATTTATTAACACTTTCTCTCCAGTTTAATTTAGACAATAAAACTGGGAGGCATCTATACAAGTCAGATTGTAAGCTTTTACCATAGAAATCTTCACACACATCAAAAATGAGATTTATTCTAGTTAGGGGTTCTGTAAAGTCATTATTAACTTGCATTTTTTGTTCCAAGCCTAATATCTATGTTATCAAGGCCTTTTTGTAGATTCATTTCTTTTAACTCGCCTTCTTTAATAGCGTAAAAATTATCAGCAAGACTTAAGAGATTTCTATCTTCTGAATAAATAATCATTGCTGTTTTATTTTTAAGTTTCCCTAAAAGAGAGTAGAGGTAATTATATTCCCTACGGTCAAGGATAGCATCAGCGTTATCATATAAAATTATTCTTGGCTTTTTTGCCAATGCCCTAGCAATTGCTATTCTTTGTTTTAATCCTTCAGAAATTACGTCGTCATACTTTCCAGTTAGTTGCGTGTGATATCCATCAGGAAGTTTTATTACATCTTCGTCTATACCCAGCTTTAATGCTGCTTTTTTAACATCCTCCTCATCCGTTGAATTAAAGAATGACAAGTTTTCCCAAATCGTACCTTTAAAGACTTGTCCCTTTTGTGGTAAGTAACAAACGAGTTCGGGTAGTTTAGATTGGGGAATATTATCTAAAAAGATGTTATCTATATAAATACGTCCTTTGAAAGGAGAAACAACTCCTAAAATAAATTCAAAAAATGTCTTCTTTGTCAGATCGTTTGGCGAAGTGAAACCAATAGAATTTCCTCGCTTTAACTCTAATGATAAGTTGTTAAAGATTGCCACTTGTCCACTTTCAGCAGAAAGATTTGTGAGCTCCTCAATTCTTAGAAGACCAATGTTATTAAACTTTATTTTGTAGTTTTCATTGGTCTTAGTTTTCATCATATATAATTTATCTAAATAACCTTTTGACACTAGAAATTCCTGAAATCTGGAGTATAACTCTAGTGCCTTTTGGATAGGTAGCATAATTCTATTGGATAAAATAGAACATGCTGCCAAGCTGCCAATTCCAATCTCTCCGTTCACCGCTTTCAAAGAGCCAAAGGATACGATTGAAATAGTCATAATTTGAGCGAAAATATAAAAATTATCATTTGATTTTAAGTTAATATAGTTTAACTGATATTCAGCTTTATCTAAATTATACTCGTTCATTTCAAAGAGCCTTAAAAACTTCTTTTCTAGACCAAGTGATTTTATACCCTTAATATTCTTTAGAGAGTCTCTCGAGAATGCAGAAGAGTCATCTTCAATAGCCTCTTTTTTCGTGATTCTATCCTTTAATTTTAGACCATTGAAGTAGCTGTATACAAAAAATAAAGATATATATGCAATTGGAATAAAGACAATTTCTTTTCCAATATAATAAATTAATATCAGAAATAGGATGCTAAAAGGTAGGTCTACTAATGCGATTATACTACTTCCAGAATAGAATTGAGTAAGCTTTCTGATAGACTCGATTTTCTTTATGTATTCTGACTTTCTTCTTGATTCGAAATCACTAAATCGTGAACGAAGGATTATACTAATCGCCTCAGAAGTTTTGTTATGGTCGAAGGTTACAGAGGACCAATTTGTTACGAAATTTCTCGCCCTCTTTAAAACAATTTCAAAAAATACAAATACGAATACACCTATAACGAGTATAGATAAGGTTTCAGTCGCATTGTTTGGTAATATACGATCATAGGTTTGTAGAATCATTAATGGCGTTGCAAGTGCAAGAAAATTAATTACAAGACTTGATAAAGCGATATAAAAAAAGGACGATCTAGTTTCTCGATTTTGAGAAAGCCCTTTTCTTAATTCAATAAAAAGCTTTTTGAGATTCCTGAAATTTTTCCTAAGATTTAACATAATTTATTTCAAAACCTTATAATTATACTTAGTTACTTAGAGCTCTTCGGTATTAAAGCCTCAAAATTTAAACTAAAATTAGTTGACCCAAATAATATGGTCTTCTATAGGAAGATACTTTCTCTTAATTCAAAAAAATAATGTAAAAACAGTCACTTAGATTGTCTTAGGGAAGGATAATATTTCCATTGCTATAGAAAATAATAAAATTGAGTGATATAGAAGCTTTCTCTGGTTTGGCTCTTTAAAATGTTAACGAGGTAGGGGTGTTTGATGTCCTTTGAAGGCTCAGAAAAAAAAATAGAAGTTATTGTTAATGAAAGTATTAATCTTAGGAAGATAGGAAATGCTTTTTGGAAAAATATGGTAGCCAAATGTGAAGCCACTATATTGTCTAATATTTCTAATGAAGAATGTGATGCCTACTTACTTTCAGAGTCAAGTCTTTTCGTTTGGAAGCATAAGTTCTTAATGATTACCTGTGGTAGGACAGTTTTAGTTAACTCTGTATTACGGTTCTTAGAAGAGTTTGATAAGTCTGTGATAGATGCTTTATTTTTTCAAAGAAAAAATGAATATTATGAGCGGTTACAACCTTCCAGTTTCAAGGATGATATAAACAAAATTGGGAAATTGATTTCAGGTAAAGCTCTTCGTTTTGGTCATTTAGATACTCACCATACTTACCTTTTTCATTCAGATTATATTAAAAATGTGGAAAAAGAAGATAAGACAACTGAGCTTCTTATGTATCATATTACAGGCAAGGGAGCCGATATTTTTAGGGCCAAAGATCAAGATATAAATGTGATAAGAGAATTTCTTGACTATGAAAAAACATTTCCAGGGTTTAAGATTGACGACTTTCTTTTCCAGCCTTTTGGTTTTTCACTGAATGGCATCAAAAAAGATAAATATATTACTATTCACATAACACCAGAGGATTCTACAAGCTATGTTAGCTTTGAAACAAATTTAGATATAGAAAAAGAAGATCCGAAATTATTAGATAGAATTCTTGATATGTTTTCGCCAGAGGCCTTTGATGTTATTAATTTTAACTCCAGTATTGCTCCGAAATTAGACAATGATAAATTACAATGTATAAAAAAGTATAAACATAAAATAAATGATGTTTTAGATATAAATTATTACGAGTTTCATAAAATCCAAACGGAAATGAACTTGGCCATAGAGGTGAAAAAATGAGTGAATTTTGGACGACTGAAGTACATAAAGATATCTATGAGATGAAATATAAAACCTTAAAAAAACTCTTTTCTGAAAAGAGTAAGTTTCAACAGGTTGATGTTGTTGAGACTAGAGGCTATGGCAAGATGCTTTTAAATGATGGTCTAGTCATGATCACAGAAAGAGATGAGTTCGTTTATCATGACATGATATGTCACCCGGCCCTTTTCGTACATCCTAATCCTAAAAAGGTCCTGGTCATTGGTGGTGGTGATGGTGGAACAGCACGTGAAGTATTAAGACATAAAGGCGTTGAGAAGTGTGTGATGGTGGAGATAGATGAAGTTGTCATCAATGCTTGTAAAGAATTTATTCCACAAACGTCTTGCGTATTTGAGAACTCAAAACTTGAGCTGATCGTTGGTGATGGAGTTGATTACGTTGCAAATACAAAGGAAAAATTTGATGTTATTTTGGTCGATTCAACAGATCCAATCGGCCCAGCGACACCATTGTTTGGGGTTGATTTCTACAAAAATATAAACCTCATTCTTAATGATGATGGAATTGTTGTTTCTCAAGCAGAGTCTCCTTACTATGAGGTAGAGGCGCAAACAAGTTTACTGAAAGTACTTAATCGAGTTTTCGACAATGTTTATATTTATAATTTTAGTAACCTCACTTATCCCGGAGGACTTTGGAGTTTCTCCTTTGCTACTAAAAAATATCATCCAACAAAGGATTTAAATACTGATAGAGTTAAGGAATCTGAATTAGAGTTTAAATATTATACGCCTGACCTACATCTTAGCTCATTTGCATTACCTCAGTTTATGCTAAATAATTGTAAAGGATTAATAAAGAATTAGGACAATGATGGCATATTGGCTTTTTAAGACTGAACCTGATGTTTTTTCTATAGATGATTTGAGAACTAGGAAAAATAAGACTGAGCATTGGGATGGAGTTAGAAATTACCAAGCACGAAATTTTATGAGAGATGAAATTAAGCTTGGGGATCTCGTGCTTATTTACCATTCAAATGCAAGACCGCCTGGAATTGCAGGGGTCGCTGAGGTTATTAAAGAAGCTTATCCAGATCATACTCAATTTGATAAAAAATCTAAATATTTTGATCCTAAATCGACCAAAGATAAGCCTAGATGGTTTATGGTTGATATAAGATTTAAAGAAAAATTTAAATCTTATATCTCTTTAGATGAATTAAAAAACTTTCCTCAATTGAAGGAAATGCTGATCTTAAGGAAGGGGAATAGGTTGTCTATAACGCCTGTTGATAAAAAGCATTTTGAGTTTATCAAAAAGCATGGGAATCTAAGTAAGAGTTCTATTTGAATAAAAAAACGACTTACAGAGTTAAAAGAATTTCTCTTACAACCTTTGTAGCAAAAACATCACTGTTGCCAGAGTTGTCTAGTGGTGGAGAAAGTTCCACTACATCTGCACCCACTAAATTTTTATCTTTTAAAATTTTTGTTAAGGCCACGAACGAATGAAAGTCCTCACCGCCAGCTTCGGGTGTTCCTGTACCAGGTAAAAATGAAGGATCAAAGTAATCTAAGTCTAGTGTTAAATAAACCGGCCTTTTAGGGTCTATTTGCCTAACTGAGTCTAAAAAATCCTGTCTGGAGGTTTTGATTGTCTTATTTTCTTTCATCCACTTATATTCTTCCTTGGTACCACTTCTAATCCCATACTGTATAAGCTCATGAGTGTCATTAAAATGATCTAAGGCCCTTCTTATAACACTGGCATGAGAATAATGGTATCCTTCATATCCATCTCTTAAATCTGCATGGGCATCTAGATGGATAAGAACTAAATCTTTATATGTATCTAAATAAAGAGATATTGGAGCATAGGAAATCGAGTGCTCACCACCAATAGTAAGGACTTTGGCACCATTTTCTAGATGATGCTTCTTAAAACAATCTAAAAATGCATTCGTACCAACTTGCCAATTATGCTCTTGGTTTTCTGAATTTCCTACAGGTAGGTTTCCACAATCATAAAATTCGACATCCTCTAAAACTCTATCTAAATATGGTGAATACGATTCTATGCCATCACTTGCTTTTCTAATAGCATCTGGGCCATCTTTAGTGCCTTTTCTAAAGCAGGCAGTTCCATCAAATCCAAAACCAACAAGGTATATTCCTTGATTTATACCTATGAAATCTCTAGACATATAATAACTATAATTACTTTTAATTAAAGAGCTCATTTCTAATCTTCCCATATAAGGTTTTCAATATGAGTTTTAAGGCTACCAGCATCTTTGAACTTTTTTGATATCTGAGTTTTTTTGAGCCCTAAGATGATTTGTTTTATAGGCTTTGGAAGACTATAATAAAATTTGTGACCTCCTAGGCTATCATAGAAGCATCTGATCATATCAATGACATCTTCTTTTTTATTTATCGACTTTGGGGAGCCCCAGTTAAATAGGTCAATAAGCTTTAAATCAAAGCCAAGTCCATATTTCCTTACAATAATATTTTCTGTATGAATATCACCATGATACTCATTATGGTGATGTATTTCCTCTACACCCTTACTTAGTGAGTGTAAAAGATGAAGTGCCTGAAAAGGTGCAAGCCTTTTTCCTTTCTGTTTTTTGAGAAACTCACTGAGAGGAACGCCATCAACATACTCGGAAATGAGAAAGGTAATATTATGTCCTTTATAGAAAATATTCTCTTGAGTTACATATTGAATGAGAATACTGCAGTGTTTTAGCTTATGTAGTTTTTGAGCACTAATTTTAGCTGTCTTATTTTTAATATTACGATGGGGTAAAAAGAATTTTGCGGTTCTCTCAATTCCAGTTTTTATCTCTTTAACAAAGTAGACTTCACTTTCCCATCCACCACCAAGTTTATGGATAATTTCGTATTTATCATTCAGGATAAAACCTGGTTTGAAATCAAATGACTCTAGTCGTGAAGCGACCATAACACCCCTTGTAAATTTAGCTACATTATCTACTTTAAAAGATTAAGGTCAATACCTTTTTACTTATTTTCAATTTGTTTTATAATCAAATTATGCTCGACGAAAATGAGGCTCAATTGGCCTTAAACTTGGCCAAAAATGGCCTTAAAAAACAACTAGAAGGGCTAAATATAGACTATGGCGCCCCAAACGTTTCCCCTGAGAGTGAGCTTCTAAAGCCACTGGGCTGCTTCGTTACGTTAAAACGAAACGGAAATCTAAGAGGTTGTATTGGCTCTATCGTCTCTGAGGAACCGTTATATTTAAATATTATTAGAAATGCCATAAATGCAGGTCTCAGAGATCCTAGATTTCCCCCCGTCACTCTCGAAGAGTTTGATACCCTTGAGTGGGAGCTTTCTGTAATGGGCCCCTTAGCGCCATGTACTGATCTTGATGATATTGAAATTGGCCTTCATGGCCTTTTTATAGAGCTAGAGAACCATAGAGGGCTCCTGCTACCCCAAGTAGCTGTAGAGTGGGGCTGGGATAGAAAAACGTTTCTGGAGCACCTTTGCCTAAAAGCCGGCCTGCCTAAAGATGAGTATCTTAAGAAACGAGCAAAGGTTTCAATTTTTAGAGCAGATATTTACCCGAAATAAAAAGATGAGTTTAAAAAATATTAAGGCCTAAACCAATACCAAACCTAGAAATTCTAAGCTCTGTTGGGCCACTCATAATATGTCTTTTATAAAACATGTGGAATAAAGTGTTTTCTGAAAGGGAAAATCCTAAATAGGTCATATATTTAAGCCCGGTGAAGTTTTCATCAGATAAGGAGTTTGTTTTATCTGAAGTAGAGTATACAGAATAAGAAAAGCTCGCTTGTGCAAAAAAGTTAACCTGATCAATTCTAAAAGATTTGGATAATCCAATGGTTCCGTAGCTGACATTGTGTTGTCTGAAGGAGAGAGAATTACCATTTATACGTGCTTCATCAGTATTAAAGGTTGAGAAGCTTTCGACGTCTACACCTACAAAAGGGGAAGCATACCAGTTTTCGATATTTCTATTATAGTGAATACTAAGTCCCCAGGCAGGAGGAGGGTTAATTTTCTCACCAAGGGTGACTTCATCACTTTTTAGTTGTGAGTAATATAGGTTCCAAGAGTAAAAATAGAGGTTATTTTCTCTTGGGTGTATTCCACCTCTTAGCTCTAGGGTTAAAAAGGAGTTCTGTGATGTGTTTTGAGTGACACCTGTTTGTTTGACGGTTTCTTCAACATTACCTTTTGATACCGAGTAATATGAAGTTAAGGAAAAATCATATCCCATACTTTCTTTTGCATTTAAAAAACATGGAAAAAATAAGATTAGAAGTAGTATCTTCATATTATCGCATAGCTTCCATAACCAACAACCCGACTTTTATCTCCCGCTGTGTCTCCAGAGTTTTTCATTTCAAGAGTCTCACAAGAAAGCCCTTTTTCTTTAGCATATAATAAGAGTCCTCTTAATGGAAAATATCCGCAAGCATCATTATGGTTTAAGTTTTTAAAGTCTAATGACTCTATTTTAAGTTTTGTTTTCTCATCGAGCTCTTGGGCCTGTTCATATGAGTGGAAGTGGCTGAGGTCGCTGCTGATAATAATAAAAGTATCATTTTTTACAAGTAAATCGATGACCTCTTTTACCTCTTCTGGAGAACATTGTCCCACAATAAGCGGGGTTAGAGTAAACTCCTTTAACCAATATTGTAAGAATGGAAGATGAACCTCAAGGGCATGTTCTTTTTCAAAGGCCTCTGGAATGCATTCCACCTGAATGAACTTATCCAATTTCTCTAGGATAGCTTGATCGACAGTAATATCACCCAGAGGAGTTCTAAAGTAATTTGCCGGGTGGTAGGCGAGTTTGTCTAATTGGTAGTAATGTGTTGGTGATAGGATAGCGATTCTTTTAGTTTCTTTTGGAATATGCCTGTAAGCTTCGATGGCAACTGATGCCGAATAAATATAGCCTGCGTGAGGCGCAATAATGGCCTTGGGATGAGTAAGACTATTTATTGTATCTTTAGATAAAAATTGTTTATCTAGAAAATCATATAACTCTTTAGAATCTAAAGGATAAAATAGGCCAGCTACATTAGGTTGCTTAATATCACTCATAGTAAATATTATAATATAAATACTCAGACTCTGTTAGAATAGAACGATGAATGAGGCAAAAAAAACCAAATATTGGCATATTGAGCCCAATGGGAGAATTCAATGTGACCTGTGCCCAAGGAATTGTACTTTAAAAAATGGACAAAGAGGTCTCTGCTATATACGAGGAGCAGAGAATAATGAAATCGTATTTTATAGCTACGGTAAATCAAGTGGGTTTTGTGTAGATCCAATCGAGAAAAAGCCTCTAAACCATTTTTATCCTGGTAGTTCTGTGTTCTCTTTTGGAACTGCTGGTTGTAATCTTGCCTGTAAGTTTTGTCAGAACTGGGATATCTCAAAATCAAGAGAAATGGAAACCTTGATTGATTATGCCTCACCACAAGATATCGTAGACACCACTCTCAAGCATGGATGCCAAAGTATAGCATTTACTTATAATGATCCTGTTATATTTTTGGAGTATGCTCAAGATGTTTCTGAGTTGGCCCATCAAAATGATCTTAAAACAGTTGCTGTTACTGCTGGGTATATTAATCCGGGAGCAAGAGAAGACTTTTTTTCATTCATAGATGCTGCAAATGTAGATCTCAAAGCATTTAGTGACGATTTTTATAGCAAAATATGTGGTGCTCACCTTGATCCTGTTTTGGATACTCTTTTATATTTACATAAAGAGACCAATGTTTGGTTTGAGATCACGACTCTTCTTATACCTGATGAAAATGATTCGGATGAGGAACTCAATGCGATGACAGAGTGGATAGTTGAGCATTTAGGGCCAAATATACCTTTGCATTTTACCGCCTTTCACCCTGATTATAAAATGGTGAACAAACAAAATACTTCACATCAAACTTTAATTAGGGCGCAAAAAATTGCGAAAAGCAAAGGAATAAACTTTGTTTATTTAGGTAATGTCCATGATTCAACAAGGTCTAGTACGTATTGTCCTAAATGTGATGAGCTTTTGATTGAAAGGGATTGGTATCAGCTTGGAAGTTGGGGGCTTGATAGTGAAGGTCGTTGTATAAAGTGTAAAACTCATATAGCAGGTCATTTCGAAAGTTCACACGGTAATTGGGGTAGGCATAGAGAACCTGTTTATATTCATCGAATTAAATAAAATTTCTATTAAAAAAAAGAATTTAATTAGCTACTGGATTGGTTATAATAAGGTTATGAAAAAATTTTTTATAATCTGCCTTTTTTACTCTTTAAATGTTTATTCCTTTTTTGATGAGAGAGAACTTATATGGTTCCCAAGTCATATTTCTCTATCTGCAGAGGGACACGTTCTTGAGGAGATAGATGGAGGGTTTGCGGTACCTCTAATTGATGTGAGAGGTACGAATATTACAGGATATGCCTTTAATGATTCTCTATCTGTTGGTCCAGTAGTCGGGGGTGATTTAACTTTAGGCTCTAAAACTATTATTAGTCTTTCAGGTAGTGCAGTTCTTGGAGAGAATGGTGAGTTGCTATTAGAAAAAGGAGATAAGGGGTACGTAGTCATTGAAAAGTCTAATTTCTATTTAACGTTAGGGCCCGACTTTGGACAATCTTTGGGGTCTTCTTTGGGAGTAAGTATTGGTTTGGCAGGTAGTTTCGGTAAGGAAGTTCTTACGCAAAGATATGTCCCAAACAAGGACTTGTTGAAGAAAAAGTTTATACCAAAAATTCCAACCAATAATAAAATGTTAAGTTCGATGAGTATTGGAGATAGCTATATTTATACAACACAAGGTGGAGTGGTTATTAATTCTTCTGTAGGTGCATTTTCGACAGGAGTTTCAGCAGGATTAAGCGTACAGGGAATATGGAAGGTTGAAATACAAAAATCCGGTATAAGTAAAGCAACAGCGGTAATATCTAGATTTAGAATCACAAATGTCAAGGGTTCTGCTGGTGTTCCTCTTACCGAAATTAGTATTTCAAGAATAAAGAAAAGTATTAAAAATTATATATATGAATTTGATTTATCTAGCTTGAAAGGTGAGAAGTTATTTAAAGAGTTTCTTAAAGGTAATATAAAAAAAGTACAAGACTCCATTGCATCCAATCCTGACCTCAAAAAGATAGTTTTACCATTGGTAGATACAAAAGGCTTTTTCTTTAGCAAACAATTGAAATCAGCTATATCTGCTCCTCAAATTTTAAGCCTTGGTGTTACAGGTGATAAAATTCGAGGCTTTTTAACATCTAAATATCTAGATAAAGATAATGTGGTTAATTCTCATATTGGTATCTATAAAAGAAACTCATTTTTAAATACGAAATTAATGAAAATTCTAAGTAAAATTAAAAAGGCCACAGTTGGAAATTTTGATACCACAAAAATATTTATGGGACATGTAAAGAATTTTGTTTCGTTAGGTGGTAATAAGGTAGAAATTAAAGATACATGGGGGGCAAACTTAAGAGTTCAGATTACAGGAAACTCCTTCACAAAAAAAGGATTTAAATACGCAGCAAGAAAGATGACAACATGGACAGGTTTTGAAGACATCTTTCTACCGTTAAAATCTCCTAAAGATCGGTTAGGATACATAGAGCTAACTCTAGATGCGTCTTTTTCAAATAAAGCGATTGAAGAATTAGTTTACTATGCTGAGAAAGCTTCTGAAGATGTATTTATTAACTATGCTTTGGTTGCGGTAAACAATTATGCACGAAATACATCAGACCCTTTTAATTATTGTGCTGGAAAAGTAGAAAGAGGAAAGTTTCCTAGAACTTGTAAAGGGAGAATATCAGCCTTAACTAAAACTTACATGAAAATGGCCTATAGAAGCTTATTAAAGTTAAGAAAGTTATTAGAAGATAAGAACTACAAGCAAGCTAGTAAAGAGTTAGCTAATTTAGGTAAAGGTATGACTCATAATCATTTTACGTTAAAGACTCTTTGGTGGATGATGAGGAATAAACCAATAGAGGCTAAAATTACTATTCAAGGGGAAGATATCCAGAAATATGAAAAATCTTTAAAAACTTTTGCTGGAGGCAAAAAGACGAATATAAATTCTTTTTTAAAAAATAATGTTCAAAATATATGGGATTGAATAATTTTATCCTTCTGACTCCAAACTTCATTTAAAAAAAACTGCATATTTTTTTTATACTCAGGGTCTTTTTGATAATCACCAATAAGCTCTGATTTCACATCTATTGCTTTAATATAAATTGACACTTGCTCAATTTTTCCTTGCATAAAACTCAAGAATGTAAACTGATCACCTTTATAAATAATCGTGACATCGAGAATTTGATCTATATATTGACCTAGGGTTCCGAGGACGAAACTTAAGCCTCCAGCTTTGGGTGAAAGTAGGTTTTGAAAAGGAGACCCTTTTTCAAGGTGTTTTTTCTTCGTAAATCGAGTTCCTTCAGCAAAATTAACCACTGATATTGGAATATCCTTAAATTTTTCACAAAACTTACGTGTAGTCTCTAAGTCTTTACCTGCAAGAGAAGGCCTTTTTTTAATATCATCCTTGCTATATCTTTTCATGAAAGGGAAATCTAGAGCTTGCCAACAAAGCCCGAGTATCGGAACCCAAATAAGCTCTTTTTTTAGAAAAAACCTTAAAAATGGAACCCTTCTAAGAAAAATCATTTGAAGAAAAAAGATATCAACCCACGATTGATGATTACAAGTGATAAGATATGAAGAATTTTGACTTAGTTTAATGCTATCAAGCCCTATGATCTGAACATCGGATTTAATTATTTTCTTAAAAAT
>JAURDE010000024.1 GCA_030828105.1 Bdellovibrionota bacterium | reverse complement strand
ATTTATGGTTGTATGTTAGAAATAACATTTTTAAACCACTTTGGGAAAAAGGAAGCTTAGTCAATAATGTCGAGCAAATTCTACCATTAAATCTTAATTCTATTGAGGATAGAAAGCACCTCTCTATCCCTTGTCTTCCTAAAAATAGAGCATTGGCAAAAATTGCATTATTTGCATCCAAAAGAAATAAATTAAATCTAACCAATACTCTTAATAAAAATAGAAGCAAAGGTATTCTATCCTCTATAGAAAATGCTCGAAATAATATAAAAATATTTTCGCCCAACTTCAATGCGGACCATCCTGTAAGTGCTATTAAGAAGTTATTAATAAAGGGGGTAAATGTTAAAATAATGGTTAATTCAAGTGAACACAAAAACATTAGAAAACCAATTTTTGAGGGAAAAAACTCAAAAGAAATTTACAAGGAACTTTTAAAGTTTATTAAACAAAAGAAACCAAGTGGCAGGTTAGAATTTAAATATTTTTCTAGAGATGGCAATACAGCTGCTCTAAAATCATTGGAAAACACAAGTCATTCTAAGTTTATGGCAATAGATAATAAAGCGATCATATTAGGATCTAGTAATATGGACCCCCAGTCATGGTATCGCTCAGGCGAAACAGACTATTTAATTGGGCCAGAAAACCCTAACGATAAATTCGTAGAAAATATTATAAAATATGGCTTTGATAAGATATGGAAAAATGCTGTAAATATTAATATACAATAGCCTTAAATATATTGGGTCCTTAATTCTTTATTCAATCTCTAAATATGATTGGTATAAACTTAAGACATTTCCCATAGCTTAAGTATAAGATGGATCACCTCTTAAAAATTGATATGCTCATATTTGCCAATATATAGTTGTTTAAAAAAGACATCATTTTTTTGCGTAGACAGTTTTACCATCCAGTATGGTTCTAATGACTACTGCACTTTTGAGCTCATCAGCAGATATATTAAAGAGATTTTTATTTAATATTATGAGGTCTGCAACTTTTCCAAGCTCTAGAGTTCCTGTAATCTTCTCTTGTCTAAGGGCATAAGCGCCTTTAATGGTATATGCTTTAAGGGCCTGTTTTAGGTTCATGTGGCCAAATTTAACAACATTTGAAATGCCAACTAAAGGATTGAGTGAACTAACATCCCAATCGCTACTTAATGTTACATGGGCACCAGAATCTAGGATTTTCTTAACCGGAAGAATTTCTTTGTAACGATCCCCAATTCGATGTTCTGTCCATATATGGTTTTGTGGATGAGTAAAGTCACCGGCCATTTGAAAATCCGCAATAACATTTAATTTAAAATTATAAACAGCAAGAACGTAACTAAATTTAACTTGTCCAACTTCCCTAAATAGTTTCAATTCTAATCAAGGAGGATAAAAAAATTGTCGTTTGTATGAGAATCCCAATCCCTGTTCGAGACATGACATGCGTCGGGCCTTCAATGCTGAGGCCGAGAAGGCCGGAATGGAACTCAAGGAAAGATGCGCTGTCCTAGGACACAATCCCAACGTCAATCAAAAGCATTATGGAGGTGAAAAACAAATTGATTCAGAAATCCTGACCAAAGAGGTCAAGAGAGTTTCGGAATCTAATATTTTGCCTTTTAAAAAATGTGATTGAAGTTTTGAAAGATGGTGCGCAAGAGAGGACTTGAACCTCCACGCCCATACAGGCACTACCCCCTCAAGGTAGCGTGTCTACCATTCCACCACTTGCGCTTTGAGAGTGCTGAGATTAGCTTTAATTGGATACTTTGACAATGCCTAATGACTCAAATTTTGCTCGATTTGATCAATATAAAACTGAAGCCTTTTTTGCTCTTTTGCTAATATTTTCAACCTATTAAGCAAAGACTTGAGCTCATCTTTTTTGAGTTCAGAGAAATCTATATACTCTACTACGTCCTCATCATTTAAGTGAGAATATTCATTCAACAACTCAGTTAACGGATCTACATCTGACCTATGGCCGTTAAGCTTGGGAAACATGATAAGGTTTTTATCTTTTGCAAATTTGCTCATCATCATCTCCTTTGAATGCAATCAGCGGACCATTTTGCTAGGCATAAAATCAACAACTTAAGGCCTCTGTCTATCTAAAAATGATATCAATTTGTCAAAAATCAAGTCACTAGATAAAAGTTAAACACTTTTTTTGAAGAAAATTTTTCGCCTCATGAAAAAAAACCTCTAAAGTAGCTAAAATAAGTTTATGCGCATTAGCTGTTTGAAATGTATCCATTATCACTCTACTTACGACCCTTATTCTCCTAGAGGTTGCAAGAAATTTAAATTCAAGTCCAAAAGGTTTCCTTCAGATTTGATTAAGGAAGAGACAGGAGAGGATTGCCATTATTTTGAAACTAAGGATGCCAAGAAGGATAGCTTTAATTATCATGACCCGAAGAATTGGTAGTTACTTCTATAAGGATAAAAAAATGAGTCTTGAAAAAGTAAAATTAAAAGTAAAACTTGTAATGAAAGATCATCAAATATTGAACGAATTATTAGGACAAATTTCAATTTTTTTAAATGAGGATACTATTGAAAACAATATTGATCATGTAATTTTAGTTCTTAATAAAATCACAAAAACTATTGATATGCATCTTAAACTCGAAGATGAATATATTTATCCCTCTTTAATAGCTTGTGATATTCCGCATATTTCAAAAACTGCAAAAGAATTCCAAAAATAAATGCGCACTTTATCAGATCAGTATAAAACTTTTTCTCAAAAATGGCATTCCTTAGACACTATAAAGAATGATCTTAAAGTTTTCACTAAAGAACTAGTCGAAATAGTTTATAGTTTTTCAGATCGTTTAGATCGAGAGGAAAAAGAATTATATATTCTTCTAGATGAAGTAGACTAAAAAAGACTTTGATTTTCAACACCCAAAGAATTATTAGATTCTATTAGGGATGGGCCAACTTCTTTAATAATGGCCCCACCTAGACAGACTCCCTTATTATAAAAAACAATAGATTGACCTGGGGTAGCGGCCCTTTGAGGAGCTGAAAAGCTGACCTTTAAACGATTACCTTCTTTTTCGACGAAACATTCTTGATCTTTTTGACGGTAGCGAATTTTGGCCTGACAATGAGGGGGTATTTCTTCATTTTTATTAACAAGACTAAGTTCATCAGTAAAAAGATAATGATAAAAGAGGGCCGGATGATTTTCTCCCCTTTCTACATAAACAATGTTTTTATCCATATCTTTTTTGACCACATACCAAGGACTTCCTGGGCCACCAAGACCAAGTCCTTTTCTTTGTCCAAGAGTATAAAAGGCGGCCCCACTATGCTCGCCTACAACTTCATTTTCAAGAGTTCTAAACTCACCTCTGTTATAGGGAAGATAATCACTAATAAATTTTTTAAAATTCTTCTCCCCAATAAAACAAATACCTGTTGAGTCTTTTTTCGTACTAGTCACTAGATCGTTTTCTATGGCAATTTTTCTAACTTCAGATTTTTCAAGATGGCCAATCGGAAAAAGAACTTTATCAAGAATTTCTCTTTTCATAGTATAGAGAAAGTATGTCTGATCTTTATTTTTATCTACACCTTTTACCAACTCACCATTTATATTCTGGCAATAATGTCCTGTTGCGAGATAATCGGCCCCTAAGGCCATGGCCTGATCAAAGAAGCGTTTAAACTTTATTTCTCTATTACAAAGAATATCTGGATTAGGAGTAAGTCCTTTTTTAAGGTCTCTCACAAATTCATCAAAGACATATTTCTTATATTCTTGAACGAACTCAATGGGATAATAAGGTATTTCTAGTTTTTGGCATACTTCTTTTACATCATCGTAATCTTCTTGAGCACGACAGGCACTTTCTTCTTTTTGGTCGTCCCAATTTTTCATAAACATTCCGATAACTTCTGCACCGGCTTGTTTCAGGAGAAGGGCGCTGACAGAGGAGTCAACTCCTCCACTCATTCCCACAACGACTTTTTTACCTTTTAAATTCATAATAATGCTCTATACCATAGGGCATCATCACTTATCAATATCTAGGGCCCATTTAACTATGGCGGTTGTTAGATAAAGGTATGACTTATGTAAGGTATTAAAATTTAAGGTTTCTGGAAAGTCATTAGACGTATGGTGCCGATCCTTATTATAGTCATTCTCCCAGTTCTGACTAAAAACAACCGCAGCAATACCTTTTTCCCAAAACCTCAGCTGATCACTATGAATTGTTTCATTTGCGGCAATCTCAAATTTTACCGACCTAGTAGATGCTTTACCTAATTGAATTAACTGTGTTGCTAGGTTTTTATCTTGTTTATTTTCTTTTCTTATATAGGCCCTAAAATCACCTCTATTCTCATTTTTTGACTTCGAGTCGTGCCCAAGCATAAGTAGGTTAACAAACCCCTCTAATTCAATATTTTGACTTAAATCAGAGTAGTATTCATCAATATAGGCCTTAGATCCTAACTGTCCAAATTCTTGAAAATCAAAAAAAATAATTTTCAGATTCCTCTTAAGTTCCAATTGAGAAAGGACTTTAATCATACCCAAAAGTATACTTACGCCACTAGCGTTGTCATCTGCACCAGGCATCTCAGCGTTGTCATCTATTGAAAAATCTTCGTTTTGAACTACAGTATCAATATGGGCGCCAATAATTAGGGTTTTATTTTGACTACCTTTTTTCTCCCAAATAAGGTTTTTACCTTTGACTCCCTTTAAAGATTTCAGAAAATTCACTATTTCATCTGTAAATTTTTTCCACTTTAGGTATTCTTTACTATCTGAAGAGTACTTTGAAGCAATATTATTCTTGAAATCGCTTTTATAACTTTTGATGGCCTCATTTAGATCAGGGACAAATTCTTGTACAACAAGTGTAGATTCATCCCCTTTAGTAATTTCTTTAATTCTATTTATAAGGAATGGTGTCGCTAAACTATGCCCTGAGCTCCCTACAAGTCTGTTAGGTCGACAGCACTGAACAAAACCTCTTAGCTCTTTAAGAAGTTCATCTTTTTTATATTTATTGACAACTTTTTTAAAATTAGAGTTTGCTAATCCAATATTGCTAAACAAAAGTAAAATACAAATTTTTACTAATATTCTCCAAAGCATCAAAACTCCATGGTTTCTGCTTTTTTTGCCAATTGCTCTTCTTCTTCCTCACTTTTTTCTACAGGGTCCGGGTAAACCTTCCATAGTCCCTTCTCATAATTGAAAAATGAAGAGATTTCACCATAACCAATAATTCTCGCCCCAATTTTATCAGAATCATAAATCGTGGCCGAGCGGTTGTAGTTGAGCAACTCTTTTTGTTTTTCATCTGCTTCAAAAATAATATTTAATCCTTCCCTAACTGTCATTCGTCCAGATACTTTTTTATCATTTGGATAGATCAAAAGATATACAGAAATAGGCTTTGAGATATCGAGATTTTTTTCCAAAACACAATTTGCTAAATTTAATCTATTCCAATAAATACTGTCGTTTTTACTAATATAAACGATATTTGACTTGTATTCACAGTAAAGGACTCTGTACTCTTTATCCAAATGCGTACCATCTGAAGCAATCAGATTTCTATCTCCGGGTTTGAATAAGTAAATTCCCTGATGTTCACCCTGACTTACATTATCTTCATAATCAACGAAAGTTCCCTCTTCTCTCATCGATTCAGGACTTTTTGTTTCTACAAAGTTACCAATTCGATAGTCATTAGAAAAACACACTTCTTTGACTTTCTTTTTACTAGGTATCAAATCTAGCTCTAATGACTTTGCAATCTTTTCAACATCAACTCGTCTGATATCTCCGAAGGGCAATAAAATTTTTTTTAATTGATCTTTAGTTAATGCCGATAAAAAAAATGACTGATCATAAACCTGATCATTTGCGGATAAAAGAGAACATTCGCCCGTCTGAAGATTTGTAAAGATTTTTGCGTAGTGACCTGTGGAAATATAGTCAGCCTTCAGATACTCGGCCTTATCCAGTAGGATTTGGACTTTAACGCTATTGCAAGCGATACAAGGATTAAAATCAATACCTGATAGACGAGAAGAAACCATATGATCTATCACTAAATCCTTATAAAGCTTTTTAGCATCTACTCCATAGAATCCAATATCAAGTTTTTCACAAATGGCTTGAACCTTTTTAAGATCATCTACATAACAAGTACCCGTTAGTTCATACTCAGGAACATCTGAATCTTTTTTACTTTTCTTAAAGTCTTCATCTTCCTCTCTCTTCTCTATAATACCGCGATCCATGGTTATGAGGCTTACTCCAATGACCCTGTATCCTTGCTTTTTTAATAAATAAGCGGCCACAGTAGAGTCAAGTCGCCCCGTCATCCCAACCAAAACGGTCTTATTAGCTTTATCAGAATTGTTCATAATAACCTCATAGAAATTATACCTATTAGGCAAGAAATTTCACAGCCTAAAATAACCCTCAAATTTAAGAGGGCCAAATCCGATAATTGCATATGAAACATTTAACTAATTCACTTCAGTTTAAAGATATTGTCCTCTATATTGACAGAAAGAATAATCAATTAACAGAAAACTTCCTTAAAACAATAATGAGATTTGTTAAATCTCAATCTCATCTCCCAAACAGATTCTCTTACTCAGGCTCAGAAGGTGACCTTTCTCGTGTATTAACCTTCAAAGAGAATTTAGGATTTGAAACTCTTACGGCAAATGGTGAATGTACAACAGAGTTCAATCTTTGGAATTATATAGCAGACTCTACAACGCCTTATATTTTAAAGTTATTTCGACAATTACCTGAAAAAGACACTCACATAGATAATCTCGAAAAGGATGAAGTACAAATAACCTCTTTAATTAAGGCCTTCCTAAAAGATTCTCCTATTTATATT
This sequence comes from Bdellovibrionota bacterium, assembly GCA_030828105.1. Classification (GTDB taxonomy): domain Bacteria; phylum Bdellovibrionota; class Bacteriovoracia; order Bacteriovoracales; family Bacteriovoracaceae; genus JAURDE01. Next base: position 16,911 of record JAURDE010000024.1, on the reverse strand, counting down.
CTTGAAAAACCTGAACAGTATTTGAATAAAGAAATGATTATTAATACTCAACAAGTTATAGATCATTTTTCCAGAGTTCATAAAAAGATTTTTATAATTAAAACAGAATCACATAGCTTTTGGCACAGCATGGCCAATAAAATCCTTTATAGAGACGAAAATAGTAATTTTATATTGACCCCTTTACCTGCTCTTCAACTTCTCGATAATTTTGACGATTTCGTAGAACAAGAAAGTGTTCATCAGGAACAAGATAAACTTTTAACCTTCAAAAATATACCCAAACACCTCATTGCGAAATAAGAAACCTTTAACAAGTTAATTGACAAAATCATTGTGCGAATTGAATAATAAGCTGTGAATAAAAAAAAGCTTAAATTTGTAGATATTTTTTCTGGTGCAGGCGGGCTATCTTGTGGATTAGAACAAGCTGGTCTGGAGTGCCTTCTAGGTGTTGACTGCGATAAGTACGCTGCCCAAACATTTCAAAAAAACCATAAAAAGGCCAAAGTCTTTACTGGTAATATAGAGGATCTAACCAAAGCGAGTCTTAACAAACTCGTGGATGGTCAAAAAATAGACGCTGTCGTTGGTGGCCCTCCATGTCAAGGTTTTTCAACTGTTGGGCTAGGTAACCCTACAGATAAGAGAAACAGTCTTTTTATGCATTTTGTAAGAATTGTAAAGATACTAAACCCAAGTTTCATAGTTATTGAGAATGTAACAGGCCTCGTTGCTAAAAAGAATGAGAAAACTCTTCTGGCCATCTTTAACCAATTTAGAAAGCTTGGATATAACTTAGATATAAAAATATTATCTTCTCAGAATTTTGGGGTTCCAGAGATAAGAAGAAGAACAATCATAATTGGTACAAAACTTAACATCGAACCTCAGTTCCCTATACCAACTCACGACACGACTACGAAAAAAGGTAAATATATTCCTCCCGTGACTATAGGAGAAGCTTTCAGTAACCTTGCTACTCGCACAGGAAAACTCCTAAACCATGATATCGAATCAGCGAAGGTTAAGAATAAAATAGATGAGCAAAGATTAAAAAGAGTTCCAGAGGGAAAAGGAATCCGATATAAAAAAGACGAAGACTCCTATCTTCCTTCTCGATTAAAATTTAAAGTTGATTGGGAAACACTTCCTGAAGGTAGGTTTCGGCAAACCAAATATCAAAGATTAGATAGGAAAAAGCCGGGCCCTACAATAATGACCCATCGCCATGGCTATTTTCACCCCGTTGAAAATAGATACTTAACCCAAAGAGAGGCCGCAAAATGCCAGAGCTTTCCTAATAATTTTGAATTTTTGGGGCCGATATCCTCTCAATGGAGACAAATAGGTAACGCTGTCCCCCCGCTTTTAGGAAAAGCAATAGGAAAGGCCTTACTAAAAATGCTTAAAAATAAAGGGCCCAAAGCTTCACTAGAGTTGCATCATAAAAAGAAAAAAACTGATGTTATTAGACAAAGGCGAAAAGAAGCATTTAATTATCGATCTTCTGCATCTCAGTAGTGCCTAGTTTATCATTAATCTGAAGCATAAAACCTCGAATAATTCCCTGATCACTCTTATTAGCTTCTATAAGACTTGTCACTGCGGAATGTGTATCTGAAGGGCAGACAATAATGGCCTTATTTAAAGTATCGTTAGATATATTAAATCTCTCAATGGCACTTCCAGAATATTTTAAAACTTCAAGATAAAATTCTTTTTTCTTAGTAAGATTATCCTCTTTTTCAGCTTTTTGATAAAACTCACCCGCCTTATCGTAAAAGCCACCACCAGCGTAACGTTCTGTTAAGCCTTCATTATATTTACCAATACAATCTTCTGATGCAGAAACTGAATGAAGGATTAAAAGAAATAGTATCAAAAGATTCATGATTAATATTAAATCATAAAAGGGTAAAATATCCTATATAATTGTGAATGAACTGTGTAATAATGGGGAACCGATGAGATGGGTATTTTTTTTTACAACTATAATTTTTACTACGACTGTTTTTGCAAATGACTGTGTGAAAAACAGGGCCGTTATCGAAATAGGAAACTACAATACAAAGTTTTTCCAAGCGGTATTAAACGTTTGTAAAAATAAGATAAATCGAGTTTTGTTACAAAAAAGTACCGTATTAAACTTTAGAGAAAACTTAGAAAACAAAAGACCTTTGGCCTTTAAAAAAGACATTCTCCAGAAGGCGGAATCTAAAATAAAAGAAACTATTAAAGAACTCAAAGGTAAACCAGATGTAATTATTCTTGCTAACAACCTATTTAAAGAAACAACTAATGGAAACGAATTTTTGAGAAAGCTTAAAGATGGCCCATCAACTAAAATTATTTTTGTTTCAACAAAAACCAAGGCCGTACTTAACTTTATTTCGGCCTATACTATACTTGGTGACTCCCCCAGTAAATATTTAGTCTGGGATATAGGGGCCAGTGGAATGAACCTCACTGCTTTTGAAAAAGGAGTGTATCATTCTCACAATGATAATCTTAGCTCTATAACATTTAAAAATATGGTCTTAAATGCTATAAAGAAAAAAACACACCTTAAAAAGAATAGTCCTAACCCTCTAAAAGAAGAGGGGGTTAGGTCTTCTATTGAATTAATTAGGCTTTATACTCGTTTTGAACTTAAAAAAGAGTTTTTAGAGCTTGCAAAAAATAGGCTTCTCATTGGAATAGGAGGCCCTCATACCAAAACATTAAAGAAATTAATTTCAAATAATAAAAACTTCTACAGTAAAGAAGAAATAAAAATTGCTATTGATAGGTATTCCAATAAATCAGATTCTGACATAAATACTCCATCTCCTGATATGCAAGTGACAAATCTTATAATGATTTATGGACAGATGCTAGAGTTACGAAAAGAAAATTTACTCACAATAAACACAAATATTATAAACGCCTCCATCCTCTATCCTTCTTTTTGGGAATAATAATGAATATCAAATTAGTCTTATTTGATTTAGGCGGTGTAGTATTCAAACTTGACTGGAAAGCGACTTATGAAACGCTTAATTGTCCTTTAAGCTTTGAAGAGGCCTTATCTGTAATTGGCCAATCAAAAGCATTAGATGATTTTGAAAAGGGGCTTATTTCCCCCTTTCAATTTTATGAAGAGTTAAAGTCACTCATCCAACTAGAAATGAACTATGAATCTTTTATCAATGCATGGAACAAAGTAATTGAAGGACCGGTTGATGGTATTGAAGCTTTATTGGCCGAGTGTAAAGAAAAGTTTCCTATTATGGCCCTCACCAACACCAATATTATTCATTATGAAAAATTATGGAATATTCTTGACCACAATTATTTCGACAATGTTTTTGCAAGTCATCTTATGAATAAAAGAAAACCAAATGAAGATATTTATCTAGAGGTATTAGAACATACTGGCCTTCTCTCAAAAGAAATTCTTTTTATTGATGACACAATCCCAAATATTCAAACGGCCAGAGACCTAAGTTTTGAAACATTACTTAACTTTAATAATACTCAAGAAATAAGAAATAAAATCAAATCGTATCTTGCCCTCTAAACTTAATTTTCTTTTTTAATAAATACTTATAATGATCTTCACTGATTCTTTTATCTAATTTAAGTTTTCGTAAAATAGAATCTACAGTTCTTTCTCCATAAGGGGTTAATTTCTTTTGTTTGAAGCTTTCATTATTTTTTAAAGGACTTGGTAACAACATGGCCAAAAAGGCACCTTCCTTTGCCCCTAGTTGGAATACTTTTTTTTCAAAGTAAAAATAGGCACCACTGCCAATCCCATAAATATTCTTACCTAAGTGAATAATATTAAAATATATCTCCAATACTTTTTCTTTAGATAATACTTTGTCGGCAATCAATGCAAGTACGATTTCATGAGCTTTTCTAAAATAGGTTTTCTCGAGATCAAAAAAAAGGTTTTTAATAACTTGTTGAGTAATCGTTGAGGCGCCCCTTAATCTTTGACCTGTTACATTCTCTTTAATGGCCTGATATAGTTGCCCCCAATCAACTCCTGAGTGTCTATAATAGTTCCAATCTTCACTTAAGACGATCGCATCTCTAGCTTCTTTTGGTATGTTTTTGAGAGAGACCCACTTTTGGGGTCTTTTACTCTGTATAAAAAAGTCCCCTCTTCTTGCGAGAACGTAGCTTTCTCTTAATTTAATAATATCCTTGACGGGATATAGTAGATAACCAAGAAATAAAACTAGTAGCGTTAAAATTAACTTCATCACCTTTTAGATAATCTAAAATGAATTAAATTGAAAGTTTATATCTTGTTAAGACAAATATCCGATAACTTCTGAAATTTTATTAAATATAGGGTTCTTGCTTCCACTGAGCTCATACTGGCCTTTTAAATGAAAGTTTCTAAGTCCTTTTATATCTAGCGCGTCACTAAGCTTATCTCCAATCATAATACTCTGTCCCAAATCTATAGGAAATAACTCACATGCCTTTAGCGCCATGCCTGGCCAAGGTTTTCTACAGAATGATTTTTTAGCATAGTGATCAATACCTTCCTTAAAATGATAAGGGCAATATTCCCACGAATCCACATAAGCTTGATCTCTAAGGAGAAGGTTTTCTAAGTACAAGTGGTAGTCTTTTAACTCTGCCTCTGTATATAGGCCTCTGGCAACCCCAGACTGATTTGTGAGAACACAAACATACATATTATTTTGGTTCGCCCATCTGATAAGATCGCCAATACCTGGAATAAGCTCAGTCATATTCTTATCAATACTATATCCATGATCTTTATTAATAATACCGTCTCTATCAAGAAACATGGCCGGTCTTTTTTGATTATAATCATTACGAGGAGGCCCCATAAAAACGAAATCCATTGGCCCTAAAGTCTTTTTCTCCAGGATCTGACTAATAAATTTTTTATTCCCGCGATAAAGCCCTATTTCGAGACCACCATCAGCGTAGTCTTGGTTTAGTATTTCCGTTTTTTTATTTTCGAAATTAAATAACGGCAAGCCTTTATTTTCTATAACTGAATATGCGGCCCAATTACCCGGAGTAGTGTTTTTTATAAAATACTCTAGATCTCCTATTTTATCTGAAATGCCTGGTGAAACATAAACCACATCATCCGTTTCAGCTTGAGTAAGATCATTTATCCTTTTTATGTTTAAAGAACTTAAATCATTTTTACCACAATATAATATTTCCATATCTAGCATCCAAACTTAACGGAACAATTCACCTTAAGGCCTTCTACCGTATACTTATTCATTGGTTTCATTCTAATTTGTAGGATATCAGGGCCAATCTGCAAACTGAAGTATGATTTTTCTGGTTTTAATGGCCCTATTTTGATCGGCACTGATACATCTGCTCTATGTTTTCGAAGGTGTATATTAGAGATAAGGTAGTCCTTTTTATAAAGAACGGCCACCTGCCATATTTCAACATTACCAAGACCTAGAAGAGGATAAAGAGAGTTTGAAAACAGACTGTCATTTTGTTCCGATAAAATGACAAACAAGTGATAAAACTGCTCAATACATTGATAATAATACTTATGCACAATTTTCTTTAGATCATGGTTAATTTGCCCTGGTAGCTCACTGCCAGATTTTTGTAAAAATTCTTTTGAGAAACCACCTGAGTAAGGTAGGTCATAGTAATCGTGAAGTTCAAATGCCATTTTTTCGAATGCCAAAGATATTTGTAAATTTAAATCCTTTTGATGCTTTGCTATTGCATTAAATTTTGAAAAATACTTAGTGAAGAAGCTTTTAACACCGCCGCTTTTGGTATTAACATAACTATTATCTTTACAAAGCTTAAGGCTTATTGGAGTTAAAGTTTCAGGGCCTTTTAAAATGACATCGGCCTCATTATACTTTGAGTACTGAGCTTTTTTTCCCACAACTTCGATCATATTGATCCCTTCTGGTACTTCTTTTCTAATTTTATTAAAAATTTGCTCAGAGATTAGTGGAAGCTTTCTAAGAAGTTCTGGAGATTTTGTTCTTAGCTCTTTTTCATACTTGGTGAGTGTTTTTAGTAAATAGGGATCTATTCTTTTGAGAAAATCCACTTCAAGCCCATAGTTTTGGGCCAGAGTTCTGGCAAACATGAACTCTAGCAGGTTGCCTTTGTACTCGTTCACGTAGCTATGGCTGTTTGCGTTATAATTAATTTCACTCATAGTTTTATAGTTTTCAAATTAAAACTGATGAATTACACTACCCCGAATTTGGCTACAATTTAATTAATTTTTAATTGGGATACTAATGCAAAGCTTTCCGAAGGTCCTAGAGTGCATAAGCGACCTATCTAAAGATCAGATAGAGAAGCTTATTCATTCCGCTAACCGACTGAAATCTGGATACGTCCCGGTCGGTTCTCGTAATCTTGGACGTAAATTCACCCCTATTGTCGCTACCAGCTTTTTAGAAAATTCCACCAGAACTAAACATTCTTTTGCAATTGCGATTAAAAAACTAGGTGCAATGTACATTGATTTTAATGCAGATACTTCAAGTCTTAAAAAAGGTGAAAACCTAGAAGAAACTCTTCTTACACTCCACTATCAAGGAGTTGATCTCTGCATTATTCGAACCAGCGTATCTGGGGAACTCAATCAATTTAAAAAAGATCCTCCTATCGCCATCATTAATGGTGGAGATGGAATCAATGAACACCCTACTCAGGCCTTACTTGATCTCTTTACGATGTTTGAAGAAGGTATCGATATCAATGGTAAGACCATGGCGATCATTGGAGACTGTAAACATTCAAGGGTTGGACACTCTTTAACCTCTTTGATTCCAATGTTTGGTGGAAAAATCATCTTTTGTGGCCCTAAAGAATGCCTCCCAGAAGATATTCCGGCCAATTGTGAGGCTACCACTAACGTAGATGAAGCAATTTTAAAAAGCGACGTCCTCTATACTCTTCGAATTCAAAAGGAACGACACAGCCAAAAAGCTGCCTATTACGATAATTATGAAGAAGAATTTGGAGTTAATCTTAAACGCCTTCAAAGGCTAGATAAGAAAATTCCAGTTTTTCATCCAGGACCAGTTAATATTGGGGTTGAATTGGATTACGAAACCATAAAGTCAGACCTCTATCTAGGATACAAACAAGTTACAAATTCAGTTTTTATGAGAATGGCAATACTTAAGGCCATGCTCATCGATGCATAAGGAAAAAAAATGGCAGAAAGTAAAGAGTTAGAATTTAACAAAAACCTCAAAAAAACTACTGCTTATCTTCATTTTGAAGATGGTACCATATTTAAAGGTCATGTTAATCGTGAGAAGAGTTCTCCTGAACTTGAAAATGGAATTTGGGGCGAAGCTGCTTTTACCACTGGGATGAGTGGTTACCAAGAGACGATGACCGACCCTAGCTTTCTCGGCCAACATATCATCTTTACTACAGCTCACGTAGGAAACTATCCGAGTGACCCTAAGGTCATGCAATCCAAAAAATCGCATGCGGCTTCCTTAATCGCCAGAAACTTTAGTTATAATTCTTTTTTAAATGAAATCGATATACCTCTCTTTGTCTGTCAAGATACAAGGGCACTTGTAAAATTTCTTACTTCTACAAAAACAGGCCATAAATCAGTTATTACATCAAACCCGCAAACACCTAGTGCAGAAGAATTCAAAAACGCAAAACTTCGTTGTAATAACCTTGATGAAGTAAGTCAAAACGACCATGAAGTGCTCATTCCTGGTGATAATCCTATTGTACTAGTTAATTATGGCTGTAAGAACGCTATTACAAATAACCTTAAGAACCTTAATTATCCTCTTGTATCAGTTGGTTACAAAGCCACTGCTGAAGAGATTAAGAAATATAACCCTAGACTTATTTTCCTTTCAAACGGACCTGGGGATCCTAGGGCCTATACACCGGAAATTGAAAACGTAAAAGAATTTCTAAAACTGCAAGTTCCAATGAGAGGGATATGTCTAGGACATCAACTTCTCTCTCTCGCCCTAGGCGCTGAGATCATTAGGCTTCCATTTGGACAAAGAGGAATCAATCATCCATGCCTCGATAAAGTCTCCGGAGAGATTGTCATTACCAGTCAAAATCATGGTTATGCAACAGATGAGAACTCCCTTCTTAATATATCTAAAAATAATTCTCTAGATCGAGAACTTTTCGTATCTCACCGATCTCTGTTTGATCAGTCCGTAGAAGGTATGGCATCATCAGATCATTTCCTTAAATCTGTACAATTCCACCCAGAAGCTTTCCCTGGGCCAAAAGATGCTGCACCATTTTTTAAAGAAATTAAAGATTTCCTAGATGGAAAGCTAACAGAAAGAATTATTCCAGAAAACCTGGAAGAAATCGTTGATCTTACAAACCCAATAATTAAAGAAGTTCCATATAAAAGAATTCTTCTTATTGGTTCAGGCCCAATTAAAATTGGACAAGCTTCTGAGTTTGACTACTCTGGAACACAAGCTCTTAAGTCTCTTAAAGAGATTGGAGTTGAAGTTGTTCTCTTAAACTCAAATCCTGCCACCATCATGACAGACCCTGAAATGGCCGCTCGAACTTATATCGAGCCCATCACCAAAGAGACGATTAAAAAGATTATTGCTAAAGAAAATGTAGATGCAGTTCTTTCAACAATGGGAGGTCAAACTGCTCTCAATATGTGTATTGAACTTGAAGAAGAGCAGTTCCTTAGCAAAAATAACTGTGCTCTACTTGGAGCAAAAGTTGACACCATTAAAAAGACTGAAGATCGAGACCTCTTTTCAAAAGAGCTTGATGGACTTGGCTATCAAACAGGAAAAAGATACCATGCCAACACTCCCGACGAGGCCAGAAAAATGGCCGAAAACGAAGTAGGATTTCCACTTCTTATTCGTAGAGACTTTGCTCTTGGCGGACATGGTTCTGCTCTTGTAAAAAACAAAGAAGAACTTGAAGAGGTTTTTGAAACCGATATTAAATTTCCCATCACTCTTGAAAAAAGTATCTACGGGTGGAAGGAAGTTGAGCTAGAAGTCATGGTCGATAAAGACAAAAATGGCGTTATCATCTGCTCAATTGAAAATATAGACCCATGTGTAATTCATACTGGTGACTCCATTACAGTTGCTCCAGCTCAAACTATTAGTGATTACTGTTATCAACAACTTCGAACTATGTCGCTTACCATCGCTAAACATATGGGTGTTGTTGCTGGTGGTGCAAACGTTCAATTTGCCATTAACCCAAATGATGAAGATGATATTATCGTTATTGAGATGAATCCAAGAGTTTCTAGATCTTCTGCTCTCGCTTCAAAAGCAACAGGGTATCCGATAGCGAAAATTTCTGCTCTATTAGCAGTTGGCTACACGTTAAAAGAAATTTTAAATGATATCACTAAAGCAAGTCCCGTTGCCTTTGAACCTACTCTTGACTATGTAGCAATCAAAGTTCCAATCTTTCCTTTTAGTAAATTTCCAACGTCTTCAAGAAGACTAGGTCCTCAAATGAGAAGTGTAGGTGAAGTCCTTGCTCTTGCGGGAAGCTTCAATGAAGCCTTTCTTAAGGCCCTTCGAAGTTTAGAGATTGGTTTAGAAATCCCATCGATTACTCAACTGAAGCAAACTCCCATTGATCTTACAAGAGAGTATCTTGAAGATAGACTTTCGGTTCCTCAAGAACTTTGTCTACTATCCGTTCTTGATGCTTTAAGAAATGGTTTTTCTGTAGAAGAGATCTATAATCTTACCCACATCACTCCATGGTTTATCGATCAAATGAACCTTATTGTAGAAGCTGAAAAAACAATCAATGATAAGGATGTACTGGAAGACCAAAATGGAAATGAGTATTTTAGAGAGCTTAAGGCAATTGGTTTTTCAGATAAGTACCTTGCTAAGCTTCTAAATAAATCCCAAAAAGATATTCTTAAGCATAGATTAGATCATAAAGTATTTCCTGTTTTTAAATCAGTTGATACTTGCTCTGGTGAGTTCAATGCCGAGACTCCTTACTTCTATTCAACTTATAATGAAAATTATGAGTCCAGTTCTCTTTCAAAAGAAAGCAGGAGTGTTATTGTTCTTGGTTCAGGACCAAACAGAATCGGTCAAGGGATCGAGTTTGATTATAGCTGTGTAAAAGCATGTACTCGACTTAAAGAAAAAAACATTAAGGCCATCATGGTGAACTCCAACCCTGAGACCGTTTCTACGGATTATGATAGCTCTGATAGACTCTATCTTACTCCACTTTATAGTGAAGACCTCGTCGATATTTTCATGTTTGAAAACCCCGAAGGTGTTATTGCGTCTTTTTCAGGTCAAACTGGAATTGGAATTAGAGAACATATTGAAAAAACCTTCTATAATGAATTTTTTGACTTCAACTTTCTTGGGCCAAGCATGAATACACTTGACCTCACTGAGGATAGAAAACTCTTTAGTATGGAAGTAGAAAAAACGGAATTATCACAAACTAAATCAAAGGAAGTTGCAGGATATAAGCATCTTGTAAATGCTATGATAGAGATTGGTTTCCCAGTCATCATACGCCCAAGTTATGTTATTGGTGGTGAATCCATGTACATATTCCACTCTCATGATGATATTCATAAACTTCCAGAAGAACATAAAAAACAATTAATTGAAAACCAAGGAAGCTTTCAAATTGAAAACTACTTGGAAAACGCTATTGAATATGATGTCGACCTCATACGTGACAAAAGTGGAAATTGTGTTTTTACCGTTTGTGAACATATAGAGTATGCTGGAGTTCACTCTGGAGACTCTGGAATGATTGCTCCTCCTGTGGCAATTACTAGTGGTTTATACCAAAAACTAAAATCAATAAGTAAAAAGCTTGCTAATCAACTTGAAATCATTGGGCCTATTAACTTTCAATACGCCATAAAGAATGGAAATATCTATTGTATTGAAGCAAACCCAAGAGGTTCAAGAACTCTGCCTTTTCTTTCTAAGGCCTATAATATGTCACTCCCTAGTATAGCAACAGATGCTATGTTAGGAGAAGATATCACTCCATGGGATAAGGAAGTTGCTGACTTTTTCTGTGTCAAGCAGTCCACCTTTCCTTTTGATCGTTTTATCCAGGACAATATTATTCTTGGGCCAAAAATGAGATCCACCGGAGAAACCTTTGGAATAGACTCCGATAAAGAACATGCCATTCTTAAGTCCTATTTAGGTAATTATCCAAATCTGCTTGGTGAGGGAAAAGTACTCTTATCATTATCTGATTTATCTAAACCTATTATTATCCCTTACCTAAAAAACTTTACCCAATTAGGTTATAAGTTATATGCCACAGGGGGTACTCAACGATTTATTCTTAAACAAGGTATTGCTTGTGAGCTTGTTAACAAAATTAATCGTCAGGATAAAGATGGCCTCGATCTTGTAGAGCTTCTAAAAGACGATAACCTAAAGTTCGTTCTCAATACTCCAATGGACAAAGGGACTTCGAAATCGGACGGAGAATATATAAGAAACACGGCCATAGCTCATGGTAAACCTTGCTTTACAAGAGAAGAAAACATAAAGGCCATTCTTGAGTCCCTAATTGGTTCGCAAAATAAAGAAATGAATCCAATTAGCCTTCAAGACTTACATAATATTGGGAAAAATTAATGGGTCTCAAAAAGATAATTGTAGCTTTGGATAATATGAAGCGAGAGGATGCTGAAGTCTTCTTAACAAAACTTCAAAAACAATCCCTTGATGAAATGCCCATGGTAAAAATTGGCCTAGAAATGTTTCTTAAGCATGGGCCTAGTCTTGTTACTGAAATCCATGAAAAATATAATACGCCTATTTTTCTTGATTTAAAACTTCATGACATCCCAAATACTGTACATAAAGCAATCCTTTCCTTAGAAGGCCTACCAATTAAATTTCTTACGATTCATCTTAGTGGTGGAGTAAAAATGATTGAGAAGGCCATTGAAGCACAAAAATTAGCACTGCCTCATACTGATTTACTCGGAGTAAGCTTTCTAACCTCTCTGGGTGCTGAAGATTTCAATCAAATCTGGGATATTGGTACAGATGGCATTTCTGCTGCCTTCGAGCGCCTTATAAACCTCGCGCTTGAAACCAACTTGGCGGGCGTCGTCTCATCTGTGAACGAAGTTGAGCTTATAAAAGAACTCGAATCCCGATCATCTAAGTCACTTATTAAGGTAACCCCAGGTATACGCTTTGAAGATGAAATCAAAGAAGGACAATTAGGTGACCAAAAAAGAGTTGCATCACCTTCTGAGGCCCTTAAGAATGGATCAAATTTTCTTGTTATCGGAAGATCCCTCACCCAAACTACCTCACTTGACAAAAGAATGGATCAGTTAAGACAATTATAGAGTGAAACATTTATTATTAGCTCTATTTTGTATTATTCCTCTATCCCTATATTCTGCTCAAACGGCCTATGTCAAAAGCCTAAAGGCAGTCGTCTATTCTGACAAAGGACTTAAAAGTCCGATTGGCTACATTCGCCAAGGTAGAAAGCTTCAAGTAGGAGAAGTGGCCAGAAGTAGAGGTGCTGTTCTTCCGGTTATTGTGGCCGGAAAAATCGCTTACATAAAGGTTGAAGACCTTGCACTAAAAGATGTGATTGTAGATTCCGATCTAAAAGGCCATGGCTATACTGAGCATGTCAACCTAGAGCGAGAAGAAGAAAAAGATGATTTAATGGAAAACAATTTTCTTGTTTTTGGATATCATCAATTTTCTGGAGGGTCTGAGTGGGAGGAGATGGTATCAGCCCTTGGTGATACACCAAGTACCATTTCACATTATACTATAATGGCAGAGCATAGACCTTTGATTTATGACTTCTTTTTTGGAATCGGCGGAGGCTATTATTATGGTAAGACAGAAAAGTTTACTATATCCGCCCCAAGTGCTGACTTTCTTTTAGGTTACAACCTCAATAAGCCTTTCCAACACCTTTATTTCGACTTTACTCTAGGCGCATCCTTCTCATCGGGAGTAAAAGTTGATGTGGCCACTAGCGATAATATTCACGAAGGTAACTTGTATGGTTATTCATTAGGGATTCAGGCCCGTATTTTTCCTCAAGAGCATTATGGGTTGGTGATAGGTTATATGTATCGAATCGTAAATCTCACAAACCTTAATGATATTACTCTTTCTGGCTTCCAATCAGACTATAATCTCAGATCCTTGTCTGGAAGTAATTTATATATAGGATTTCATAATAAATTTTAATCAATACTTAGGACGTCTTCATCTTCATCGATATTTATTTTTCTTTTTATGACCTCTTTAAGGGCCTCTTCCTTAGTTTTTCCTTCAATATCTAATGGTTTCTCTTCATTAGATAAGTTCATAGAAGGAACTTTTTTTATCTCTTTGACCAAAGGTTCTTGAACATTTTCTTCCTTATCTTCTCTAAGCCTGGATTTTATCGAAGAAAAATTTGTTCTAAACTTTTTATATGAATACTCATAAAGAGGAAGAAGAACACTAAGATTATTCTCCCCTCTTTCTAAAGTTCTAATTGTATATTTAACAAACTCTTTATTATCAAGCTCATGACTCCAGCCAGATAAAAGATAAAGAAGACCATGCTCTGTTGATTTTTCTTTAAATGTGAGTTTTTTAAATTCGGCCATCAAAAACTTAGAGCTATCCTTATCACTTTTATCAAACCTCATATTATTTAAAACTTTTTCTCTTATTGATTGAGACAGAACCTCAAATGGATTGGCCCTTAATAATATTTTATAGATTTTCCCTAAATGATGTATATAAATCATTTCTTCAATAATAGGAGACTCTCGAACGCCTTTTTTTCTGACAATAAAAAGACCACTTTTTTGATCTTCACCAAAAACATTATTTTCATCAGGAAATAACCTTTTTCTCAAACCTAGAATATAAAGGTTATAAATTAACTCTTTTGGTTTTAAAGTTAATAGAAATTGAGCTTTTGAAACAAACCCATCCTTTTCATCTAAATTTAATCTTAAGTCTTTATTTATAACATCACTCCATATATCTTCTGAGCTTTTTAATTTTAGGTAGCGCCTAAATGCCGGATTGTTAAATAAAGAATGTCGTATAGGATCAAAGTTAAGAGTTTCTTCAGAATGTTGAATAAAAGATAGCTGCTCTTGTCCCGATGAATCTACCATTTTTAGTCCAAGTTTAATTCCCTTTTTCTTTTGCGCTATCCAAGGTCTTATAGAAATCATGGGATGTTTAACAGGTAAAGGTAATCTTAGATTTTGAAAATGCATTTTTTCCCATTTCTGACTAACATCAGAAAGAGCACTTTTATTTTCTATATATTTGTAACTCGGTGGCATTATATAATTAGAATTTGGAGAAACTATAGAGATAGAACTATCATCTAGTCCCTCACCCCTATCAATGCCCTTGTAATACTGATAGGAAAATTCAAAAGAATGAAAATATACAACCGCTGCTCCTATAAGAAGGACCAAAAGGCCAAATATAATGAACCCCTTTTTCATAGTGTTTTTATCGGCTTATATTCCTATTTTTATAGCACTCTTATATAATATCCAAACAAACCGATACATTATTAAGGTATAAATATGACTCAACAATTAATATTGACTCTCATACTTTTAATTCTTAGTGCTTGTGATGCACCTCGATCAACAAGGTCTTTTTATAGAGAAAATGGGGCCGAAAGACAAAGCTTTAGCTCATCTGATGATGGCTATAATTTTCCCTCTTCTGAGCTTGAGATGACTATTCCCGTACCTCCTGAGGCGCAACATTGTACTTTTAGTCCAAATGGAATTGATGGTTATAGCAATTTTTCAACCCACCTCTCTAGTCGCTATAATATTTGTCAGTCTCAGACGAATGATGCGAAAGTTTTTTTTCAAATTAAAAATCCGATCTATGATAATCGAGTTTGTTTTTTACCGACCTACAATGCTCCAGGAAGTAGCACTTCAATCTATCTAGGATCACCTAAATGCCTCTTTCTAGAGTCTTCAAACAATATTTATACTATTACATTAACTAAAGACAGACTTTCACCTTATGGAGCTACTTCCTACAGTCAATATCCCATCAATGGAGTCATGGTTATTCAAGATAAGTCTTATTATTTTCCCGCGCCATTCAATGTTGATATGAGTGCTGTTGATGCCTACTTACGATGTAATCAAATGCTCGATCAAGGAGTGACAAGTTATTGCCAGGCCTTTAAGGCGGCAGGAGAATACACCTATTCTGTGTTCAATAATTAGTTTCTGAATGTCCCAACAATTAGCTCACCTCTTTTAAATGTTTTGTAAACATCCTTACTATTTGAAGGAAAGCTCATAAAAGGATGAACCGTCTCCATTCCCTTATTATCTTCTGGTGCGGTATCTACACATAAGACATAATAAAAGTAATTCCCTTTCTTTTCCCCATTAAAAAAGGCCTTAATGTAACTGTAAATAATATCTCCATCAGAGTCTGACAATTTGTATACTTCGTCTGGTGCCTCTAACGTTTCCTTGATGTTCACCTCATATACTGAGTAGTTATCTATAGAAAAATCATTATTGCACTTTATATGAGGCAAAATCCCTAGCATACTATTTTTTTTCTTCTCAAGAAAACTTAGAGTTGATGATGTCAAATTCTTTGTCTTAAGATAACCGTAAAGATGTGGATTAACTGTGCTCAAATTTGTCTCTTGTTTATCCCCTCTTTGATAGGACGCAAGCATTTTTTTTGATTTTGTGACTACTGTATTGATAATAAAACTAGGCCTAAAATGATAAGACAAACATACAACAATAGTATAAAAACTATTATGCTTTCTAATCTGACAATAGATAGATTCTCCAAATGAATTTCTAAGGGCCCAAACTTCATCAGGTCCATACAAAGACTTATTAATAACATCAACTTCGTCAAGAACATGATCTAAGCTTTCTGTACTCAGACCTAACTCTTCTCTTTTTTCTTTTTCAAAAGAGTCAAAGTATTTAACAATCGGAGAATAAAAGCTTTCAATACAACTCTCTTTACAAAACCCTTTCGCTGATTGCTCTTCAACAAAAAGTAAAGAGTTTGCATTTTTCACAATTTTTTTACATTCTAAACAAAAATATAGTGGTCCAAGTTTTTCCAAATTTTAACCTAGATAGAAAAATTAAGTGAACTATACAATGAATTCCCATAAAGACCTTTTTGATTCCATAATCTGGCCCTTAATATTTCATTATCCACTCTTGGTTTTTTTGTCCTAAATAATGCACCCATCTCTAAATTAATAAGTGGCGATATTCCAAGCATGAGCTTTGGTGAAATATAACCAAGGCTAATAGATTCATCTAATGAATACTGACGAGTAGAATCTTCACCTTTATCTATTTTAGTACTCGCCACCTCGATAGCGAAACCTATATCGGCCGTTGCCCTCCATCCAACAGAGGCCATAATTGTTTTTATATCCCCAACCTCTAGCTCAGCATCGTTATCGCTCGTACCAGTTAAAGTCATGAGATATCCTAGACCTATAACAAAGCTTTGATACCTTTTAGTTGTCTCTACACCATACATCTGATCAGTTCTTCCAGAAGCAAGTGATGAACTCGATTGACCAACTCTTATTCCTCCTATTAAATCAACTTTTGCCATTTCTGCCTCTTGTCCAATCTTAAGCCAATTGAAACCGACCTTAACCTCAGGGTTTCCTTGTTGAGTTGAGCTATCTGAAGAAAAAGTAGGGCTTGAGCTTGTTCCCATCCAGTGATTTACATCAAGATAAATATTAAATGGTGTTTCAAAATGAGCATTAAAGTAATATTGGTTAAGATTTCCTTCACCATACTTATCGCTTATATCAACAGAGCGGTACCCCATTTTAAGAGAAAATAATCCTTTGCCTAAAGAT
>JAURDE010000137.1 GCA_030828105.1 Bdellovibrionota bacterium | reverse complement strand
GGAGATAATGACACCAATACCGCAAAGCTTATCCCCAGTGACAACTTCACAATTACCCATCAAGGTAAAACCGATGACTCTTGGGCCAAACTTAGATTAGGAAGTACAGTAGGTCTTCATGGTAAAGGGGCATTTCTAGGAGTCAATGTACCAGGTAATCCTGATGCCTCCCTTCACGTTAATGGTAATGCACATCTGGAAAATGATCTCACCGTAGATGGAGATATGACTGTTAATGAAACGATGAAGATTGGAGGTATTCCTGCTCAATTCTCAATCATCGCATCAAAACTTGAAATAACAGGTGGAGATCTAAGAATAGTAAAAAATGGGGCAACTCAAAGTAGTGAAGGTTACAACGATAACTACGCTGGCGCCTTTGGCTCAGGTGACAATGATTATGTGGCCACAAGATATTGGCTTTATGAGTTATTTGATGATCGACTCGGAGACCCCGACACAATAAATGCCGTTGTTAATGCTCTTCAAAACTATTCGGGTGAGCCAATTGATCAGCTCACTTGGGGTGTTTGTAGTGGAATAGAAGGTCTGAAATATGATACCGCGACTAGAAGATGTGTCTATAACCTTGGTTCTAGTAGTGGAAAAACCTCTCCTCTTCTAGTGAAAAGCCTTGATGGAACTAATATTAACTCACAAGACTATCTCCTGTCCTCATCCTGCAGTGGAGGTAATATGTATAACGGCATTACAACAGATGCAGAAATGGAATGTATAAATACACAAACTAAAGTACAAGATGCCATAAAGGCCGAAACAAGAACACAGCTCACAAGCTGGGGGATTACTCCTGTTGACTAATATGAAAAGTAATAGAGGATTTACACTTATTGAATTGATGGTTGGGGTTGGACTAACTGGGCTTATCAGCCTTGGAGTTATGCAGCTCATATCAGATACGGGAAAAATATCTAAATCAACCAAACAACAATTCGAAGAAGATGAACTTACAAGGGTTTTGAATAGTTTATTTAATAATGAAAAAGTTTGCCGATCAACTCTCTTTGGTAAAGATCCCACTGGAGATGTCGGTTCAAAAATTGACGAAGTCATTCGACTTAAAAGCATTGATAATATAAAAGTTTTTCAGGAAAATCCTGCTGACCCCACTGATACAGATGACATAGATCCACCAGAGCAATCCCAGTACGACACAATGAGACTATCTTCAACTGAAAAAAGGGTTATGGTTAGGGCCAACTGTCCTGATACTGGCTCTGCTTCATCAAGGGCCCCTTGTACCTACGCCATGGGAAGTCAGGGAAGAATCTTTCTTAAAGAAATCCGAATACTCGCTTATGAGATGACTCATTCTGATGCTATCAACCCAGGAAGCCCCTATAAAAATAGTGCCAATCAGGCCACGCTAGAGTTTGAACTTGTTAAAGGTAGTTTTATTGGTAAAAACGAAGATAGTCTTAGTGAAGAAGAAAAGATTCGACTCAGAAAAGGCACTTATGGTGATCAAACCATAAAAAAGAGAATTCCCATCACAGTAAGTGTTGACTCCAACAATAAAATCACAAACTGTGAAATAGAACTTAAATCTTATGTATCAGACGCCTGCTCTCAGCTTGATGGTATTCATGAAAGTAATTCGGCCGATCCTAAATGGCATAGGCGGTGTAAAAATATCAAAATACAATCTATTGATGGTACAAAGCCTGCTATCACATCAATCGAAAATGTCGAAACACAAGGTCTGACACAAGTTCAAGAAGGAAATGATACCTACCTTGGTGACTTTACAACAGCTCCTTCACCCGCTTGGCCAAATGATAACTCCTCAATTCAAGCGATGGGTCAAGCTACGATATCTTCCCATCTTAATATTTTAAATGGAACATTAGAGTTTGGAACCTCTGCTCAAGCCGACACGGCCTTTCCCGGAAAAAATAAGGTTCAAATAAAAAATACAGGCACAAATGAGTTAACCATCTCTGGTAACAATACTGATGAAGGAGTCTACAAACTAGGAAAAGATCTCACCCTTCATGGTAGAAATGGCAAAATAGGGCTTAACACCAACAACCCTGACTCCAGTTTTCATATCAATGACTCTGGACATCTGACAGGAGATCTTACCGTTGATGAAAACACTCACGCTAAAAGGGCCCTTTTTATAGAGTCAGGAAGTAATACGGCAACAATAAGGATGAATGGATCTTTTCTTGAAATCAGTGGTGTACCCGTCATTATTCCAAATCAACCTTATTCGGATGCTAAAAACAAGGCCTCTTCGGATCCTAAAAAAGATTTGGTCGCCTCAAGAGACTTTGTCTATGAAATGTTTGCCGACAGACTTGGTAATGAGGCCATTAATGAATTCATCAATGAAATTATAGAAGATACGATTACCTCAAATTATACCGTCAACCAGTTAAACTCTGTTAAAAAATCAATTTGTAACAGAACTCAAAACGGCACTGTATCAGGAAGCAGTAAATGTATTATTAATGCAGGTAAAACCTGTCCTTCTAGTACCCCTATGCTTAAAAGAATTGATGGTAATGGAAACATTATCTGTGTTTCAAGAAATCCAGGAACAGACTGCCCATTCGGTCAAGTTCCCTCTAGCTTTAATTCAGATGGAACGGTCAATTGTACATTAATGACCACAGTTATTAGTGAGGTTCATAAACAAATCTATGATCCTGCTAGGCAATGTCAAATAAAGCTCAATGTGGCCAAATATTATAATAAAACCTATCGCTTTTCTGATGGAAGATGCCAGGCCAATTGGAATGGTGTTGGGGCAACGTTTTTTGATGGGTGTGGAGCTGCATGGAACCATGACAGTGGCGGTGAGTGCAATAGTCATTGTTCAGCGGCAGGCGGCTCATGTTTAGGCTCTAGTAATGGATGTACTTATAATTGGGTTGTGGTGGGTTATAAATGCCGCTGTAAACGCCCGGATCCTGTCTATACAGATACATTTTATTGCACGCCAACAGGCTGTTCCTAGTTATACTGTCCCGATCTCGTAGACATATCGCTCCATCATCTCTTAAAAATGAATCATCTCTGACTATATAAAGGATGACATTTTGAAGTTTATTTTATTCTTTCTCTTTTCATTTAACGCCTTCTCAATGGGCCAAAAACCTCCTAATGCCCCCATTGATGAAGACATTCAAAATAACCCTCACATTAGAGAAGCTGTGGCCAAGATCAAACCTTCTAAGGCCCAACTTGCTTACCAAGAAGATGAATTGATCGCTTTTATTCATTATGGCATTAACAATTATACTGGCCGACAATGGGGAAGAGGAAATGAAGACCCAAAACTCTTTGCACCCACCTCTTTAGATACTGACCAATGGGCCAAGGCCATGAAAGAAGCAGGTTTTAAAGGTTTTATTTTTACTTCTAAACACCATGATGGGCTTTGCCTATGGCCTACACGCTACTCTGATCACAATATTACTAATACCAGTTATCAAAAAGACTTACTTAAAAGTCTAAGAGACAGTGCTGATCAATATGGTCTCAAGTTTGGCCTTTATTATTCATTAAGTGATGGTAACGCTGTCACCTATGGAACCAAAAGTTATACGACTTATGTTCAAAATCAACTTAAAGAATTGATTCAAAACTACTCCCCTATTGAATACTTCTGGTTTGATGGTGCTACTCCGAGCTGGATAGGAGAAAAACACAAACCAGGATTTAACTTTGATATAACAACATGGAAAAGTCTGGTTCGAGAACTCTCGCCAAACTCTCTTATTTCAGGTGAGGGCTATTATTCTCTTGGCCATGAAAAACTCTTTTTACCGGATTCTATTTTTCATACGGAAAAACAGGGAAAAGATTATAAGTGGAGTGCTCTAGATTCTCATACCTCTGTAAGAGATTTTTGGGGTAATCTTGCCTATTCAACTCTTTGGTTTGCTAATGCTAATACTCGAATTTTTATTAGAAATAAATACAATATGAGAGATGCTTATTATCAAACGGTGGGGAAAGGGCTTACTTTTCTTTTAAATCTTTCTCCAGAGAAATCTGGTCTTCTTGATCAAAAAGAGATCCAGGCCATTAAAGAGTTAGGTAACTATATTCAAAAGACCTTTAAGACCAATCTTGCCAAAGAGGCCAGAGTGAATGCGACTCATTCCAAAGAAGAATTTGGCCCAGAAAATATTCTTGATAATAACGTGCGCTCCTTTTGGACGACTGAAGATTTTCAAGAACAGGCCGCTTTAACCATCGATCTTGGTAGCATCAAAGAGTTTGATGTGATTATGATAAGAGAGGCCATTAAAGAAGGACAGAGAATTGAGTCCTTTGAAATTGATATAAAAGAGCAGGGGCAGTGGAAGACTGTCGTCATGGCAGAGACCATGGGCAATAAAAGGCTCTTTCGATTTGATCAGCTCCTTAAGACAGATACAATAAGAGTTCGAATCAATGCATCTCGTTTTGCTCCCACCATCTCCGAATTTGGAATATATAAAGAGGCCTGGAAATAATGAAATACCTACTATTAATTACCCTATTAAGTGCCCGTGTTTTTGCTAGTGATTTAGAGCTCAATGTAAGTTCTAAAGGAATCAGTGAGCTTTTAAAGGCCGCTCCCTCTCAGGTTGAAAACATTACTTTAGATAATCTTAACCTTGATATCCCTCTTCTTGGAAAGATAGAAATTCCTAAGGCGAAGTTAGCGCTACGTTTTAAAAATCTTTCTGTTACTCCGGTAAACGATGCCCTTAAGGGAACACTCTCTTTTACAAATCTTCGTCTTGATATTGAAAAATTTATTCTGACAAAAAAAATCACTAAGCACAAAAGGGTTTGTCGCAACACCAGTATCTTATTAAACAATGATTTTGACCTAAATCTTAACCTCTCCCTACAAAAGCAACAGGGACGCTTTAAGCTTACTAGTAATCAGTTTGATATTGCCCTAAAGAAAAATAATGTCGCCTCAGAAGGGCCAGATAGATGTTTTAACGATAAAGGAAGTAAAAGAAGATTTATGAAGTGGATTACCAATAAGGTCATCAACTCTCCTAAAATCTTAAACTTTGCTTTATCAAGTGCTTCGTCTCTTATTGTTGCGGAGTTAGAAAAGGAATTAAATAAACAACTCTTTCCTTTAAATATCCCTATCACTGTTCCTAAATTGGCCTTTTTGGAGTCGAGAAAGCTTCTTATAAGTGCTGAAGTAGAGCATTTTAAGCTCTCTCCACGAGGTCTTAGACTTGCTCTTAATGCCCAAGTCTCAAATGCAAGTGATAAATCAAATATAAGGCCTTCTCAAATTATTAAGTATGCTCGAGTAAAGATTGATCCACGTCTGCTTAATAATGCGGTTAATGTTTTTCTTGGAAACCGCGCTGCTGGTGAGCTTTTAAAGTGGCATAAATTAAAAGCTGTTTATTCTTTTTTACCGGCCATTGAAAAGCTTGCTACTACAAGTGATCAGGTTAAGCTGATGGTTTCTTTTGGCCATTTTGATTTCTCTGTTCCTCGGGATGGAGATCTTCTTATCAACATCAAAGATCTTGCCTTTATATTAGAGACCGAAGTAGATCATGAATATAAAGAGTACTTCAGATTTACTCTTAACTCTCATTTTACCTTACGACCGACTATTGATGAGCAGAGAAAGCTTCGTTTAAGAAGTAGCATTGCTGCTTTCACTCTTGATGGTGCTTTTGCTGATGGAACGGCCATCACAGAAGAAAACTTTGATCAAGTAGGGCTTCGTAATGGTATCTTTGATCTTTTTAAGACTCTTATAGATGATGACAGTACTCTTTATTCTCCTGTTAAGATTCCTAACTTTGAAATCGCCAATGGCGTAAAGATGACCATTCAAAAGCTAGGAACGAAAAAGGGCAAAATATTTGGAGTTCTTTCTTCAGAGATTTAAAAATTAAAAGTGTCTATTTTAAACAATCAGGCCAACCACTTATTTGATCTTTGAATGGATCGGCATGGATTTCATTAGTAATCTTTATCATTAATGGATCGATAAAATACCATGTATTTTTATTATCATGCATAAAGTTATCAGGCTTAAAGTCCTTTAACCCAAGTTCTCCAATATTTTTTAAATTATAATCTCTAATTTTACTAAGTAAGCTCTTTAGATTTTTAAAGTTAGGAAAAGGTATTTTTCGATCACAGTAATAATCACCTGAATTAACGAGTTTTTCTTTAATTATATAAGTGTATTTTGATTTATTGTTAGAGGTCTCATATGTTTTAGGGATGGGTATACCAATAGAGCTAAAAATTGAATCAGCTTTTTGAAGAATCGCTATTTCTTCTTCATTTTTGTTATAAAAAATTTTTATGGTTTTATTAGGAACTCCTTTGATTGAAAAGACTGCTCCAGAACCTCCAGCGCCAAGGCAATCCATAAGCTCCATCTTTCTTTTACCAACTTGAATAACCGGAAGGTTTTTTTTATCTAGCCATTTTTTCTTATAAAGACTGAGGCCTTCTTCGCAATTAGCAAAGACGGTAAAAGGAATAAAGAATAACACTAAAAATACTTTTATATGAATTCCCCTAATTGAACTTAAAATAGACCTTACAACTATCAAGATCGACCGATTTATTGCGATCTTTAAAAGCAGATCCCCTCACATAGGTATTGAAAGTCCCCGAATTTTCTTTACGATTATAAGT
This sequence comes from Bdellovibrionota bacterium, assembly GCA_030828105.1. Lineage (GTDB taxonomy): Bacteria > Bdellovibrionota > Bacteriovoracia > Bacteriovoracales > Bacteriovoracaceae > JAURDE01. The sequence continues at coordinate 654 of JAURDE010000137.1, read as the reverse complement.
AATTTTATTCTCCTTAAAGGCGCTAAATTCTCTACCCGCTCCATCTCTATGCTCTGAATTCTTACTGTAAGTAAAATGGGCCCATGGATCAACTGAATTTGACCATGTCGTCTTACTAGATAAATTCGGAGTTAGAGTTCCTAGAGTATATTCTTTTTTTTCCCCAAATAACCCACCTTCTTTGAATTTAAGAACTATTTTGCCTTTCTTTTTATCTACATAAACAGTGGCCGAGGAATAAGGACCTCCACTTCCATCTTTTGAAACTTTACATTCCATAAGCGTTTTAAGGCCATCAATTCTGTAGGCTATATCGACTGACCCAAAAACTGAAAAAGAGAATAAAAGAGCTATGACTACAAGTGATTTCACTAAATATCCTTTTGTTTACTATAGAACACTATCGGTCATAAGGATCATCTTTTTAAGTAGGAATTTAAATAATTTTTATTAAGAGTATGAATAAGACTAAGCTCTTAAAATTAAGACTTAATCGTGCATTTAAAGATCGACCAAACTCTAGATGGCCTACGGACAATAAAAAAGAGACCAAATTCTACTTCTATCTACCCAACCAAAAAAGTTATAGTTCAACATCCAGGTTGGATAATTACTATATTTAAGCTCACACCCTTTTTCTTTAAGAGTTTTAAT
>JAURDE010000125.1 GCA_030828105.1 Bdellovibrionota bacterium | reverse complement strand
CTTTCTTCTTCAAGGCGTCTTTCTTCTTCAAGGCGTCTTTCTTCTTCAAGGCGTCTTTCTTCTTCAAGGCGTCTTTCTTCTTCAAGTCGTCTTTCTTCTTCAAGGCGTCTTTCTTCTTCAAGTCGTCTCTCTTCTTCAAGACGTCTCTCTTCTTCAAGACGTCTCTCTTCTTCAAGACGTCTCTCTTCTTCAAGACGTCTCTCTTCTTCAAGACGTCTCTCTTCATCAACATCATGATTGTTTTCAGGTACTTCATCACCGTGAGCATAAGGACTAGAGCTATAACCAGACTCTACTGCCTGGCCACGTGAGATTTTTATTAATCTGTTGATGTGAGCAACAATTTTATTAAAATCAGAAACTTGATGAGAGTTAAGACCAGCATTACTTAGCTGGCCGGATATTTTATTGATTTGTGAAATGGCACTGTTAACAAGACTTATAAAATTCGCGCTATATTGAGCGACTTCAAGGGCCTTAACCATGGAATCTGTCATTTCTGCTAATAAAGCACTTTCAGAAACAATTGATTCACTAGCACTATCAAATATAAGCTGCTGATTAAAATGTTGGGCCTCTCTATTAAGGTGAATAGCTGCATACTTTAATTTGACCCAGATTTTATTTTCGGAAGAAGCCTGTGCCAACTCCTCAAGCTCATTTTGATTGACCAATTGATTGGCCACTTCTTCTTCTATTTTTCTTTTCTTTTCTAGCTCTTGCTTTCTTTGTCTTTCAAGTTCTCTTAATTCCTCTTCTTTCTTGGCACTTTCAACCGATGAAGAGTAGATTTTATTAAGAGCAGAAAAATAACCACTAAATTCAGGTGCTTTAGACTTCCATATAAAATCAGGACGATCTTCTGTTAACCACTCCCCACCGATGATTTCTCCATTATGGTTTAGCTCCAATCGATATTTATATGTCGCAGTCTTTAAAGATTCTTCAGTGATCTCACTATCCCAGCGTTGATAAACCTCTACAATATAAGTCATCTTTGTTTCAATTGTTACTTCTTCAACTGTGCCGGGCGCCGCTCCCTGGCTTGCACCAGAAGTTCTTCCCAACTCTTTAAAGTTATAACTGTAGACGGCCTGATTCCAAACTTCACTATCTCTTGTTACATCAACAATAAACCCTTCATCTCTTTGGCCAATTTGATTAGCAAGAACAATGTGAAATGCACCAGCATTTGTGTCTGTACAAGCGCTAGAATTTATTTGAGAGTTGTATTGTTCTTCAGTTATCTCACCATTATCCATTTTCTTTTTAAGTTCTTTAAAATCTAGATTACATCTGGATCCTAAAAACTTAGTTTTCGTTGATCGAGATAGGTGAGTATTATAAATAAGAAGTGCTTTGACATCGGAAGCACCAAAGTGAACTTCTACGCCATTATCATTAGTTAGTGTTACTGGGCCAAGATTATCATAATTTAGAGTTGCTGGGGCCCAAGCATGACAGAGTCCTTCCCATGTAGGGATTTTATACTCTTTATCATAAGCATCATTACTTTTTACTGTTTTTAAAATCTTTGTCCTATTTCTCTCATAATTCGTGAGAGGATATGTATTTTGACCCATATAAATGTCATATTTTTCAGAAGGAGAGAGTAATCTTAGTGGAACTTCGCTACTATCAAGTTGATCAAAGTTTACGAGTTCATAGCCGTAACGCATTTCCTCCTCTACTTTAAGCTCCTTATTCCACCGAAATGTAATACCACCTGTGTGAGTGGCCCAATAATTACCACTCCAAGGTCTTTTAGAAAGGATTCCCTGTTTGGGAAGTTCATTTAATGTGCGGTTATAATCAAACTCAAATAGCTCGGGTTTGTTTTTTTCATCCCAGGCCGAAAAAGGGTAGGCCTGTGGGGCCAATGAAACGGTTACTAGTGCCATAAGGGTCATTCTTCTCATTTTTCTCTCTCTTGTAATTATGGGGTGTTAGGCTTCTTGCCAAAAAACAAGAATGTATAAAGCAATTTCCTTGCCAAAAATTGAGGGGTGAATTGGTGTCAATAGGTTACCAAAAGGCCGGCACGCCACTTGCTTAGTAAAAATGTATTACGGGCGAGAAAATGGAATTGACCTCCCAAAGAACTTTGAGGAGAGAAGTTTTGAAATTCTTTTATTTATTATTTTTAAGTTTAATAACGGCCCTGCTGGTCATATCGGATGCTTTTTCGGCCAATAGGGTTATTGATAATGACTCTCATCCTTCTGTTGGGTTAATGCGTTACAAAGGTGATATCAGCTGTGCTGTCTTCGTTGTTAGACATGGTGTAGCTGTTACGGCCAAACACTGTTTTGATCATTATGGCATTAATGAGGACAATTTTAGTCCCCAAGATCTGAGTATGAGCTTTCCTAAAAAAGGTGGAAATGTAGATTTTCTTAATACCTTAGTGGAAGGTGATGATGTCGTTAAGCTTATATTAGATCGGGGTGAAAATGATATCGCCTATATCATCTATAATAGGAATAAAACTATAAATGAGTTTAGATTAGATGGATTTAAAGTTAATGATTACGCAGAAATTGAAGAGGGAACTGAGGTATTTAGGGCCGGATTTCCAATGGGCCATAATACTGTTTTTGATAAAGTCATAACATCGGGTTGCACCTTTACAGGTGATAGTGGTCATTTTGATGCCATGGTTATGGATAAAGGGTATGAAGGGCTTCTATTTGATACAAACTGTCCCGCTTGGTTTGGTGATTCTGGTGGACCCGTATTTTCAACGGAAACCGATGATCAAGGCAATTCGTACATTATTATACATGGCGTTTTGTCTCATACATTTGAGGTGAATTTTTTGGGTGAAATTGATGAAAGCTCAATTCATGAAGATGAAATTGGAAAATTTGTAAGAACATCAATGTTTAGCCCATTTTTTCTGGCTAGTGACTTGGAACTCGCTCAAAAAGCTGAACAAGAATATTATGACTCTAGGATAAAGCCTGAGAGTATAGAGGATGGGGAGGTTTATCCGAGAGTTGAGGAGGTGGTTGTGAGTCAGACTGAGGCACCTAAAAAGCAGACTCACTTCACATTCGAGGCCCTCCTAGAGTTTTTATTTGGCTTTATTTTAAAGTTCTTCAGAATGTAATAATTCAATAGTTTAGTGTATCTACTTGTTTATATTTACTGATCTGTGTTATTAATTTTTTCAATGATTTAGTATAGAATGGCCCTTCAAGAGTGAGGAGCACAATGAGATTATATAACAGTAAAATAGACTGTGTTGATGAAGCAATCCAATATTTAGGTAAAGAGATTGTACTAGGATGCCCTCTTGGGGCAGGAAAGCCTAATCATTTAATTAATGAGTTCTATAAGCGGGCCAAAAAAGATTCATCTATAAATCTTACTATTTTAACTGCCTTATCTCTCAATAAACCAACAGGACCAAGTGATTTAGAAAAAAGGTTTTTTGGGCCATTTAGTGAAAGAGTCTTAGGTAATTATCCTGATCTTGATTTTGAAAAAGATAGAGAAAGCAATAAAATTCCACCAAACATAAAAGTTATTGAGTTCTATTATCCTGCTGGTAAAAAAGCAAAAAACTCATATGCTCAAAGAAATTACTTAAGTAGTAACTTTACTCATGTCCCCCGTGATGTCCTTGATCGAGGAATTAATCTAGTTGTTCAACAAGTGGCCAAGAGGGAGAAGAATGGAAATATAGAGTATAGTTTGAGCTGTAATGCTGATACTTCTTTAGATATTTTAGATTTACTTAAAAAATCTGGGAGAAAGTGGTTATCTATTGCTCAAGTAAATGAAGATCTTCCTTTTATGTTGGGAGATGCTCTTATTCAAGAGGATACTTTTCATAATATTATTGATGATCCTCAAGACTATTTTCAAATATTCGCTCCCCCCAAATTACCTGTTACTGAAACAGATTATATGATTGGGCTCTATGCGAGTACCCTAATAAAAGATGATGGTGAGCTTCAAGTTGGGATAGGATCTTTAGGAGATGCTCTTATCTATAACCTTGGGCTAAGAAATACTAATAATGAACTCTATTTACAGTTATTAGAAGAATTAGAGATTGAAAAGAAGTTCTCTTCTCTAATTGATCAAATAGGGGATAGAGGAATATTTAAAAAAGGTTTATTTTGCGCTACTGAAATGATGGTAGATGGTATAATGGATCTTTATAAAAAAAATATTCTTAAAAAGAAAGTTTATGACCATATAGGGCTTCAAAGACTTATTAATCAAGGTCTCTTTGATAAAGAAATCCCAACTAATATTCTTGAAATATTAGTTAGGAAGGAAATTATACAAAACCCTCTTAGTGAAAAAGATTTTAAATTCTTGAAAAAGTTTGGGCTTATTAAAAGCGATATTCGTTTTGAGAAAGGTAATTTCATTTTAAAAAATCATAATGAGTATAAAGCCGATATAAATAATGAAAGCTTTTATGATAATATGAACCTCTTTATAGGTGATGAGTTAAAATCAGGCCAAATTGTTCATGGTGGTTTCTTTTTAGGGCCAAGATCTTTTTATGATTGGCTCAAGACACTATCAGAGCAAGAGCTAGAGTTGTTTAATATGAAAAGTATTTCAAAGATTAATCAACTCTACGGCCATGAAGAGATTGATCGTCTTCACAGGAAAAATGCTAGATTTGTAAATACTTGTTTAAAGGTTTCTTTGAACGGTCAGTTTGCTGCCGATGGACTTGAAGATGGTACTGTAGTGAGTGGGGTTGGTGGTCAATATAACTTCGTATCTATGGCCCATGCCTTACCCGATGGCAGATCAATTCTTATTTGTAAGAGTTCCCATGGTGAAACTTCTAATATCGTTTGGAATTATGGCCACTGTACAATTCCACGACATCTAAGAGATATTGTGATTACTGAATACGGAATTGCCTGTCTTAGAGGTAAGACAGATGAAGAAGTGATAAAGGAACTTTTAAAAATTACAGATTCTAGGCATCAGAACGATTTAATGGAAAAGGCAAAAAAACATGGAAAGCTAGATCAGTCCTATTCTTTGCCTAAAGAGTTTACTCAGAACTTTCCTCATGTGATTTCTTCAAAATTAGCGTCTTATAAATCAAACGGATTATTTCCTTTGTTTCCTTTTGGTACCGATTTTACAGCAGAGGAATTAAAAATTGCAAAAGGCCTAAAAAAGATAAAGGCCTTAAAGACTAAAAAAGCTAAATTTTTAGGTCTTGTTTTAAAATCACTTATATATGGCAAAAACCCTAATGGTATGTTTAACCCTCTTCTAGCTCGAATGGGCCATGATAAGGGTAAATTAAATTTTTCACAAAGATTACAGAGAAATCTTTTATTGAATGTTATGGAGTAACTATGTTTTTAATTCTTATTTTTTCAATTTTTTTTACATTTAATTCATTAGCTTATGATCCTTTCCTAGGAGATTTAAACTGTGGTCAGCAGGGACAAAAAGCTTGCTCTATAAGATCAAAAGAGTTCTGGGCCAAAGGTATTAAATTTTGTGATAGAGGATTAAAGAGAATCAAGAAAACTTGCACAAACCGTAAAAGAAATCTTATTAAAGACCAATGGTTAGCTGATAGTTTAAAATTCCAAAGGGAATTATTAAAGGATCGACCTTATTTAAGTCAGCCATTATTATTTGCTCATAATTCTTATAATAATAAAGCAGACCGTTACTTTTTACCCAATCAATATTATAGTCTTACAGATCAATTAGAGATGGGGGTTCGAGTTGTTGAGTGGGATGTCCATTTTGTTAATAAGGCCCTTAGACTTTGTCACGGAACAGACAAGCATTTAGGTTGTTCAAGGCATGATCGTCCGTTTTACGCTGTAGTTGAAGAATTATCTCAATGGATTCGAAAGAAAGAAAATAAGGATGAAATTGTTGTTCTTTTTATTCAAGAAGAATTCGAGGGAAAACATACCGTTAAGGCAAAACAAGCTTTTGTTAAACCAATGAAGCAATTTTTAGGGGACTTGGTTGCATCTTCTCATCAATCAAATCTTAGTGCTAATGAATTAAGAACGATGGGAAAAAGGATCATATTAAAATCTTCTCTTACTGATAGAATTGTAAGAGACGATAGCGGCTTCATGACTGTACCTGTTAATGGAAGTGATATTACAGCAAAACCTAAAAAATTTAAAAAACTAAGAAGACCAAAAGGGCCCTTAACAAAACTTTTTCTTAATAATGATGGTTATGTAAAAACTCCTGAGCAGGTAAAAATGTTCTTTCTGAAAAATAATCCAGGTCCATTAAAGTTTGATTATATTACACCTCATTTAGCTGCAATGGCAGTTTGGTCATGGGATAAGGGACAACCACAGTGGGACGATAATAAGTTATGTACTACCATTAATCAAAGTGGTCGCTGGGAAAGTTCTCGTTGTGATATAGCTAAGCCTTTTTCATGTCATTTAAATGATCAGTGGTTTGTAACAGAAGCTAAAGGAGATATTTATAGGGGACAAAGTATTTGTTCTCAAGAATACCCAGGGTCTAAGTTTTCTTTTCCAAAGGACGGTTTTCAAAATCAAAAAATCTCCAAAAAAGGAGGAGAGGTTTTTATATCCTATAGAAAACTATAAGTTGGCGTTAACTAACTTAACAGCATTGCTGCCGATGTTATTGATATTTTTTAGGTTTTCAGTTTGATACTCACCTTTAATCTTTTCTTTTATACTTTCGGCAGTTTCTTTAGCAAAATCAGCATCTACCATTTTTGATTTAGAGCTATCCATATTTATTTTACTATTTTGTTGGACATTTAAAACTGAGCCCATTCTATTTTGAATAGAACCGAGTAATGATCTTTTTTTAGAGAGGTTATTAATTGCTACATCAAGAGCATCTATTGCCGTTTGGGATGACTCTTTAGTTCTTAAATTAAGGTATTGATGTCCTTGTTGTGCTGCAGACTGACTGGCCTTTTTATTTTCTTTTTCAATTTCTTTAACTATTCTTTGTCTTTCTGAATCACTACTATAGTTAGGGTCAAAGCTTACAGCTCTTGATGCTTTTGAACTAGATTTTTTTCTTGAGGTGCTTGATTTACTATAACCAGTCTCAAAAAGAGTATTGATCGTAGAATCAATCGTGTGAAGGTCAATTGAAATTCTATCTTCAGCATTCACATTATGTACACCAATCTGTACATCTATTTTACCCCCTTCACCGTTAAGTAATTTTCTATTATTAAATTCAACGCTATCTGAGACTCTACTAATTTCTTCTTTTAATGATTTAAATTCTTTATCTAGGTTATAGCGTTCACTTGTTGCATAGGTATCAGTACTCGATTGCACTGCCAATTCTCTTAATCGAATAAGCATATCTCCTATTGAATTTAACCCACCTTCAGCTACTTGAATAAGAGAAATTCCATCATTGGTATTTCTTTGCACGACTTGATTACTGCGCGACAGAGAGTCTATTTTTGTACTTATACTTAAAGTAGCGGCGTCGTCAGCGGCCTTAAGAATTCGTTTACCAGACGCTAAACGACCTAAGGCGTTAGCCCGCTTCTCTACACCTTCGCCTAAATAGCGTTGTGATTGAAGAGATAATAAATTTGAGTTTATTTTAAAACTCAACTTTTTTTCCTCCTTCGTTGGAAAAACTTGCCGAGGTATAATTTTTCACGCTCCTCGACTCTCGTCTTTTCGGTAATTTAAAGAGTAAATATGAACATGAAATAAAATGATCAAGTATTGTTTTTGTCTATATATGTAATGATATCTTAGGTATTTAAGTATTAGGAGACTGAATTACGCGGTTTAATGTGTTTATTTTTCTCGTAAAAATTGTTTGTGCGGTAAGCCTCAGCTCTAAATCTTGATTATTAATAATACAGTTTTGGGAAGAGTAGATAAGGAGATGACGTTTTCAATTGAGAGCGTCAATGTTATCCTGGCCATTATGAAAAACTTGTTTGCAATCTATTTACCATGGATAATAGCGCTTACTGCAACACTTGGAAGCCTTTTTTTCAGTGAGGTTATGGAATTTGAACCATGCCGTTTATGTTGGTATCAGAGAATTCTTATGTATCCTCTTGTAT
>JAURDE010000055.1 GCA_030828105.1 Bdellovibrionota bacterium | reverse complement strand
TGATATTCAGGATTTGCCATTTGTTTTCCTTTTCAATTATGATGGCGCATTATTTATGAGAAATATCTTAATTCGCAGCAAAAATATTGACTTGGTGTGTAGCGACACATCCAAGTCCTCTAACCCCTTTTATCATAAAAAAAGGCTTGATCAATATTTGCTTCAAATCTTAACACATCTCGAAAAAGGCTTAATTCGAGAATTAAATGCTACCAAAAACAAAAAACTAAGTATTTCTCTACTCATTTGCGGTAAGCATAAAATAAAGAAACTCAATAAGCTTCATCGAAAAAAGGACAAAATAACAGATGTCCTCTCTTTTCCCCAATATGAAAACTTACGGAAAGGGCCAAGAAAAGATGAATTTAATCCGACAGGGGAGCTACATGTTGGTGATATTGTTATTTGTAAGGAAGTTGCCCTAAAACAATCTAAAGAGCTTGAGCACAGTCTAGAGCAAGAGATCGTGGCACTGTTTTTACATGGTTTTCTACACCTTCTGGGGTATGATCACGAAAAATCCACTAAAGAAGAAAAAGTCATGTTTGGATTAGAAGATAAAGTAATTAAAAAAATGAAATGGAATAAATAATGAGCACCGAAATTGATCTCCAAGAAAAATCTAATGAAATGCGCTCCTTTAAAAAGAAGCTTGAGCTTCTAAGGGGGGCACTTTGAAATATCTAAAAAAGAAAATCGTTTAGAAGAAATTACCCAAATGGAATCCCTTGAAGGGTTTTGGGAAGACACTGAGCAAGCCTCTAAAATACAAAAAGAAAAGGCCATTCTAGAAGATGTCGTAGAAGTTTATAACGGACTTAAAACTTTGTATGATGACTTCAATACTCTAGTTGAATTTGCTGAAGAAGATCCTGAATCTGCAGGAGAGGCCATAGAAACCTATGAAACCTTTATTAAGGCCTTTGAAGCCGCTGAGCTTAAAGTCCTTCTATCGGAAGAAATGGATCCCAATAATGCCATTATATCTATTAATGCTGGTGCAGGTGGGACTGAGTCTTGCGATTGGGCAGGAATGCTCTATCGGATGATTATAAAGTGGTGTGAAAAAAAGAAATATAAACTATCTCAGCTTGATTATCAGCCAGGAGATTCAGCTGGTATTAAATCTGTCACTTTGATGGCCCAGGGTAGTTATGCTTATGGTTCTCTTAAAAGTGAAACGGGAGTCCATCGGCTTGTCAGAATCTCCCCCTTCGATTCAAATGCAAGAAGACATACTAGTTTTGCTTCTATATTTGTTTCGCCTGAGGTTGATGACAATATTGACATACAAATTGAGGATAAGGACGTAAGGATTGATGTCTTTAGATCAGGAGGAGCTGGAGGTCAATCCGTCAACACAACAGATTCTGCTGTTAGATTAACCCACTTACCGACAGGTATAGTAGTTAATTGTCAAAATGAGAGAAGTCAGCTTCAAAATAAACTTCAAGCATTTAAAGTTCTAAAATCTAGACTTTATGATCTAGAAATGCAGAAACTTAAGGAAAAGAATCAGGCCGTTGAAGATTCAAAGTCTGAAATAGGTTGGGGAGCACAGATTCGATCTTATGTGCTTCATCCTTATAAACTAGTAAAAGATCACAGGACGAATTTTGAGTCTACAAACCCGGATAAAGTTCTAGACGGTGACCTTGATGGTTTTATGGATGCTTTTTTAAGATGGAGAGTTCAAAAAGATGATTAGAACTTTCTTTAAAATTATTTTTAGCTCCAAAGCGAGTTCTAAATTTTCAATAGGTGTCATAATAGGACTTTCTTTTTCTATTTCTGTGATTTTGGCAACTTTTGGAATTATGGATGGATTTGAAACTTCGATGAAAGAAAGTTTAAGAAGTGCACAGGGTAACCTCTATCTATACTCGGAACAGGCCCCTTTTCAAATAAATGAGCGTTTGAAAAAGGCCCTCAAAAACGAAGAGATCTTAAGTTTTTCTGGAATATATCAAACTCAGGGTTTTATACTTAGTGGGCAAGATTCTAAAGGGGTTCTTATGAAAGGAATATCCCCTAAAGAGTTTGGCACAGTAACAAACCTTAATGTTTCAATTGGCGCTCAGGATGTCGCTTTAGGTAGTGAGTTGGCCAAACATTTAAAGGTTAAAAGAGGAGACTTTGTCACTTTAGCCTTTGGAAATAAAAATAAGGCGATGGTTGGAATTCCGGAATTAAAAAGACTTAAAATAGGGGATATCGTTTCTCATGGTATTTATGAGAAAGATTTGCGTACCATTTATATAAACCGTAAGTTTATGCAAGACTCTTTTGCTGTAGAGAATAAAGTTAATATTGTTTTGATAAAAGCAAAAAATAATTCAGATAATAAACTCATGGCCTTGAGACAAGATCTTATCAATGATTTAGGGCTTGAATTTAATATCAAGATTTATTGGCAGGAGTTTTCTAGTCTGATTGAAGCTGTGAGAATAGAGCGTTTTATGATTGGCCTAATACTACAGATGGTTGTTGTGATCGCTATTTTTAATGTGCTGGCCTTTATAATTTTTCTTAATGAGGAAAGGACAAAGGAGCTTTTTTTAATAAAAGCTTTGGGGTTATCTCAAGCACAATTAGTGAAAAGTTGGTTGTTCTTGATTTTTATAATTTGGACTTTTTCTTGTGCTTTAAGTTTTTTCTTCGTTCGTTTTTTTAATTACGCTCTTCAAAACATCTCTTTTTTGAGATTACCCCCTGAAGTTTATCATTTAACCAACTTAGAAATAATCCTAGATTATAAAGATTATCTTGTTGTATTCACCTTAGCGATGGTTTGGTTGTTAATCTTTTCCGGAATCTTATTGTATAGGTTGAAGAAAAGGCCTATTTTGGAAGGGCTTAGAAGAGAGTTTGCATGAAAGAGCTGGTAAAAGTAGAAAATTTAAAAAAGAGTTTTGGAAAAATTTCGGCCCTAAGAGGTGCAACCTTAACCTTGGAAGAAAGACAACAATATGTAGTGCGCGGCGCATCCGGTTCGGGTAAATCAACTCTTCTTCATTTACTTGCGGGGTTGGATCGACCAAGTGGTGGCAAAATATGGGTTGCAGGTAAAGATCTGGCCAAATACAGTGACAAAGAGCTTGGCCGTTATAGGAATCAATTTATAGGTTTGGTATTCCAATTTCATTTTTTGCTACCTTCTATGGATTGCTTAAGTAATGTTTTACTCCCCGCGCGAATTGGAAATGTTTCCGTTGATAAGGTTAAGCAAAAAGTTCTAGATTTAGCCGCACAGCTTGGAGTTGTTCATTGTCTAGGCAAATTTCCTTATGAGCTCTCTGGAGGAGAGCAGCAAAGAATAAATATCATTCGCGCTATATCACTTGAGCCAAAGCTAATACTCTGCGATGAACCGACTGGTAGTCTTGACTCTGACAACACTGATAAAGTTGTTGATCTCTTAAAAGATTTAGCATCTCACACTGAGTCGACTCTTGTTGTTGTTACTCATGATGACAAAGTCGCTAGACAGTTTCCCAATAAATTTTTTATTCAAGATGGCGTCGTAGTGAATTAATATTACCTGACATCTTTTCTTTGTAACTTCGTATGACAACTGGTAAATTGCTGATTCGAGATTTGAGGTTTCGACTTGAAGCAAGGTAGAAGCCTAGTTGAAATAAATTAAGGAATAAGACATCTCATGTCGTGTTTAAATAAAGCGCTAAGGCAGGTTAAATACCTCCTTTTTATCATATTATCTGTTTTTTCTTTTAATCTCTTGGCCCAAGAAGATTTAGGGCCTTCAAGGGATCTCTTTAAAGTTGATGAAGTTATTGTTAAGGGAATCAAAAAGGTAGAGAAAGAGGCCATACTAGAAAAAGTAAGAATCAAAGCGGGTATGGTTCTTGATAACTATACTCTTAAAAGAGATATTCAAAGAATTTATGACTTAAAGTATTTTGAAACTGTTGAGGCCCATCACAAAGTATTTAAGGGAAAAAATTATCTTGTTTTTGTCGTTAAGGAAAAGCCTATTGTTACCAAAATCATTTTTGAAGGTAATGATGAGATTGATGATGAAGACCTTACAGCTCAGGTTAAAACAAAAGAGTTTGCAATTTTAGATGTAAATACCGTCAAGGTTGATGTTGCCTCTATTCAAAAACATTATGAAGAAAAAGGCTTTTTCCTAGCGAGTGTTGATTATTCCTTTAATAAAATCAGCCAAGAAAATATTGAATTGGTTTTTAAGATTAAAGAATTTGATAAAGTTAAGGTTAAAAAGATTACATTTTTAGGAACCAAAGCTTTTTCGGATAATGAGCTCAAAGGAATCATGGAGACCCGAGAAGAGGGATTGTTCTCCTTTATGTCTAATTCAGGAAATTTTAAAGAAATTAATTTTGATACTGATGTTGAGAGAATAAAGCTTTTTTATAAAAGCAAAGGATATCTTCAGGTCAATTTAGGCTCACCTCAAATAACAGTCTCAGAAGATAAGAAGTGGGTTTTTATAACGATAAAAGTCAATGAAGGGCCTCAATATACTATTAATGAGATTAACTTTCAGGGAGAAGTGCTTTTCCCCGAGAATGAACTCAAAGAAAAAATTACTCTTAAAAAAGATAATATTTATTCGGAGATGGATTTTAGAAGAGATGTGCAGCTTCTCACTGAGATGTATCAGGATAAGGGATATGCCTTCGCAAACGTTTTGAGAGATTTACAGTTGGTGCCAGGCGAAAATAAGGTGAACGTGAACTTTTCTTTTGAAAAAGGTAAGATTGCTTACTTTGGAAAAATAAAAGTAGTAGGAAATACAAAAACAAGAGATAAAGTTGTTCGTCGTGAATTGAAAATAATTGAAGGGGAGAAGTTTTCGGGAACGGCCCTTAGAGAATCTAAAGAAAATGTAAACCGCCTCGGCTTTTTTGAGCCTAACTCAGTAGTTTTCAATACTGTAACCAGAAGAGATAGAGATGATGTCCTTGATATAGAGATTAGCGTTAAGGAAAGAAATACTGGGCAGATATCCCTTGGCGCTGGATACTCAACGGCCAGTAAAGAGTTTTTTCAAGGCTCAATTTCTCAAAATAACTTCCTTGGTCTCGGGCAAAACCTCTCTTTTAGTGTTTCTCATTCTAGAACTTCAAAAACTTTTAACCTAAGTTTCACTGATCCATATTTTAGAGATACCAAATGGATCGCGGGTGGAGATGCATTTCTTACCGACAATAAACAAAGTACTTCACTTCGTTATAAAAAGAGAGGATTTGATCTGCGTATTGGATATCCTATATTTGAATACACAAGACTCTTTTTTACCTACAAGCTTGAGGATGTTAAGATTACAAATGTCTCAGACCCTACGGTTGATGAAGGAACTGAGAACGGATTGGCATCAAGTATAACGACAACTCTTTCACGAGATAGAAGAAATAACTCTTTTGAACCCTCAAAAGGATATTATTTCAGCTTATCTAGTGAGTACTCAGGTCTTGGTGGTGATAAAAAGTGGTTCAAAAATGAATTTGATGGCCGTTTTTATCATAAAGTCTGGGGAGACCTGGTTTTTAGAAGTCGAGTCAAAATTGGAAAAATTGAGAGTGTAGATGGAAAACCTATACCACGAACTGAAAAGTTTACCCTTGGTGGCCCTAAGAATTTAAGAGGCTATAATTATGAAGCCATTGGGCCAGAGGAAACAGTTACTGATGAAAATGGTATAAAGAGGACTTTCAATAAGGGTGGAACTTTTGAAGGATTCACCACGTTAGAATTAGAGCATCCCCTTGCTCGTGAAGCGGGGCTCAAATGGGTTCTGTTTTTTGACGCCGGTGATGCTGGGAAGTATGATAATTTCAAGCTGAATATGGACTACGGTTTTGGCTTTAGATGGTTTTCTCCTATTGGTGTCTTAAGGTTTGAATTTGGGTATCCCATCAATCCAGACCCAAGGGATGAAGGAAGTAAATTCCATTTCGATATAGGACAGTTATTTTAAGGAGTATTATATGATGTTTAAAGGATTACTAATTTCAGCATTACTTTTCTCTTTCTCGGCCTCAGCTACCCTCGTTGGTACGGTAGATATTCAGAAGGTTTTACTTTCTGTGAAGGAAGGGCAGAAGGTAAGAGATGAGCTTAAAAAAGAATTTGAAAAAAAACAGGGTGAATTAAAAAAAGAAGAAGATAAAATTAGAAAAGCTCAAGAAGATTTTAAAAAGCAAACTCTTGTTTTGAGTGATGCTGCTAAAATTAAAAAGCAGGAATCAATTCAAAAAATGATTATGGCCCTTCAGCAAAAATCAATGGAGTATCAAAAAGAAATTCAAGCACTTGAGAGCAAACTAAAAAAACCTCTTCTGAATAAAATCAGAACAATTGTTGAAGAAGTATCCAAAAAGGAAAAAGTTGATTTGACCTTTGAATTATCTGTGGCCCCGATTATATATGCAAAGAATCAAAAGAATTTAACTGATCTTGTCATTAAGGCCTATGATAAGTCGAAGTAGTTTCTCATGAAATTATTCAAAAATAATTCTCAGTTTGAATTTGTAAAAGGCAGTTGTGATAAAACTGCCTTTTTAGGTATTGGCCCTATAGAGCAAATTAAAGAGAACTACCTTATCTTATTAAGCGAGAAAAAGTTTTTTAACCAATTCATTGCTCATTTACCTCAAGATATATGTTTTAAGCTGTCCCTTCTTTTTTCTAAGGATTTGTTTACAGCTATTGAAAATGATCCTCAATGGTTAGCGGTAGAAAATAAAGTTGAAACGATTATCCTAACAAAAGACTTTCCTAGAACACTTACTCAATTGAGTCATTTCTTTCACCAAAAAGCTTATGAGAAAATCGATTTGATGATAGATGGCCGTGATGATGGATCTGTCAAAATACATCCTAGTGCCAAGATAGGGAAAAGTTGTTTTATTGGTCAAAATGTTACGATTGAAGAAGGCGCTATCATACACCCTCATTGTCATATTGGTGCTAATTCTCATATTGGCAAAGAAACAATCCTCTTTGCCCACCTTTCAATTTATCCCTTCACTAAAATTGGTGATCGTTGTCGTCTACACTCACATGTTACCGTGGGAGCCGATGGCTTTGGATATCAATTCATTGATGGTGTTCACCAAAAAATGTGGCATTTTGGAGGAGTAGAGATTGGGGATGAGGTAGAAGTTGGGGCCAACTCATGTATAGACGGAGGAACCTTTTATCCAACAACAATTGGCCAGGGAACGAAAATAGATAATCATGTTCAAATAGGCCATAACTGCCAAATTGGAAAACATGTATTGCTATGCGGACAAGTGGCCTTAGGTGGAAGTGCGAAGCTTGAAGATTATGTTGTTTTTGGTGGAAAAGCAGGCTGTGGACCTTCAATTGAGCTAGGTACAGGTTGCCAAGTAGGCGGTGGTGGTCTTGTCAATAACAGCTGGCCTGCGGGAACTAAATTAGGTGGTCACCCTGCGAGACCTCTTAAAGAATGGATGAAAGGATTGGCGACAATCCGAAAATTAAGCTTGGATAAAAACAAAGGAGCTTAAATGATCTTCAATAAAGAACAGGTGATGGCCTATCTTCCTCACAGAGATCCTTTTTTATTTGTAGATTCTGTATCTCATATAGAAGTAGTCGAAGATAAACCAATCGATATTATTACGACGGCAGATCTTGTTGGAGGAAAAGTGGTGGCCCACTTTTATACAAGAGAGGACCATCCTATTTTTGCTGGTCATTTTCCAGGTAATCCTATTTTACCAGGTGTCGTTCAGATTGAGTCCATGGCCCAGGCATCAAGCTTTATAATGACTAAAATTGTTCAAGACCCTTTCAATTGTAATATGGATGTTGCCTTAGTTTCAGTTTCGAATGCTAAATTTAGAAAGGCCATTGTTCCTGGAATGGACTTGGAGTTGAGATCAATATTGAAGAAAATAAGAGGTCCTATGATTAGTCAGGACTGTCAGATTTATCATGAAGGCCAATTAATGTCTGAGGCATCCGTGTTGGCCTCTATTAAATTTTAAAAGGTAAATATGAAAATTCATTCTACTGCCATTATAGATGAGAAAGCGAAAATTCATGAGAGTGTTGAAATAGGACCTTATTGCATCATTGGGCCTAACGTAGAAATCGGTGAAGGCACAACGATCGCTTCTCATGTTTGTATTGATGGTCATACAAGAATAGGAAAATATAATAAAATCTTCCCTTTTTGTTCCATTGGGGCGGCTCCTCAAGATATGACTTATAAGGACGAAAATACTCGAGTTGAGATTGGGGATCAAAACATTATTCGCGAATATGTCTCGATTCATAGAGGAACAATGAAAGAAGAAGGCCTAACTAAAATAGGTTCTCATACCTTACTTATGGCCTATGTTCATGTTGGTCATGATGTAATAATAGGTGACAAATGTATTGTGGCCAATTCAACCAACTTCGCAGGACATGTTAAAGTTGGAGAAGGTACTATTATTGGTGGTGGAACTAATATTAGTCAGTTCGTTAAGCTCGGAAGAGGTAGCTATATCGGAGGTGCGTCCGCTATAGATAAAGATATTCCACAATTTTGCACAGCTGTAGGTAACAGAGTTCGTTTGAAAGGGATTAATATTATAGGTTTAAGAAGAAGAGGTTTTGAAAAAAGTAAAATCTCTGAAGTGGTGGACTTTTTTCGGGCCATGGAGTCTTCGAAAATTTCGCCAAGGGCCTTCGTAGATCATCCTGAAATGATGAATGAGTACAAAGAAAATGAGATTATTTCTCAGATGACTGAGGAAATCCAAAAAAGTGAAGTTGGTCTAGCTCCTTTTGCCTAGAAGGTAATAAATATGAAGCCAGTAAAAGTGGCCATTATTGGTCATGGACATTTAGGTAAGTGGCATGCTCAAAAGGCTGAGTTATTACCGAATGCCCATCTCGTTGCCATTGTTGATAAATTTAATAATGTTGATAGTTTTAGAACTAAATTAAAAGAATCTTATCCTCAAGCAAAAATGGTTGTGGATGTCAGTGAAGTTATTGATGAGATCGATGCTGCTGTTGTCGTAACACCTACTTCAACTCATTACGAAATTTGTGAATACCTTATTGAGAAAGGAAAACATATTTTCTGTGAAAAACCGATGACTGCTAATTTAGAGGAGGCCTTAAATTTAGAAAAACTAATTAAAAAGAACTCTAAGCTTGTTTTCCAAGTTGGTCACTCTGAGAGATGCCACAAAGTTTGGGAAAACATTAAACAATTTGAAGGGTTTTTAAGTGGTCCATCTCAAATAAAAATATCAAGGCTTGGCCCTTTTAAGGCCCGGGCAACTGATGTGGATGTTGTCTCTGATCTTATGATTCATGATCTTGATATCTTGATACATTTTTTTAAAAGTGTACCTAAACTAGTCGATGCATATGGTTTTAAGAGTAAAACAAATAAGTGGGATGTAGTCAGCGCTCAGTTTATTTTGCCAGAAACAGGGTCTCGTGCGCTTATCCAATCTTCTCGTGATCATGTAGAGGAGGTTCGCAGTATTGAAGTGGTCAATGAAAAAGGCACCCTTCAACTGGATCTTCTTGATAATAAGATACTCTTTACAACCAAAGAGGATGGTATCAAGAGAATAGACTTTGGGAAAAATGACCACCTACTTTTAGAGCATGAATACTTCTATCAAGCGATCCTTAACGGTAAAGAAGTGCTAGTCGATATTCATGACGGCGTAAAGGCCGTAGACTGTGTCCAACAGGTCTTAGATTATATAGAGGCCCATGGTGAAAAGGATGCTTTCGAAAATCCTCAATTTTTAGATTTAAAAAATCAACAATGAATGAATCAAATTGTCTTATTATTGCCGGTGAAAAATCAGGTGAACAACACTGCCTCTCTTTTTATGATGAGCTTAGGTCCCTATGTCCACAAACTCACTTTTGGGGCGTAGGAGGGGACGATTTAAAAGATAAAGGAATGGAGATTCTTTATCATCTTAAAGATTTTAGTTCATGGGGAATTTCAGAAGTCATTGGGAAAATCCCTTTTTATATGAAGGCCCTTAAAGATATTGAGCTTCAATGCTTAAAAAGAAAGACAAAGGTTGCTATTCTTATTGACTTCCAAGACTTTAATCTACGTTTGGCCAAAAAACTTAATAAGCATGGAGTAAAGGTCCTCTATTATGTGGCCCCTCAAGCGTGGGCATGGAAGGCCCACAGAGCACAGGTCCTTGAAGAGACAGTACATTCATTATTTACAATTATTCCATTTGAAAGGGACTGGTTTGAAAAAAGAGGTGTTAACAAGGTTATTTCTGTAAATCATCCACTTCTTAAAACTCACGAAAAAGTTTTATATAAAAATAGACAACGTTGTTCATTACAAGAAAAAATAAACTTACTTATATTACCCGGCAGTAGAAATTTTGAGGTCCGCCATCTTCTTCCAATCTTTATAAAAACTCTTAAGCTTTTAAAAAAGAAATATAATGTAACTTCTTACCTTGTTCAATCTCCCAACGTGAATAAACATCTTTATTCTCCCTATGAAAAAGAGGTTGATTATATCCATCCTCACTCTGAACTTGAAGAAGTGATGGAGTATTCAAATTTAGCACTTGCAGCAAGTGGTACTATAACATTATCAACCGCCCTTATGGAAATTCCTACGATTGTTTGTTATCAGGGCTCATTATTAAACGAGTTTGTTTATCAGACTTTCATTGATTACAAGGGGCCTATATCTTTGGCCAATATTGTTCATCAAGAATTAGTATTTCCAGAGCTACTGCAAGAAAGAGTAAATTCATTTAACCTTTTCAAAATTTGCGAGTTTTGGGCACAAAATGAAACGGAGTATGATAAGTTATTAAACAAACTAAAAAGAACAAAAGAGTTGCTTGATTGCAATGAGCAACAAGTGGCCCCTTATATGTCAAAAGTTATAAATGAAAGCTATTAGAATTTTACTCTTTATTCTTTTATTTCCTATATGGTGCTTATGGTACTTTATTTTAAAAGTTAGGCGTATGGCCTACCGAACGAGTATCTTTAAAACTGTAAACTTTCATGTTCCTATCATTTCTATTGGAAATCTCTCCGTGGGAGGGACAGGAAAAACTCCGCTTACATTACTTATCTCTCAGTACTGGGAGGATAAGGGCCTAAGTCCATTGATTCTTACAAGAGGTTATAAAGGAAAGCTTGAGTCTAGAGGCGGAGTCGTTGACAGTGATAAAACCGATATTTTTGGTGATGAAGCGGTTTTAATGAAAAAAAATCTCAAAAATACAAACATTGTTGTAGGAAAAAACAGATCAAATAATCTTAAAATATATTTTAATAAGTTCCTTCCTGATGTTGTTTTATTGGATGATGCTTTCCAACACCTTAAAATTGGACGCAAGCTCAATATTTTACTTTTTGATTCGAAGGGTTTTAAAGGAAGTGAATGCCTTTTATTTCCACTTGGTAACCTCAGAGAGCCCTTTGGAGCTATCAAAGATGCCGATATTGTTGTTTTAACAAAAACTAAGAATCAAGATCCTGAGGTCGTAGACCAGTTTAAGGCACGCGTTCAGGCCACTCATCCCCGTCATATTCCTGTTGTAGAAATGAATTACGTCCCTGATTGCTTTGTAAACCTTAAGACAAAAGAGCAAAAGAGTATTGAAGACTTCAAGAATATACCTCTTTTGGCCTTTTGCGGGATTGGGTCCCCTCACTCCTTTATAAGTCTTTTGACCGAACTCAATCTAATGGTTAAAGCAGAAAAACACTATCGCGATCATCACAAATATAATTTACGTCAGATTAATCACCTTGTTAGTAAATCAAAGAACTTAAATCTTACATTGGTTACAACTGAAAAAGATGCGGTGAAAATAGATGGCAAATCTATTGATTCTGATATTTGGTATTTAAAGATTAGGCCCGTAATAACCGAAGGTGAGGAAATCTTTATAGAGAAATTAAAACAAATTTATTTATGAATAATTTTTACTTCTTTTTAATATTAATATTAGCTGGCTGTGCGAGTCAGTCTGATAAAGAGTTTTCAGATTTCAAAAATAAACCAGTAATAGAGTCTTTTGACATCAAAGAGATGGACATTAAACGTTTTGAGACCAAAGAAGTTAAAGAAGAAGAAATTAAAAAGGTTGCGGTTAAGAAAATAATAAAAGAAGAAAAAGTTAAAGACAAAGACCTGCCTAGAAAAAAGAAAGTAAAGGATATTATAGTAGATGTTGAAAAGGTTGTGCCAACTTGGAAACCACCAGAAGATTATCCGAAGTCACTTACCAAACTAGATCAAAGCACTAAAAAACTGTGGCTCAATTATCTTCCTAATGTCTTTCCAGGGGAGAAGCTTTTTTATGAAGTAAGGTATATGGGTATCAAAGCGGGGTATATACAACTACTAACTCATAAGCCTAAAGAAATAGATAATAAATTAAGCTATCACTTTGAAGCAAAGCTAAAAACAGCAGACTATTACCGCTATATTTACCGTTTAGAAGATAGTGTCGAAACATTTGTTGATGTAGATAAATTTCTCCCTTTAAAATATACTCTTCTTCAAAGAGAGAGTTCTCAAACGGTGGATGATCTTCAGATTTTTGATCATGAGAAAAGAAAAACGTACCATTGGTATAAGCGAATCAAAAGAGGAATTCCAACTGATAGGAAAATTCAAAAATATATCCCTCAATACATGCAAGACTCTTTTTCGGCATTATTTTTTGTTAGAGGTCTTGATATGGTCAAGGGCAAAACATACAGATTTCCTGTCGTGACAAGAGGAAAGATTTGGGTCTTGTCTATGGAGATATCAAATTACGAAAAAGTCGAAGTAATGGGTAAGCAAGTGGATGCTATTAAGATTAAGGCCCAGACTCGGTTCCATGGTGCGCTAAAAAAGAAAGGGGATATCATTTTTTGGTTTTCCAATGATAAATATAAGCGCATGTTAAAGTTTAGTGCCAATATTAAGATTGGTTCGGTCAAGGGCGTCTTGGTAGAGGAGGTTCTTGGAAGTAAACTTTAGATAATGACCAAGAACGAACTATTTCAACTATCTCATATTCTGATCATTTGCCCTAAAAAAGACTGGGATCTTACTTCTCAATGGGCCTATGATATTTGCGTGAGTTTACTCAACACAGGACACCAAGTAACTCTGTTATGTAAAAAGAGCTCCTTTCTATATAAGAAACTTAAAAATGAACCAATAAATTTTATCTTTCAACGAGGAATAATCTCTTTTAAAGTTTGGCATTGGAGACAATTTGATTCCCTCATAGAAACAGTGGCGAAAAAAAAGGTTCATCTGATCCATTGTTTTGACCTTCATTTTATATGGCCTCTCTTTTTTTTCTTACGAAAATTTCCCCAAATACCACTATTACATTTTCAAGGAACGAACGTTTCCGAAAAATATAATAGGATATGGCATAAGATTATTAAAAGGAGAGTAGACCATATTTTTGTTCCAGATAAAAGAAACGCTGACTATCTTCATCTTCAGTTTAATATACCCTACAGAAAGATGACAAACATTGGTCTGCCACCAGAACCTAGCTTTAATAATGAAAAGGACTTCTTTCACCACCTTGATTGGTCCTTGGCGCTCAAAGGAGATGCTTTAAAAGTTGATCATATTTTAATAGGAGTTGAGGTCGCGGGATCGAGTAAAGTTGAAGATGTAACTGCTGTATTAAGGGTTCTAACCCTTTTGAGAAACGAAAATTTTTTTAAGCGTCCTTTTATTCTTTTTTTTGCGTCAAAAAGGGATTGGAAAGAAAACCTTTTACACGGATCATTACCTCGATTGGCCTCAGAAACAGACTTTAGGCATGATATAGTTTTTTACCCTAGTCAAAATTTAAAAACTCTTATTCGTGAAATGGATATCTGGATTACTATGGATGAAAAGTCCTACCTCAATGAATCTGTTGTCCATGCTATCGAGAGCTCTGTTGCTGTAATGGCACCCAAAAGTGAGTTTTTGCTAAGTTTGGGCCAAAGATGGCCACATCTTATTTGTGGGTATCAGGTAGGAGATGGTAGGGAGCTTTACTTAGGTCTTAAGAGGCTCTCGGCGAACCAACAAAAAATCGGGCAGTTAGCTTGCCTTGAGCGCGGTCAAATTTCGGTTATCCTTGGCCAGTATGAAAAAAGTCTTAAAAAACGCGGCCGTTTAGTTAAAGCTCATCATCTTTAAAGCTCTTGAGGTTGACGAATAACATTAAAAAACCTACACTTACGCACCTTTTATAGGTAGCCTTCAGTAGAGGGTCGAATGAAATTTTCGAGGTGAATTATTATGTCAAATCAAATGACAAAACAAAAATGGATGGATGGCTACGAAGTAGTCTTCGGTGAGGATGTTGAAGAAAAGCAAGAGACCGAGTTTGGTAAAATGCTTTCAACGACAACTTCAAAAAACTTTGAAGAAGGTGAAGTCTTCATGGGTAAAGTAGTAAATGTTGGGGCGGACTTTGTGACCGTTGACATTGGCTACAAACAAGAAGGTCTTGTTTCCGTTAAAGAATTCCAAAATTTTGATGGAACTTTAAAAGTGAAAAAAGACGATGAAATCGAGGTTTATCTAGAAAAACTAGAATCCTCAATGGGTAACCTTATTCTTTCTAAGGATAAGGCCGAAATCCTTAAAGCTTGGGATAAGATTTCTGAGGCTTGTGAGAAAGGAATGCCTCTTGAAGGTACGGTTATTTCTAAAGTTAAGGGAGGTCTTTCTGTTGATATCGGCGTGAAAGCATTCCTACCAGGATCTCAAATTGATCTTAGACCTACTCGTTTCCTTGATAAGTACATTGGTAAAACAATGCAATTTAAAGTTATCAAGTTTAACAAAAAACGAGGAAACATCGTTCTTTCTAGAAGAGCAATTCTTCAGGAAGAAAGAGGTAAGATGAGAAATGAAATTCTTACTCAGATTCAAGAAGGTATGATCGTTAAGGGTATTGTAAAAAATATCACTGATTACGGTGCTTTCATTGATCTAGGTGGAATTGATGGTCTTCTTCATATCACAGATATGTCATGGGGTAGGGTAAAGCATCCTTCTGCTCTTCTTAACCTTGGTGATGAGATTGAAGTTAAGATCCTTAAGTTTGATACAGATAAAGAAAGGGTATCTCTTGGTCTTAAGCAAGTTCAACCAAACCCTTGGGAACAAGCTCAAGAGAAGTTTAAACCAGGTCTTAGAGTTAAAGGCGAAATCGTATCTGTTAAAGATTACGGGATTTTCGTTGAGCTCGAAGATGGAATTGAAGGTCTTATTCACGTAAGTGAAATGAGCTGGACTGGTAAAATTAAAAACCCAGCTAAGCATTATAACGTTGGTGAAACGATTGAAGCTGAGGTTCTTGATGTTGATATAGAAAACAAGAGAATTTCTCTTGGTGTTAAACAACTTCATCCAAACCCATGGGACGATATCATTGCTAAGTATCCGCTTGGAAATAAAGTAGTTGGTAAAATTAAGTCTCTAGTTGAGTTTGGTATCTTCGTTGATCTTGGCGAGGAAGTTGATGCCCTTATTCATGTTTCTGATATTTCTTGGACTAAGAAAAATGTAAATCTTAATCAAGAATATAAAGAAGGTGATGATATTGAGGCCATCGTTCTTTCTGTTGATAAAGAGAACCAAAAATTTTGCTTGGGGATCAAACAACTTGAAGAAGATCCTTGGAAGAAGATCGAAGAAAGACTACCTGTTGGGACTATCGTAGAAGCTGAAGTTCTAAGAGTTACTGACTTTGGTGCTTTCGTAGAGCTTGAAACAGGAATAGAAGGTCTTATCCATATCTCTGAGCTTTCAGAAGATAGAGTAGAGAAGCCTTCTGATGTTGTTAATAGGGGAGATAAAGTTAAAGCTATGGTGATCTCTGTTGATAAAGACACCAAGAAAATCGCTTTATCTATTAAATCTGCAACAAATATTGAGGCCCAAAACATAGCTTCTTATGTTAAGCAGATGCCTACTACGACCACTATGGCCGATAAGCTTAAAGACTTCAAAATCGGTGGAAGTGAAGAATAATTTCTATTAAAATTTAGAAATAATAAGGGCCACAATTGTGGCCCTTTTTTATTTTTGTTTAAGTCGTTTTTTTGATAGATAGTGAGCAATTATGAAAACAATCCTCTATTTTGTTAAAGAAGAATTCCTTTTAGAAATGGCCAAGACAGCACTTGGAGAACATGATGTTCAAGTTATAGGGCCTAATAAAGATCTCGATAATCTTAGTTTAGTCCAAAATGTAAGAC
>JAURDE010000099.1 GCA_030828105.1 Bdellovibrionota bacterium | reverse complement strand
TTAAGGATCTTATTTTGTCTGAAAACATGGGGATGGTGTAGAAATCATCAGCAAAGCTTGAAAAAGTCTCTTGAGGTAAACCCTTTGTCTCTGAACCAAAGATTAAATATTCAATTCTTTTAAAATCAGCATCAAAATAAGACTTTTTAGATGTCTTTGAAAAAAAGGCCATTTTGTCATGAGGGTTTTCTGAATCAAGAAAATCTTTAAAGCAGTCATACTCCTTAAGCTTCACATACTTCCAATAATCAAGCCCCGCTCTACGAACTGCTTTTTCTGAAAGATCAAAACCATAAGGCCTAATAAGAATAAGCTCATAGTTAAGCGCTACACAGGTTCTTCCAATAGAGCCCGTATTGCCTGGAATTTCTGGATTATAAAGAACTATTTTCATAAAAAAAAAGGGGGCCTTGGCCCCCTGAGATCATTACTTTTTCATGAGGTAATTAACAAGCGTTCTGATCATCGTTCCTGAAGCACCCTTAGGTGGACAATAAGGAAGATGAGATTGAGAATCACCACAACCTGCTATATCAAGGTGGGCCCAAGAAATATCTTTTCCAACAAAGTTTTCTAGAAAAGCGGCCGCTTTAGCTGAACCGGCCCAACGTGAACCACCAATGTTTTTAAGATCAGCAATATTAGACTTCATATCATCTCTCCACTGATCAATAATAGGAAGTTGCCAAGCATACTCATCCGTCTCTTTGGCCGTCTTAACAAGCTCATCACAAAGCTTTTGGTCATTACCCATAACTCCACAAACCTCTGTTCCAAGAGCAATAAGTACCGCCCCCGTAAGAGTGGCAGCATCGATAATAACATCTGGCTTAAGATCTGAAGCATAAGAAAGAACATCACCTAAAACAAGTCTTCCCTCTGCATCCGTATTTAAAATCTCTACCGTCTTTCCATTTCTGGCAGTCACAATTGAGTCTGGCATCGTTGCATGCTCGTTAACAGCGTTATCAGTCATTCCAAGAAGACATGTGATCTTTATCGGAGAGTCATTGAGAACGGCCGCTCTAAAAGCACCGTAAACCGTAGCAGATCCGGCCATATCAAATTTCATATTCATCATGGAACCACCTGGCTTTAATGAATATCCACCTGTGTCAAAAGTTAAACCTTTACCTACAAGAATAACGTGCTTGGTATTTTTGGTAACTTTTTTAGGCGTATAAGTAAGATGAACTAATCTTGGATCATGGGCCGAAGCAGCGTTAACTGATAAAAACATGCCCATTTTTTCTTTTTTAAGCTCTGGTTTACCTAAGATCTTAGTCTTAACCCTCTTAAGGCCTTTAACATCTTTTTCGACCATTTTAGCGTAGCTAACAGAGTTTAAAACGTTAGGTGGTTCATTAACAAAGTCTCTGGCCACATTTACTGATTCAACAATATTGTTGGCCTTATCAATAAGTGCATTAAGCTTTTTAGACTTTGAGGCCGTATCAACATGAACCTTTTTAAGTTTAGCTTCTTGTTTTTTAGATAAGTAGTTATCAAAGTTGTAAGAAGCAAGACCAAAGGCCTCAACCAGAAGATAAAGTGAATCTTCGGCCTTTACTTTTGATCCTGTAAAAGTATCAAGCTGAATAGAAACATCAGTATACTTTCCTTTAATAGACTTATAGAGCTTAGCGTACTCTTTTCTAACAGTTTCAGAGTTAAGCTTTGATTTTTCTCCAAGGCCTAATGCTAAAACAGTAGTTCCATCTTTTAGTGAAAAGTAAAAGGTATCTCCAACTGTTGCTTTGAAAATATCTGAGTTTTTAAGGTTATAAAAAGCGTCTTTACAATCTTTATCCCAACCAGAAAGGACAAGGCTTGTTTCTTTGTCATTCTTTTTTTTGCAGAATGCCGAATGAACAATGAGTTGACTAGGTGTGTGAGTCTTAGCTCCTAAATGTAGTTTATATTCCATAGAATCTCTCCTTAACTTAATAGAGTGCACAAGGTATTATCACAGGATAACTCTCTTTGTCTAAATGGAGTTGAATTGAAAGTATTCAATAGGTATTTGGCGGCAAACTTTATTGGCCCTTTTTTTATAAGCACCATCTTTTTTGTTGTTTTTCTATTAACTTTTCAGCTTTTTAGAGTAATGCGAATTGTCATAAGTAAGGGTGTAGAAATTGGAGTCATTTTAGAGCTCTTAGGCCATATTGCTCTGTCATTTGTTCCCATGGCCACACCTTTATCTGTTCTTTTTGCAATGCTTTATGCGCTTAATAAACTCAGTGAAGACTCTGAAATCATCGCCATGAGATCTTTTGGCCTATCTAAAGGTAAGCTTTTGATGCCTTTTTTTTGGTCCTCATTAGGTGTAGCGCTTACCGTTTTCTTTTTAAACCAAAATATTATTCCGGCCAGTAAAACTTATTTTAAAAATTCCATTATCAAGCTCACCTCAGCAGGAATGATCAATGATATTAGGCCAGAATCTTTTTATCACGATATTCCGGGCATTACCCTCTTTGCTGAAAAAGTAGAGGAGGGCGGTAAAAGAATGGAAAATATATTCATCCATTCCGAATCAAAGGACGGAAGTGAAAAGTTAATTTCGGCCAAATCTGGAAGTCTTGTTAGAATTTTGGAAAATGAAGATGTTCCACCAACTCTAAGACTCTATCTTAAAGATGGAAATATTTTAAAATCAGATGGTAAAGGGGAATTGGAAAAGGGCCTTTTTTACGAGTATGACTTTCCCCTTTTTGAAGAAAGTATTAAACCTGGTTTTATAAACAAAGATAATATGAAAACGACGAGGGATCTCAGACGCTTTATCCGCTATAAAAGTAATGAATTGAAAAAAGAAAAAAATCAAGCAAAGAAAGATTCTCTACTAACAAGACTCTATAAGGCCAAACTAGAGTATTGGACAAGAATCAATACTCCTTTTCAAATTCTTTTGTTTGCTCTTTTAGGTTTCTGCTATGGAATTAAAAGAGGAAGAGGAAAGGAAAGAAACTATGGTGTGGTGATTATGGCCCTTCTTGTTTTTAACTACGCTCTTTTTTTCTATGGCATCAGTCTTTCTAAAAAAGGCCATATGGCCCCCGAAGTGGCCATCTTTTTGCCGACAGCTCTTTTATTTCTTTGGGGAATGAGGGCCTTTAAGCGCCTTGATTGGTTAGATTAAAGCTCTTCGATGTATTGATCAGAAGGAATAACTTCTCCCGTATCTTTAAACACAAAAAGAGGAAGCTTAAAGTCCTTGGCCCTTTCTTGAGGAAAGACCATAGACTTAACTCCAGATTTAGATTCAATCTTTAAAGGAGTGTTATTAAGGAAAATTTTAGTCACATGAACATTACCTAAAAAGATTCTTATAGTCTTACCCGAGATAAAAAGGTTTCGACCTTTTTTTAAAACAAACTTCTTAACCGGAAGAAGGTCTTTTTTATAGGTAATCCAGGTGTCGCCATCAATGGCCCTAATATAAACATTCTGCTCATTAGGAACAGCAGCTGCTTTTATATTGGCCGGAATATGTTCGTTAACAATGGCCTGAGCATTTTCTGTTTGTTTCTCATACATAGTAAAAGTAATCGGATAGAACTTAATTTCTTCTTTCTTGTCCTCTTCTTTTTTAGCTTCTTGTTCTACTTTGACTTCTTCTTTTTTTTCTTCTTTTACAACGACAACTTCGGCCACTTTCTCTTCAACTGGAACTTCAGTTTTTTCTTCTTTAACAACAACCTCTGGCTTAGGGACTTCTTCCATTAAAGGAGTTTCAGAAGTTAAGGTTCTTGTTTTAATAGGGGCCTGAAGCTCGGCCCTAATTTTTTCAAGTGATCTGTTTTTAAGGTAGCTGATTATGCCATAACCTAAAAAGACAAAGACCAAACCAACCACTCCTATAAACATAAGAGGTGAAGTAGTTGAAGTTTCTTTAGGTGTCAGAATCTTAAGATCGATTTGTTTTTTCTCAGGATAAAGTTGTTCATAGGTTTCATTGAGTATTTCAATGGCCTTTTCTTTATCCAACTCAATATATTTACCAAAGGCCTTAATAAAACCTTGTACATAAGTTTTATCAGGAAGTAGATCGAGACGATCATTTTCTAGAGAGTCTAATTGAGTTACACTTATTTTAGTTTTAGTTGAAATATACTTTAACGATTGTCCGCTTCGTTCCCTTTGCTCTTTAATGTATTGGCCAATAGTTTGAAAAGAACCGGTGTTCTCCTCAACTGTTTCTTCAGATGTTTCATTTACTTGATCTGTCATTTTTAAAAATCCTGTGTCTCTATAATGTATTCTGTTTTTCCTTTTGTAAGATCAAGAACATCATTATCTATTTTTTTTGTAAGATTATTTATATTTTCGTTTTTAAGTCCCATTTTCCTTAGCTGGGTGCGGGCCATAGGGGCGTAGGGGGACTTTGGGAAGTTTCTAATAATAGAGAGAAGCTTAATTTCGGCCTGATACTTCTTTCCCAATTTAAGGTATGTACTGGCCACTTCAAAGTGAGGGCGTGGGTCGTTGGTACAAGTTGATTTGGTACTTTCTTTAAAATGTTTTAAGGCCTCAATAAAATTTCCTTGCTCCCTTGCAATAACTCCCAATTGATAAAGAGAGGGACAGTAATCATTTCTATCTTTTAATGAAAGATAGAGGTGTTTTTGGGCCATTAGAGTATCGTCTTGTTTTAAAGCAATGAGGGCCAAATTGTAATGTGTTCGGTATTGATGTTTATAAACAAGATCCCTAAGGATTTCATTATAAGTATTTTTGGCCAATTGGTACTGATTGGTTTGGAAGTAGATAGATCCTAAGTTAACTTTTGCATCTGAGTTTTTAGGATTGATCTGAATACTTTCATTAAGAAGATCTATGGCCATTTGAGTTTGACCTTTAAAGTAATAGGCCATGGCGAGATTATTTTTTATCTTTGAATCTTCTGGTTTTAACTTATCTGCTTCAATGAGATTAGATAAAGCTTCGGTGTAATGTTTTTTGATAAGCTTACTTGTTCCTTGAGCGTAATAGAGGTCGGCCCTTTTTTCTTTTGGTGTTTTTTTGGCGAGCTCATTTGTGGAGCACATTGTTAAAAAAGGTAAAAGGAAAATGATAACCGATAATTTTGCTAGTTTTTTCATGACAGTCCCTACCTTTATATTCATAAATAATATTACTCAAGAACTGGGATATAATCAAAGGCTATGATTGAATGATTTTCTAATAAAGACTAAGATGACTATATGTATAATTTTTTGCAAAAGGTTCCATTTCTCTTCGAAGTTTTTTTTAACGGAACCTATATTTTGCTCTATGTTTTAAAAGTTTCTGAAAAATTTCCTTCTACATGGCCCATTGAAACAATCGATCAAGTCCTCATGGGGATGTCTTGGATTATACCCTTTGTGATTCTCATGGTTTTAATGGTCAACTACTTGAGTTCAGATTCTTTTGAACACTTTGTCAGACGACATATATCCTCGATTATTGTTTTTATTCCCTTAGTAATTACTTGGGGTGATCAGCAGTTCACCTTTTGGTTGGCCTCAACCCATCTTTTTAGTTCCATATTGGCGATTTACGAGGATGATACAGGCAAATTGCGCAAACGGGTGAAGGAGCCACAGCTTTTTAAAGGAATAAGGCTAAGGCCTGCTCAAATGGTTCTGTTTTCATTTTCTTTGATGATTTTTGTGGGGACTTTATTATTGATGCTACCTATATCTTCGATAGGGGATAAGAGTATAGGTTTTGTTGATGCGTTGTTTATGGCAACATCAGCTACCTGCGTCACTGGTCTGACCACATTATCACTATCTACCGACCTTAGTGTCTTTGGACAAGTTGTTATCCTTTTTCTCATTCAAGTCGGCGGTCTTTCTATTATGACCCTCTACTCCTCCTTAACCATTTTACTAGGACGATCAATGGGAATGAAGGACAGAGTTATTATGCAGGACCTGCTAGATGTCTCTAGTCTTGAAGAGCTCTACGCCATGATTATTAATATCATCAAATACACATTCATTATTGAATTATGGGGGGCCGTTGTCTTAACAATTGCCTTTTCCAACGAAGGCTATGAATTTGGAACCGCCATCTACTATGGATTCTTTCACAGCATTTCTGCTTTTTGTAACGCTGGCTTTGCCCTTTTTGATACATCCTTAGAAAACTATGCTTCTAATCCTCTCATTCATGGAACGATTGCTATTCTTATAACCCTAGGAGGACTAGGCTTTATAGTTCTCAAAGAGATGGTGGTCATTATAACCAAAGGTAAAAGTATCATCCGTACAACCCTTCATACCAAAATTGTTGTTACAACATCGGCCATTTTAGTTTTGATAGGTTTTCTTTTTGTCTTTTTTGGAGAGTTCCTTAATGCTCTTGATAACTTTACCTTATGGGAAAAAGTCCAAGTCTCATTGTTTCAATCAATAACCCTAAGAACAGCAGGCTTCAACACGATTCCTCTTAATAACCTCCATTCCTATACTATCTATGGTTTTTGTCTAATTATGTTTATTGGGGGCTCCCCAGGTTCAACCGCTGGTGGTGTTAAAACAACAACCTTGGCCATTTTAATAAACTCAATAAAATCGACTCTTAAAGGTAGAAAAACAGTTTCCATTTTTGACAGAACAATACCGGCCCCTTTAGTTGTAAAGGCCACGGCCCTTACATTTATATCCATTCTTATAACCAGCTCCTTTATCCTGCTCATGATGAAAATTGAGTCAAAAACCGCCTTTTTACCTCTCTTTTTTGAAGTCATCTCGGCCGGAGGAACTGTGGGGCTTAGTCTTGGTGTGACACCGACCCTTTCCTTAACGGGAAAAGTTATGATAGCGCTTCTGATGCTGATTGGAAGAATTGGACCTCTAACTCTAGTTCTTGCCATAAGCACGAGAGTGAGGAAAGAAGGGCTATTAGAATACCCCGATGGTCGAGTACTCATGGGATAGTTTTATCCCCCTCTCTGAGTTAATAATATCTTGATAAAATAATGTAATAAGGAATTTTTTCTATGATTGTAGCTGTAATAGGACTGGGTACATTTGGAGCAAAAACAGCAGTAAGCCTCTACAATAAAGGGGCCGAAGTGGTTGCTATTGACTTAGATGAAGTACTTGTAGAAAAAATCAAAGATAAAGTAACCCATGCTGTTGCCCTTAATGTGAAGGATGAAAGGGCCTTAAGGAGTGTTAATATCTCTGATGTTGATGTTGCTATGGTGGCCATTGGGGATAATATCGAAATGAGTATCATGGCCGTGGCCATGTTAAGAAAGCTTGGTGTGGGTAGGGTTATTGCTAGGGCCACTTCAGATATTCATGAGCATATTCTTCATGAAATAGGAGCGAGTGAGATTATTAAAGTTGAGGAGGAGATGGGTGAAATCATGGCCTCTAAGATTGTTGCTCCACACGTTCTTCAAAGATACAACTTTGCTGCAGGGTATTCCATTGTTGAATTAAAAATGGGTAGAAGATTTGAAGGAAAAACTTTGGTTGAAAGTAAGATTAGACAAAACTACAACCTCAATATTGTGGCCCTTCAAAAGAAAATACCTTACATAACAGAAGATGGTAAGCCGGCCTATAAAACCGAGATTAATGATAGCCCCATGCCAATGGATGTTATTGAACCGGATGATATTGTTGTTCTGGTTGGGAACGAAAAGAATTTTAATAGACTCTTTGATGACTTAGCGGAGGCTTAGGTTGAATTTATCGCTCAAAAATAGAGTGGCCGCCAGTTTTATCGTGGCCAACTTGGTTGTTTTGATTCTCTCTTTTACTGTTTTTCATTTTTTAAATGGATTAAATAAGGAGATGGATCAAATTACAGCGAAATCTAATAAGATTTCTCTTCTAACCGATGAAATTCGAATTTCAGCGGTTCTTATTTTAAAAAATCAAAGAAAGATCTTAACTAAAAAGTCGACACCAGAGACGATCGAAAAGATCATTGAGCTTTGTGATAGCTTTACCAATCAGCTTCATAATTTAGAAACACTATATAATGATCCTGAAGTTAAAAAAGTTGTTATAAAAATGCTTTCATACGTAGATTCATTGAAGCTTGTACTAAGTAATGCCGCTTTATTTCACCGAGATACCATGGGTATGAGTTCGATTGCTGAGCTTGCAGATAAAATATTAGATGCTTTTTCTGAATTTCAAGATATTCAATATTTTCAATCTATTGAAAGGGATAAAAAAATTAAAGAGATTGTTGAAGAGACCAAAAAGAATATGATGATTACCCTTATTATTGGTTTTCTTGGAACTATTATTTTGGGTCTGATTATTCCAGGTAAGATAGCTCTACCTTTCAAAAAGATTAAGGATGCAATTAGGGAGCTTCAAGAGTGTAACTTTGATGTTTCTATTTATTATAATCAGCGCGATGAAATTGGTGAGATCGCTCAAGAGATGAATAGGATGATTCAGAGTATTAAATTGTTCGATGAGCTAAGAACAGACCGGATTAACGTCGAAAATAGAAAGTTTGATGCTCTGGCCAACCTTGTGAGAAAACCTGTTATGGTCGCCAACGCTGAGGGACGACTTATTTATATGAACAATAAACTCTATTCCTTAATGCAGGTCCAGATGGCCGACGTTATTGGCAAAAATATTCACGACACCGTGATTCCGAAATCCATTATTGAGGCCTATGAAAAGGCCATCAAGCGAAGATCTAAAATTGAAAATCATGAAATTGTCATACCTCTTCGTAAGAATATTAATGCAGAAGAGGGTGAGACAACGGTCGTGGATATTGTTGAAGTAGAAAGTGATAACGAAAAGATGCTCACTGAAGTCGTCTTTAAAGGCTTTGGAAATGTTATACCTATCAGAGGTAAAGAGAGTAATCTCGATTATTATTTAATGGTTCTTTCTGAAGAAATATTTACTTAAATTGCCCTCTGCGTAATTGAATAGTATTGGCCATTTTTAGTGCAGTGGTTATAATCCACCTCTATGCATACAAATTATATAAGAAACTTCTCTATTATCGCCCATATTGACCATGGTAAATCAACCCTAGCTGATCGCCTCCTCGAAGAATCAGGGACTCTTTCCAAAAGAGAGGCCAAGCAACAATTTCTCGACAACATGGATATTGAAAGAGAACGAGGGATTACGATTAAGGCCCAATCGGTCAAAATCAATTATCAGGCCAAAGATGGAAATCATTATAGCTTTAATTTAATTGATACTCCTGGGCACGTCGATTTTTCTTATGAAGTTTCACGCTCCTTGGCCTCTTGTGATGGGGCCCTTTTAGTGGTTGATGCCTCTCAAGGAGTTGAGGCCCAAACCTTGGCCAACGTTTATATGGCCATCGAAAATGACTTAGAAATTATTCCGGTTATTAATAAGATCGATCTTCCTCATGCAGACCCAGAAAAAGTAAGAAAAGAAATTGAGGATATTATTGGTATCGACGCATCAGAGGCCCCTTTGATCTCTGCGAAAAGTGGTATCGGGATACCAGATCTTTTAGAAGCTATTGTTGAAAAAATTCCTTCTCCTAAAGGGGATAGAGGTAATAAGCTTCAGGCCCTTATTTTTGATTCTTGGTTTGATTCTTACCAAGGAGTCATTGTTCTTTGCCGAGTTTTTGAAGGAACCATCAAAAAAGGCGATAAAATCAATTTTAAGTATTCTGGAGAAGACTACGAGGTATTGAAGCTTGCCGTAAATAATCCTTTCTTTAAAGAGGTGCCAGAGTTGGCCGCTGGTGAAGTTGGGATGATTATATGTGGAGTTAAAACCATTCGGGATGTGAGCGTAGGGGATACGATTATCCATGCAAAACATAAGGATACACCTTTTCTCAAAGGCTTTCAGGAATCTAAACCGATGGTGTTTTGTGGAATTTTTCCTGTTGATTCAGTTGATTATTCTTCATTGAAAGAGTCCCTAGATAAATTGGCCTTAAATGATGCTTCTTTTACCTACGAACCCGAAAGCTCTGATGCTATTGGTTTAGGTTTTCGTTGTGGCTTCTTAGGTCTACTTCATATGAATATCATTCAGGAAAGACTAGAAAGAGAGTTTGATCTTGATCTTATCTCGACGGCCCCTTCGTGTAGTTACAAAATTGTGACTACGAAAGAAGAAGAGATCTATGTGGACAACCCTTCTAAAATGCCACCTATAACGAGCATTGAAGAAATTCTAGAGCCTGTCGTTGAAGTGAATGTTCACCTCCCCAATGAATATGTTGGAAAAATCATTCAGCTCTTAACTGAAAGAAGAGGAAGACAGGTTGATGTACGCTATATCACTGAGGAAAGAGTACAACTTATTTATCATCTTCCTCTAGTTGAAATGGTTTTTGATTTTTATGATAAGCTCAAAGGGCTAACTAAAGGTTATGCTTCAATGGATTATGAAGTGTATGGCTATGAGCCAGCTAATCTTGTTAAAATGGATATTCTTCTCAATTCAGAACCT
>JAURDE010000154.1 GCA_030828105.1 Bdellovibrionota bacterium | reverse complement strand
TCCTCAGTTTTAGGAGGTCTTAATACAGCAATAACCTCATCTTCTTGAAGGTCGGTATTACAGTTTTGGGGAAGGTTAAGATCACCAACAGTTAGTTTTGCACCAATTTCTAAATTTGAAACGTCAAACTCTAGTTTTGCTGGTAAATCAGCTATTTTACCATGGAGTTCAATATGATCTTTTAGCAGAAGTAACGTTCCACCGGCCTTAACACCTTTTGCGTTTCCTGTAAGATCAACTCTAATTTCAATACTACTTTCTCCCGTATCAGGTAGCTGTACCATTGAAAAATGAACAAAGTTTCTAGAGACTGGATCCCTTTGAATTTCATCTATTTTGACGTAAATTTTACCTTTTTTATTTTGAACCTGATAAATCTCTCCTTCATGATGAAGAGCTTGACTAAAATCTTTAACCGTCATTTTCTCAGGTGTACTTGAAACTTCAGGCCCGTACAATGAACCTGGAACCCACCCATCACTTCTCATCGTTTTAGTCTTAATGTTTAGGTCACGTTCCTGTAGGTTTAAGGTTAAAATGTCACTTTTGGTATTTCCAGTTCTACTCATTGAACCCCCTTAATTTGTTATCTTCTAGCATACCAATTTATGAAATTTTCTGCAGAGCTTTAACCTAGTATTTAATGAAAGTCTAAGTCTTTGGTATTAGGACTTATTTTCCATAGTGGTAGGCAAAAATTGCCCCATTTTATACAAAAAGAACTTTTAAAAGAGTTTTCATTTATCTAAAATTAGCCTAATTAGCTGTAATTTTTAAAAGGATGTGAAATGAAAAATTTAATTCTGAGTATACTGCTTCTCTCAAGCTTTTCGACCTACGCTAAAACCGATCTAAAAGGTAATGAATTCTCTCCAGAAAGATACGTGATGATTATTTTTCATGGGATGGGTGCACCTCAAGATAAGACTTTTCAAGAGGCAAAGGATATTCCTGATTTACTTCGAGATGGTGGAGTTGAAAGATTATTTAATACGGCCCATAGTGGTGGCAAGGCAAACTTCAAAAAAATGTTAGAAATTTTTAACTGCCAAAATGGTATTCAAAAAAATGAGGACATTGGACTAATTGTATTAGGTTATAGCTGGGGCTCTAGAAGAAACTATGAGTTTTCAAAATTCTATGAAAAAGAATGCGGACGTAAAGCTGATAGAGGATACATGATTGATGGAATACAAAAGCTAGTATCACAATTTAAAAAGGCCCCAATAGCTACTCACTGTCAAAACTACTACAAAACAATTAAGCCAGTTAGAGGTAGAGCAGTAGAAAATTGTGAAAACTTTGATTATACAGATAAGGCCTGTAAAAATAGAGATGGCTCTTATATGTCTGGTTGGAGTTGTCATCAAGCAACACTACAGGCCGGTTTTGAAGCAGCATTAAATGATATAGGACAAAACGGACTATATTACTAATTTAAAACTCTTTGGGGTTAAACCAGCATCTAGGTTTGGCCCCTTTATTATCACTACAAGACTTCTCTTCACATAAAGCGCCTGAAACAAAAGTGTCTAGTCGGCATTGCTCCTCTAGGTGAAAGGGATAGCTTTTTCTAACCTTATTAGGATCTTTTTTTAATAGAGAGGGAGGCTTTCTTCCAAATATGGTTGTTACATTTAAAGATGCATTTATTATTCTTTCACAAAGTGCTGGAAAATGACTGTCATAGCAAAGAGATACGATCTCAGAGTTTGTAGGTGTATACCACTGTTCATCACGCCACAATTGCTTTAGGCATGCATGAGTGGACCAATAATCAGCTTGACCTTCAAATGAACTCCAATCTCCTTTTTTAAGTGGTGGCCCTGCTAAGTGATGACCAAGTTCATGGCATAAAATCAAGGAAAACCCATCTTCGTCTAGACCAGGGAAACGATAAAGGCCTCCATAAACCTTGATCCCCCAAACTCCAGGCCCTCTGTAAGCGTAGGCATTGACTTTTGATGACTTCCAAAACCTTTTAATGACTAACTTATTATTTTTCAACTCATCATGGCCCAAAAAGGTTTCTTCAAAGTTATCAATGAGCTCTTGAAAGTCTTGTTCTGTTTTTTCAACTGCCTTTAAAGAAAACGAGATTAATAAAGATAAAAGGAGAATTCTCATGCTTTCTCCTACCATAAACAATGAGTTACTCGTCAATTACTTTTATTGTAAAAAGATGATCATTTCAAATCTCTGGTATAATAATGGTTAAATAGGAGTAAATATGGAAAAGAATGAAGGTACTCTTGATAGGGTTTTAAGAATATTGGCCGGAATAGGTCTACTGAGTATTGTGTTTGTTGGACCTCAAACACTATGGGGCTTAATTGGATTGATACCATTATTAACCGGAATATTTGGTTTTTGTCCTGTTTATAAGCTGTTTGGGCTAAGGACATGTCCTTTAAAGAGCATCTCTAAAGAATAAGAAAGGCACCAACGACGAAGGAAAAAAATGAAAGGACCATGGCCCGGGACGGTCTTTTTTTATCACTTATAATTTCTAGTACATAACTAAATAAAGGTAGAGTAATACCTATGGCCGTTATTGTAGTAGGGTCTCCATTTTTGATCGCAATCATATAAAAGATTAAGGAAATTACGGCGGCAAACAATGTACCGATCAAAAGATAGAGCTTATCTTTGGACTTAAGTAGCCTTAAGGGGCCAGTTAAACGAGGTGTTTCAAGGAATCGGAAAAATAGAATAAAGCAAACTAAAGCACCAAAGATTCTGATGGTGTTTCCTTCAATTGAATCCATCGCTGGAGATTGATCACAGGCCAGACGAGTTAAAATACAGCTAAATGAGTTCAAAATAACACCTATAAAGCTATAAGCGATTCCCTTATAGGTATCCTTGTTAATGGAATGTGATTTTTCCTGACTGAGAATAACCGTACAGAGAATAAAACATAAGATACCATAAAGCTTTTCCCAGGCAAAAGAGTGGCCCATAAAAATAAAGCTAAAAATACCTACAAAAAGGGGCTGAAACCCAGTAATAATTAACGTTCTACCAGGCCTTAATATTAAAAATGCCTTTAAAATAAAGAGGTCCGCCAGGCCTAACCCTAAAAATCCAGAGAAAAAGAATTGTAAAAATGATACTTGGTCCCCAAGATTGAAATTTCCTTTGAATACAAGAAGCACTAAAAATATTATCAATGCAATAAGACTTTTGAATAGTCCTAGCCATACATAATGTATTCTGCGTCCGAACGTGAAAAAAGCATGGGCGCCTAGGGCAAAGCTAAAGGTGGATGCCAAGGCCATAAAATTACTATTAAACATATGTGGCGGTCTTACCACAGGCCCAATAATATTGTGAACTATCTAAATAGGTGTGTAAAAATAACTATTTAACAGCTGATGAAGAGCGAGATATAAGAAGTTTCCAATCAGCTATCGGTGTTCCTATCGTTCTTAGACGGGTAACTATGTGATATAGCCTCTTTGTATGGATCCCATTAGGAGCAGCATCAAACCTATCTTTTAAATACCTTGGAGGGATGGCCTGATAATAAAGCTTCACAGAGACATTTGAGGGTTTACTACTCATTTTTATTTTGTACCGAACGATATCGCTTCCAGTACCATCGGTAAAATTCTTATCCTTAATCGCCAAAGGCCCGGGGCTTGTTGATTTGAGAAAAGCTTCTTTACTTATACCTTCTTCGCTTCCGTACGCAGGGCCACCTAGTACCCAACCTCTGGGAAGAAGCCTATTATCTTTGATAACTTTGTGGATTCTAAGAAAGCTTGTTGTAAATCTATTTGTATCGTCTTGGACAAGTTCTTCATAAATTTGAACATCGTTTGGATTCGTTATAATTTCATGGTGTCTTTGATGTTTATTATCCTTATGGAACTCACTAGGAAGAGCTTTTTTATTATTTCCTAAAATTACGCCCACAGAGTCTGTGCAGCCAGAGCACCAGTTTCCAGTGTTTACTTCTAAAAAGGCCCTTCTAAACCCCACCCCTGAAGGAAATCTATGTCCGGCGAGGTTGGTAACTTTTACTGTTAAGTTTAAAAATCCCTCTTTATAAAAACTTTCAAGTATTTGAACCTTGGCCGTTCTTTTTTTGGCCATTCTATCACCTTCTAAAATAGCGTGGTGTATTCCTTTTTTGTTGTAAGTCATGTAACTAGCTTTACTAATACCTAGAAGCTCCGGGAATTGTCTGAACATTTCAAGGCCAAAAATATTGATCCCTTGTAGAGTATGTCTACGATAAGGCCTTTTGGGAATGTTAATGTTTTCATCTTTTGTTAAGAAATGGGCCGCTAACTTTTCAGTCTTCCCATTATGAGTAACTGTACCTTTGGGAAAATCAGAGTCTTGAATGTTAGCAATTTTGGCAACGACTTTATTTTCTTCGTTCCCATAATGATCTAACATATGACAACCTTGACAGCTCTTGGTTTTGTAATAGCTTGAGTTTACCCATTCAGAATAGGTACTCTGTTCGAAAACTCCACCCTTATAAGATTTTTTAGTCTTTACGATAGAGCCATTTTTATTAACAACCGGGAGGTGAACTGTATGACAGCTAGCACAGACTCTTGAGGTCTTTATGAAGTTACTACCTCGTGGAACCATGTTGAGTCCATTTTCCATAGCGTAAGTTTTTGGGTCATGATAGGGGCCTAATATAACGTTTTGTCCATTTTCAAGAGGTAAAGTTTCAAACTTACCAGAAGCAATAGAAACGATATCTTGACCCGTGTTATCTTTCATTTGGTGGCAAACAGTACAAGAGATTCCATCTCTTGAAAGTGCACCATACTTATCTTTAGAGAAAACTTTGTCATGAGTGAATAATTTAGACTGGTTAAAATCGAGATGAAATTGTCTTTGTCCCATGGCCCCGTGACATTTTAGGCAAAGATTTTGAATTTTAGCTGGAGAAAGCTCAGAAGAACCCTTACTATAGACACTTTCACTTTCTAACTGAGCATGAAATATAGGGTCTCTACCAGCAAGTCCCATCAAGGAGTATCTCCACTCCCCCCAAGGGCTTATATCAACACCACTATCACCTAAAAATGGCTTTTTTACGTACATATTGGGGCCATAAGGAGTGTTGTCCCCACTGTGACATCCCATACATTGATCACTTGTCACCCATTGTGAAGAAGAGTCTCCATGGGCCCAAGCTCTGGTTGCAAATTCAGAGTGTAGGGAAGCCGCGTGAATATCTAGTGAAGGTAAAGTTTTAAAATGGTTTTTGAATGCTAAACTCTGCTTTTTATTTTTTAAAAGTCTTCTCGCTGCAGTTTTGGTGTAAGCGATTTTAGCAAAAGCATCCATTGCTGGGTGGGTTTTTCCTTTTTGGGGTTTAACCGTTTTCCAAGACATATCGTCCTTATAGCGAATATAAGGGCCATCTACGTTACCCAGACTTGAAAAGGTGTATTCGCTTTCTGAAGAGGTATGACATCTTATACAATAGGCCCCAAAACCAGATTCGGGATAAACCTCTGGTTCATCATAAGAGAGCTTTTGTTTAAATGTTCTTTTCGAAGTACCCTTTGTGTTGTCAATGTTATCTACATTGTCGAATATAGATAACCAATACCAACCATCAACGCTAGCACGAGAGTCTTTTATCATTACCGTCCACCAGGGAGTAAATAAATCCTCTAGTGCAATACCTTTGTAACGATTCGCTGGGGCAGCATACATTTCCTTGATAATAACCCCGCCATCAGGAATGGCGCCCTTTCTATTATTCTTTATCCAACAATATACTTCTGGAGAGTAATAAACCACTACCGCCGGATGGGTACCATTATAATTGTGACCATTAAAACCTGTTGCCGACCAGTCTCCTGTATCTCGAACTTCTAAGTCCTTTGGCCAATTTAAATCTCTATATTTAAAACCTCTTAGAAAATTGTGAGAGGCTTGCTCTAGCTTTTTCTTCGCCAGATGATATCTTTCATCTTTAGTGAGTAAGATTTGCTTATAATTATTTCCAAACTGATAGGTTATTAGTGGAAGATTTGCCTTCTCAAACTCTGATTCCTGAATACATTTTTGTACTGAAGGGTCTATGGCCTTTGTAATTGCGTGAGTTGATAAAGAGTAAGTGAGAAGGAATAATAAACTAAATTTGTTCACGTAAATACCTTATTTTATTGAATTTGCTCTAATTCTACTATGAGAAGAAACTTCACTCAATAAATGGATAAGTTAACCAATGAAAAATGTTCGTTTCCCTAAGGAAAATAATGAGTTAGGCACCTCTTTACGAATTAGGCAAAAAGAACTAGATTTTTG
>JAURDE010000227.1 GCA_030828105.1 Bdellovibrionota bacterium | reverse complement strand
TAAAGGTTACACAGGAAAATAATCCACCAGAAATGATGAGCTCATGGTAATTGCAGTTTGAAATGGCTTCATTTTCTAGGATTTCATAGCTTTGATAAGTTGTTGAAATATCGTTTATGTTAAGAGCACACTTTAAACAATCAACTAAAGAGGTAAAAAAGATTTCGGCGCCAGAACTCTGATATTTTTTATATTCTCCACGTGCAATATCGGCCTTATA
Organism: Bdellovibrionota bacterium; assembly: GCA_030828105.1. Classification (GTDB taxonomy): domain Bacteria; phylum Bdellovibrionota; class Bacteriovoracia; order Bacteriovoracales; family Bacteriovoracaceae; genus JAURDE01. The sequence continues at coordinate 2,246 of JAURDE010000227.1, read as the reverse complement.
GCTCCAGTTGCCATTTTCATATTTATAAATAAAGGGGGCAACTAGCTGAAAATGCGTTTTTAAGAGTTCTTTTGGGTTTTTTAAATTCCTTTTTTCTTGTCCTACACTATCCATGTGTACCTCACTTGCGTGTTATAATTGCAGTATACAATATCTGACTAATTGCGTCAAGATAAAAAATTGCATTCAGAAAAATAATTGCAGTCCGATAATAAATACAGGAGGTTCTATGTCAGAATTTAAGAAAGAAAAGTGGGACCATTACCTGTCCATTGTTCGTAAGTATATGCAACTTAGGGGAATTATTACCCAGAAGGATTTGGCCGAAGCAGCTGATATTGGGGTTTCAACCATGAGCCGCTTTATGGGCCAAAAGTCGAGTGATCTTAATCCTGAAGTAGTTGCTAAAATCACAGCAAAGCTAGATATCCCATTTCATGAAATCATTGATTTTGTCGATGAATCCTTTGAGGAGAAGTTTAAGAGGCTAGTTCTATTCTATAAAGGTGAACTAACTGGCCCTTTAAAGATTCAGGAGGATGAAGATATTGGTGAGGCCCTTTCCTCATTAGGAACTGCGGATAAACCGGCCGAAGCAAAAGTGAGTGCAACACGTGGACAAAAAAGGACTATTCCGTTTGAACCAGATGAAAATAGTAAATTCTCACAAAAGAGTTTAAAGGAAAAAATAGATGGCCTAAGCCCAAGACAAAAGGCCTATTTAACAGATTTTCTTAATTTGGATATGGAAAGCAGAGACTTAATGGTGGATTTGGGAAATAACTTATTTAGATATTTTAAGCAAAAGGGATTAGATTTTTGAAAATATTTATTTTTTTTCTATTTCCTAGTATTTTATTTGCGGCCCCAGAAAAAATTGAGGTTTGGTTTTTATCCTTTGAGTCTACAAGTCACCATAACATTCAGATAAGTAATAAATTATTGGCCCAAAATGATTGTATACCTATGGGGGAGGGCTGCTTCAATCCTCAGACAGGATATGTAGGGAAAAAAGATTTTGTGGATAATTCGCAAGATCTACCAAAAGAGCTTAAAACTTTTAACGCTCAAGAAACAGAGTTAGTTAACTGCGATAAGGATTACTTTTTTGATATTTATTGTGGAAAGGCCAAAGCACAAAAGAAACCCTCTTCTTTTGAAATCTGGGTTGATACAAGTTCTTCAATGAAAAATGTGGATTATTCTCGGGATCCCAATTATTGCTACCGAAGAACCTTTATTGAAAAACTAACACGGCAATGCAGTAAAAGACCTTTGGTATCCCTATTTAACACGAGTAAAAAAATTATGGGTACGACAAAAGATCTTTGTATGAATTATGGCAATAATAATCTTCAGAAATTAAAGCAATGGGTAAAAGCTTCAAGTGCTAAAAACCTCGTCATTATAACGGATATTGATGAAATGAACTTAGATTTCAAAAATTTTATGGATCAAGTAGGAGCAAGTGCCTATGGGGAAGGGCAGAAACCTTTCTATGCTTCCGAATTGATGAAAAAAATAAGCTCTGTTCTTTCTTATTGTCATTAAATTTTCCTCTTAGTAGAAATAGGAATGAATAAAAAACTCATATCCTGGTCTCAAGCGAGCTTTAAAGATCTTCCCTGGAGAAGAAAAAGAACTCTTTATAAGACTCTTGTATCTGAGATAATGCTCCAACAAACGACAGTGACAACTGTAAAAAAGCATTTTGAGAAGTTTCTTCTTCGTTTTCCTGATATTAAATCTCTTGCTCAAGCGACAGAAGAAGAAGTTTTACTTTCTTGGCAAGGACTTGGCTATTATCGAAGAGCTCGCAATCTTAAAAAAGCCGCAGAGTCTATCTATTATGATTTTCATGGTGTATTTCCAAAAACAGTTCAAGAGTTAATTCAAATCCCAGGAATTGGTATTTACACGGCCAACGCTTTATTGGCCATTGGTCAAAACCTTAAGGCCCTTGCTTTAGATGCCAATTTAGAAAGAGTTTTATCTCGTTACTACGGTATAAGAGTTCTTAAAGGCCCTAAACTTCAAAAACAAATATTTGAATTATTCGAAGATAAAAAAATCGTAAAAGATGCTATAAGTGATATGGTAGACAGCATGACTCGTGTTGCTGCTGAACGTGACCTTCAGAAACAACTATCTCAACAAGTAAAAGAAAACACTCAAGTGACACCTAAAGTCTTCCGTAAAATGGCTCGTGTTGCTTTTGCTGCTAACTTTGCTGAAGAGCAAGCTGT
>JAURDE010000202.1 GCA_030828105.1 Bdellovibrionota bacterium | reverse complement strand
TAAGCCTAAGGCCTATAATCATACCAGGGTGATGCCTTGTACTCTCATAGCTTATGATGAACGCTTTGTTCTTGGGAACTCACTTGCTGAATCAAAGAATAAAGTTTATCTAAATCATCCATTTTGTGCAGAGTTTTGTGTTTTAGGAGGGGCAAGTTGTTCAAGTTAATAATCACCCTTATCATCAGTTTATTTTTCTGTGGAATGAATTGGAACTCATTCAAAGAAGTGCATTATTCAAAAAAAATTAAGCCTAATGATGTTGAGGTTAATAGTAATAGTTTAATGATAAGTGTAAATGGTTCCTCATCTGCTTTGGTTTACAAATTTGAAAAACCAATAATTATAGATAAAATTAAAATTCAAGCTACTTTAGAAGGTACAATTGACTATAAGGGGAGAAAACCAGGAGAGAAAGGGGCGGATGATTTTCCTTTGAGAATTGGAATCATAGAAAAAGGAAAAACAAAACTTAATTTCTTTCAAAAGGCCATTGCTGCAGATTGGGTCGTTAAATTAAACAACTTGGGACGATCCCATGGTGGTTTTAATAAAATCCATAGTTTTGTGTATTATACTGAAAGACCAACCTACAATGAACGAAATCACCCCCTTTCAGATTATTTTTATGAAACTGTTGCTCTTGGTTTTACTGATGGAAACATAAATGGTGAATATAGTTTTAAAAAAGAAATAGAGAGTGTTGGCATTTGGATAAGTGCCGATGGTGACGATACTCAATCAAAGTTTAAGGTCATTATTAAGGAACTAAAATTTACCAGCCCCGATACTTCTTTTTGATTTTCTTCTTCGGCTCAATAAATATCTTACCATTATCTGTGTTTTTAAACTTAAGCGGCACCCAGTTTAGACTAACCTTTTCTGAAAATGGCCATGGTGTGAGACTCTTTTTGAGGTATAAGTGAAGTGTCAATCCTTCCGATATGTTAAGCTTATCAGTGCACCCTAATGCTTCATTTTTATAAGCGACCGACTTTCCAAAGTAATCATCAGTATCAACCTCTGTTATATTTTGATCAGCTTTTTTCCAATTTATAAAATGAATTCCACCATTGCTGTCTAAAACGTAACCTTCCCAGTTGTCAAAGTTAGCAGCTTCCCTTTTATTTGGGCGATCAATATAAAGGTCTAATTCAAAACATGTATTATCTTTTAATAACTGAGGCAGATTTTTGTTTAGACTATAGAGTGCTTTATTTTCAATTCTTTTTTGTACAAAACCTTTTGTTAGTGGTGTTGCTGTTATATAGAAGGTCTTGCCGGCCATTGTTTCTGTTTGCTTCAAAAAATGTTCCATTTCAGAATAGCTCATTTTTGAAAGTTCGTTTTTGGGAAGTTCTTTTTTTGCGTAAAATAAAGAACAACTAGAAAATAGGAGCAATAAAATATATTTCATATTTAGCCTTTATGCAGGGTTTTCCGAGTCTATAAACTCACACTCAATATTAAATTTATTTTTGACGGCCTCCATTAGTGCCAAAGGACCTAGTCGCTCAGTGGCATGATGACCTCCTGCAAACATATGTATATCCGATTCTGAAGATTCATGCCAGTCATGCTCACTCATTTCACCAGTTATATAGGCATCTAGTGAGTTTTTTACGGCCAGCTTCCACTCACTATTTGCACCACCTGTTATTATTCCTACATTCTTGATCTCTCTATTATCATAAGCAGGAGCGTGTAGAACGGAGCGACCAAGAATTTTTTCAAGATCATTTTTGAGCTCTTTGGCCTTCCTAGGTCTACTCCATAGGCCGGAAATTCCAGTAGGGGAGCCCTTATAATCACCAAAAGAAATAAGATGCTCCAAGGCAAGCTTTTTTGCTAAGCTCGCAGCATTGCCTACCTCTAGATGAGCATCTAATGGTAAGTGATAACCCCATAAGTTAATATTATTTTCAATAAGGGGCTTGATCCTCTTAGCAAAAGGTCCTGTTATGGTTTTAGCTCCATGAAAGTTCCAAAACAAACCATGGTGGACCACTAATGCATCTGATTTTAATTCAACACTTTTTTCAACAGAGTGACGTGTAGCCGAAACGGAGAAGGTAACTTTTTGTATATCCTCTTTACCATCAATTTGAAGCCCATTTGGTCCATAATCAGAAAAATCGTGCGGATTTAATAGTTCATTAAAAAACTTGTTTAGCTCATTTTTGTTAATAATCATTCAAACATAATAGGCGAAAAAAAGAATCTCTGTCTATTGTGCAAGAGGGTCAACTTGTTCGAATTCAAGAAGTCTATCTTTATTGATACTGGCCTGATAACGATTTCTAATCATTTTGAATAGTCCTAATCCATTTTTTGAACCAACCTCATCAGCAAGGTCTCCTGAGGGATTTCTGAATCCCATAACTCCACTTGATGCCTGGTTTGTTGGATCTGATGAACTGGAGCCACTGTTAAAAGCACTACGACTTCCTCCCGAAGAAGGAGATAAAGATCTTCCTTGGAGACCACCTTCATAGGTCCCTGAGTCTCCGGGTTCTCCTCCACCGCCTTGGTTATCCGTTGCCATATTTGAACCATCACTTTGAGGTGCTGAAGCTTGATCTAGCTGCATACCGCCGCCACCCATTCCACCATCGCCTCCTCCGCCACCTGAGTTATCGCCAAAACCACCATTATTGGAGTCCATGTTATCACCAAAGTCGCCACCAAAGTCACCATCATAAGCTACCCCGTCCACTTCGTTACTATCATAGCTACCATCTCTTGCCGCAAAACTTCCTAATTCAGGGTCTTTGACTCGTGATATTCTACCTTGTGTGCCAATACCTTCAACATTAATAAGATTACTGTGCCAGCCTTTTTGACTGTTTTTAAAGTCTTTACAAATTTGGCTCTCAGGTGCCATCTGGCAAATACTGTTGACGAGGTCTCTTTCCATATTTGAAAGAGGAGGCTTTTTTATTGTTGGGTTAGGAACTCTATTAATAATATCTTGTATTCGGCTTGATTGTTGTTTGAGTACTAAACCTTTCATGAGTGAAGTTATAGCATCAAGTCCTGAACCTATTAAGTTGAAGTTGAGCATACATAAATTCTTTTGATTTTTTAATATTTGTACACCACTGTTCATGGCCTCACGACATGGATTATGACTTGCACCTGCTGTGGCCATTTCTAGTTCCATGGATCCACCCATGCCCATGCC
>JAURDE010000081.1 GCA_030828105.1 Bdellovibrionota bacterium | reverse complement strand
ATTGGTGAAGGTGGATCAGGGGGAGCACTTGGAATCGGAATAGGTGATAAAGTTCTTATGATGGAATATTCAGTTTATTCTGTTATTTCACCAGAGTCTTGTGCTTCTATTCTTTGGGCCGACCCTAAAAAAGCTGATACAGCAGCTTGTTCCCTTCAACTTGGGCCACAAAAGGCGATTGAGCTGAAGGTCGTTGATGGAATAATTAGAGAACCCTCCGGTGGGGCCCACCGAGACCCAGAAAATGCAATTAAGTTTGTTAAAGAGGCCATTGAAAAAGAAATAAAAGCCTTCCTCAAGGTTGACCTAATGGAGCTCAGACACCAAAGGGCCAAAAAATTTAGGGCCATGGGGAATACAACTATTCAAACGAAGTGAAATCATGTCTAAATTATCTATGACTGGTTTTGGTAAAGCAGAGTCAAAAAACCAAGACCATCAAATCGAAATCGAATTAAAAAGTGTTAATCACCGTTTCAAAGAGGTGAGGTTTAGATCTCCCAGCTCATTAAACGAAATAGAATTGGATCTTAAAAAAAGACTTTTCGAAAAGTTTAAGAGAGGAAGCTTTGAAGTTTTTATTAGAGTGAGAAAAGAGTCTCATATTGGTCATTTTGAGAATATTGATGATTTAAAAATAAATGACTTCTTAAAAAAGCTCACTGTCATATTAGAAAAAGGCGGCTTTAAATATAACTTAAATCCAACAGACTTTCTAAGACCAGAATTTTATAAAGATAAGGATGAATCTATTAATGAGGCGCTCTTTAAACTTGTTTTTGAAGCTTATGATAAGGCCATCGAAAATTTGTATAATTCTAGACTCACAGAAGGTGAAAAGCTTATTGAAGTAATAAGAGAGCATAAGCTTCAGTACTTAGAATTTTTCAAGGTCATTGAGGAAAAAGCCGATGAAATTAAAGAGAGTCTTGAATTAAAATTAAAGAAAAAACTTCAAGAGTACCAAGGTGAAGTGACGGTGGATGATAATAGATTTATGCAAGAGATTATCTACTATATGGAAAAGTATGATATCCATGAAGAGATTAATCGTATAAAAATTCACCTTTCTAAATTAGACAAGATTTTACAAGAAAAAGGTGAAATAGGTCGCCAGATAGACTTCCTCCTCCAAGAACTCAACAGAGAAACAAATACCGTAGGTTCAAAATCTTCTAGCGAAGAAGTTTCAAGTGCTGTTGTTCAAATGAAAGTTCAATTAGAAAAAATCAGAGAACAAGGACTAAACCTTGAGTAGCCAAGGTAAAATTTTTGTTCTTGTTGCTCCAAGTGGAACGGGTAAGTCTACTTTGATGAAAAGAATAAAAGAGGACTTTCCCGACTTTAAAGAGTCTATATCTTTTACGACAAGGGCACCTCGCCAAGGCGAAGTGGAAGGTACTCATTATTTTTTTATAAGTAAGCAAGACTTTAAAAACCGTCTTGATAAGAATGAGTTTTTAGAGCATGCCATTGTCCATGATAATTATTATGGGACATCAAAAGTTTTTGTTGAATCTATACTTGGACAAAATCAAAATATGATCTTTGATATTGATGTTCAAGGAGCTGATCAACTAAAGGCCCATTATGAGGAGCAAGCAAGAGTCATTTTTGTGGCCCCACCATCTATTGAAGTGCTTGAGCAAAGACTACGAGGTAGAGGGACCGATAACTCTGAAGTTATTGAAATTAGGCTTAAAAATGCTAAAGATGAGCTAAGGCGTCAAAATGATTACGATTATTTGGTCGTAAATGATGTATTAGATGAAGCTTATAGTAAAATAAAAGGGATATTAAACTCTGAGATAGAGGGGTAATGCAAAACCAAATAGACTTTAGCCATGAACGTGAACTCACTGTCGATGATCTATGTCGAAGGTTAGAGGCCTATAACCCAGAAGCAGATATTGAGTTTTTTAGAAAAGGCTACTTTTTCGCAGAAAAGGCCCATAAAGGACAAAAAAGAAGCTCAGGTGAAGAATATATTATCCATCCGCTTAATGTTGTAGCGACTTTATTAAAACTCAGAATGGATCTTGATACTCTCGTAGCGGGATTTCTTCATGATGTTGTAGAAGACTGCGGTATCTTACCTAAAGAAATAGAAGAAGAGTTCAACCCCAATGTGGCCAAAATAGTATTGGGACTTACTAAAATATCAAAAATTAAATTTAAAACGAGAGAAGAGTCTCAAGCAGAAAACTTTCGTAAGTTAGTTGTAGCAATGGCCAAAGATATACGGGTTATCATTGTAAAGCTTGCGGATCGTATGCATAATATGAGGACTCTTCAATATGTCTCAGAAGAAAAACAAAAAAAAATAGCTCAAGAAACTCTAGATATATATGTACCCCTAGCTTCAAGGCTTGGTATCAATAGCGTTAAGGCCGAGCTGGAAGATCTATGTCTAAGATTTCTCAAGCCAGATATATATTATCGTCTCGCTGAAAAAGTTGCGATGAAAAAAAGTGAGAGAGAAAAGTATATTAAAGAAGTTATCGAAGATATTCATGAAAAACTTCTCGTCTATTCCTTAAAGGCCGATGTTACCGGGCGGCCTAAACACTTTTATTCTATCTATAAAAAAATGATTGCCCGTGGGGTCGATTTTGAGCAAATTCAAGATGTGCTGGCCTTTAGAGTGATCGTTAATAATATCACTGAATGTTACAAGGGCCTTGGAATTATTCACTCTAGCTTTACTCCTATTCCAGGAAGGTTTAAAGATTATATTGCCATCCCTAAAGTCAATAATTATCAAAGTCTTCATACCACTGTTATTGGCCCTAGGGCCGAACGTATCGAGATTCAAATAAAAACTGATGAAATGGATGAAGTTGCAGAACGTGGTGTAGCTGCACACTGGGCCTATAAAACAGGAAACCCAACAAATGGTAAAAATTTAGCATGGGTTCAGGAACTTGTTGAGTTTAGTAAAGAGTCTGAAAATAGTTCTGAGTTTTTGAGTGTTGTGAAGACAGATTTAGATATTGGTGGGGTTTTTGTCTTCACTCCTAATGGGGATGTTTATGAACTTAAGTATGGTTCTACGCCCCTAGATTTTGCATACGCTATTCATACAGAAATTGGAAATCATTGTGTTGGAGCAAAAGTTAATGGGAAGATGACTCCTTTGAGATACACCCTCAAATCAGGAGATTCCGTAGAGATTTTAACTTCCAAAAATCAAACACCATCAAAAGATTGGTTGTCCATAGTAAAAAGTGGAAGGGCCAGAAATAAGATTAAACAATGGCTCTTAAAACTTGAAAGAGAAAAGAATAGGGAAGTAGGTAGAGACGTTCTTGAGAAGACATTAAAATTATTTTCCACTTCAATTAAAACCTTTAAAAAAAGTACAGACCTTAAAGCTGTTTTAGATGAATTTAATTTAAAAAATGATGATGAACTTTTTGTCACGATAGGGTCTGGGTCTTTATCACCAGACGATGTCGTCGCAAAATGCCCTTCGCTAAGAGATGCTCTCAAGGCAGAACAAAATAAAGAAAAAATTGAAGAGATCAAAAGTTATTCTAAAAAGCTATCCCAGTCGGCCAAGAAAAAGGCCCATAAGGATAATGCCGTAATTGTTGATGGTATGGATGATGTGATGGTGAGAATGGCAAGATGTTGTAACCCCATACCTGGTGACCCTATTACAGGTTATGTGACAAGAGGACGAGGAATAACAATTCATACAACTGGTTGTAATAAGATCAATGAGAGTGAGCTAGGACGGACTGTTGGAGTAGAGTGGAATAGTGAGTTTAATTTCAAACATCCTGTTAACGTAAGAGTTATTACCCATGACAAGCCTGGTATTTTGTCTCAAATCTCAAAAAATATTAATAATGCAGGCATTAATATTCGCTCTGCCATGGCCAAAAGTTTACCAGATAGAAAAGGAAGTTTTATCTTTGAGGTCGAAGTCAAAGATTACTCTGAACTACTAAAAACAATAAGTGCTATAGAGGCCTTAGAAGAAGTTATCTCAGTTAATAGGGTCTAGATTTCCTGGCCAGAATTCCATAGTAAGAGAAACCCATAGGTCCTAATAAGCTTATACACCTCTTTATAAAGAATCTTTAAATTTCTAAAATGTGTATAATCAGTTTTTACTCCAGAGTAGAAAAACTGATAAGGCTCTGTTTCTGATTTGAGATTTTCCATAATTAATTTTATTCTCATGATGTGATAATCATGGCTGATAATGAGGATACGCTTGAATTCGTCTTGAGACCTTAAAAAACGTAACGTGGAAATAACATTCTCAACAGTATTTCGTGCTAAGTAATCAACCTTCATTTTATCTTTATCAATAGGAAAATCTTTATCATAGTTTGCGATAATACTATTAATGGAGTTTTTTGAATAAACTCCTGTGATAAAAAGTTGAGTATCTTTATGGAGCTGAGCTTTTTTTAGGGCAAAGGGAATTCGTCCAAGATCTCCCGTAAAAACTACAATGAGGTCAGGGCTAGAGTGAAAGAAAGAATCTTTAGCGAGGACATTTTCTTTATCCGAAACGATAATAAAAATGAAACAAAATAAACTATAGAAGAGAAAAACAATACTAAAAATACTTAGTACGTTTTTTAAATAACGCAAGCTACGAGTTTTTTTACTTTCAAATACGTATTTACGACTAAACATTTTTATGTGCAATAACCTCTATTTCTATCAAAGCATCTTTTGGTAACCGACTAACTTCGACACAACTTCTTGCAGGATAAGGAGCTTTAAAGTAATCAACATAGAGGTTATTAAGTTGGTCAAAATCATTTAAACTTTTTAGAAAAATAGTTGTTTTTACAATATGATCCCTATTAAGTCCCTGAGACTCAAGAAGACCATCAATATTTTTAAGAATTTGTTTGGCCTGCCCTTCAAAATGATCATCCATTGTCATCGTTTCAGGGTTTAAACCAATTTGCCCTGAAAAAAGAATAAGATCACCTAGAATAACACCTTGGGAATAGGTCCCAATGGCCTTTGGGGCAAGGGTTGTATCTATAATATTTTTCATACTGGACTCCATTTACTTAATAAGGCCGTCAAATAACTCATATTGACGATTTGGTTCACACTACCCGTTCTTTGTACAATATTTGAAGGCTTATTCATAGGGACTAGTACAGGACCAATAGGATCACACTCTGCTAATTCAGACAGGAGCTTGTAACTTATATTGGCCGAATTGAGATCAGGAAATACGAGTATGTCTGCACTATCTTCAAGATTAGAAAAAGGAAAGAGCTTATCCATTAAGGATTTATTCACGGCCACGTCCGCTTGAACCTCTCCGTCAATTTTCATATCAGGGCATTGTTTCTTTGTTAATTCGACTGCTAGTTTTACTTTGGTTGTTTCATCATCAATTGTAGAGCCAAAGTTAGAAAAGCTTAAAAAGGCAACATTAGGCTCTTTTTTCATAAGATTCACATACAGGTCTCTAGCATCTATGGCGATTTGAGATAGCTCCTTGGCATTAGGTCTAATATTCACTGTGCAATCAGTGAAAAATAAGGTCTTGTTTTTAAAAAGTAATATGAAAATACCGGAAGCCTTATTTTTGTTTTTTGTTCCAATGACATTCAGAAGTGGCGACATGGCCTCTGGATAAGTATGGGTTGGCCCACAAATGAGTGTATCGGCAAGACCGTGTTGAACCATCATAGAACCAAAGTAATTTTCGTTACTCATTTGTTCGCTAGCTAAGTACTTTGTAACACCTCTTCTTTGTTTCTTCTCAAAATATTCTTGAGCGAAAACTTCAGATTTTTCATGGTTTTCTGGGTCGATAATTTCAATATCATCCAAACCATTTAGACCTAAGTCTTGAATTTTTTGATGAATTTTTTCTTTGTCTCCTAAAAGAATAGGCTCAATGATCTCTTCTTCTCTTAAACTTTTAGCTGCATTTAATATTCTTGTATTATTACCGGCCGAAAAAACAACTCTAAGCTTTTGTTTCGAATTTTTAACCATATGGTGTAGACCATCTTTTACGGCCTTCATAAAGGAAATAGAGCCACCAAAACGTTGCTCAAGGTTGTAGGCATATTCTTTTATATCTGCAATAGGAGTTTGAGCAACACCACTTTCCATGGCCGCTTTTGCGACAGCAGGGGAGACACGAGTAAGTACTCGACGATCAAATGGCTTTGGAATGATATAGTGAGGGCCAAAAGAGAAATTATTATTTCCATAGGCCATTCTTACATCCTCAGGAACATCCTCTTTGGCCAGGTCAGCTAGGGCATGCACAGCTGCTAGTTTCATTTCTAAATTTATTTTTTTTGCCCTTACGTCTAGAGCACCACGAAAGATAAAGGGAAAACCCAAAACATTATTGACCTGATTAGGAAAATCAGTCCTACCCGTCGCCATAACAATATCATCTCGAACTTCTTTTACTTCATCTGGAAATATTTCTGGAGTTGGATTGGCCATGGCAAAGATTATTGCTTTTGGGGCCATTGTCTTGACCATATCTTGGCCTAAGACACCTGCAGATGAGCAACCTATAAAAGCATCGGCTCCCTTCATGGCATCTGATAATGTGCGAGAATCAGTATCAATAGCAAACTCTTCTTTATACTTATTCATTCCTTCTTGACGCCCTTTATAGATAACACCTTTGGAGTCACACATGAGAAGGTTTTCTTTTTTCACCCCTAACTCAAAAAAGAGTTTTGCACAGGCCATGGCCGCTGCACCTGCACCACTAAAAACAACTTTTACATCCGAGGCCTTTTTACCCTGAATTTCTAGGGCATTAATAAAACCGGCACTTGCAATGATGGCCGTACCATGTTGGTCATCATGAAAAACTGGAATATCCATTATATCAATTAGCTGTTTTTCTATCTCAAAACACTCAGGGGCCTTGATATCTTCTAGGTTTATTCCACCAAAAGTAGGCCCTAAAGCTTTTATAACATTAACCATGCCTTCGACACTTGTTTCACTCACCTCAATATCAAAGACATCGATATCAGCAAATCTTTTGAAAAGAACTCCTTTACCCTCCATCACAGGCTTTGAGGCCATAGGTCCAATGTTTCCAAGTCCAAGGACGGCCGTTCCATTAGATATAACACCTACAAGATTACCTTTGGCCGTATACTCATAAACATTTGAAGGATCTTTATTTATTTCAAGGCAAGGAACTGCTACCCCTGGAGTATAGGCAAGCGAGAGGTCTCTTGAGGTTACACAGGGCTTTGTAGAGACAACTTCAACCTTACCTTTTCGTCCTTTGGAATGGTAATCAAGGGCCTGTTTATCTTTGTCAGTAAGTTCTTTATCCATAAAGTAATCCTTAAGAGTTTAAATTAAATTCTTGTTTAATGATAAACGATTTAAATAGATAAAGTTAGCTTGATGCGTCTATAAGAAGAGCTCTGTAATTAATTTTTTAACCATAAATTTCTTGAAGGTTTTTTACTAAAGCAACATAGCTTTCCATGGCCTTTTGAGACTCCATACCTTTGAACTTGGCCCAAGTGTCATATTTGGCCCTGCCTTTTAAATCAAGCATTCCAGGTCTCTTACCTTGGACATCACCTTCTTTTGCTTGTTTAAAAAGGGCATAAAGCTCTAGAAGCTCATCATTAGAGGGACGTTTTTTCAGGTTTTTAACCTTTTCAGAACAGGTTATGAAATCATTTTCAAGGGTCATCGGATGTGTCCTTTTGAATTTGTTGCCTGGCAAAGCCTAACATGTTAAACAAGTTCTGACTTTATGATTTGTGTTATGCTGCAGGGTGTTTAATGAGAGAGCTTCTTCAAAGTAAAATTCACAAGGCAACGGTTACCGAAGCGAATCTGGACTATATCGGAAGTTGCACGATAGATGAAGACCTTCTCGACAAAGTTGATCTTTGGGATGGTCAAAAAATTCTTATCGTAAGCAACACTTCAGGGGCCAGACTTGAAACTTATGTGATTAAAGGTCAAAGAGGTTCAGGCATTATTGCCATTAACGGAGCCGCTGCTCACCAAATTAAAAAAGGGGAAGAGGTCATTATCATCTCCTTCCAACTCTCTGATAAACCCGTAGAGCCTAAATGTATCTACGTTGATCAAAATAATAAATTTGTTAAATATCTCTAACTCATCTGAAAGAAATAAAGGCATCTTGTTTGCTGCTCTTACAGCACTAGTGTGGGGTTTTTTGGCCCTTAAATTAAAACTGGCCTTACAATTTATTGATCCCTTTAGCCTTGTATGGGTTAGGTTCTTTTTTGCTTTTATTATGCTTGTTCTTTGGATGAGGTCCTTAAAGAAAAAAGTAACACTAAGAGTGAAACCTTTAAAATGGATTATCCCATGCTCCCTAGGGTTAGGACTAAATTATCTGGGTTTTTTAAAGGGAGTCGAGCTTGCTGGCCCAGTTACAGCTCAGGTCATTATACAAGTTGGTCCCCTTCTTCTTTCTTTAGCAGGGGTCATTTTATTTAAGGAAAAAATATCTCCAAAACAAGTGCTGGGTCTACTATTTTTAATTCCTGGTTTTTATCTTTTTTATGATGAAAAAATACAACAAGCCTCAACTTTTGATATCTATAATAGGGGTAGCCTCTTTGTTCTCCTAGGAGCAATAAGTTGGGCCATTTATGGAATTTTTCAAAAAAAGCTTGTGAAAAATAATGGCCCAGAAAATATAAATCTTTTCATTTTTGCCTTTTGCTCATGCCTCTACCTTCCCATAACGGACTTTGCAAAGATTTTAAATCTCTCGTTTATGCCGATGTTACTTATGATCTTACTAGGTCTCAATACATTACTGGCCTATAGCTTTGTAGGGGAAGCATTAAAAAGAATTGAGGCCAATTTAGTAGGCGTCATCATTACTCTTAACCCACTCATAACTGTTATAACTGTTCTTACACTTGAGACGCTAGGCATAGGTTCATTTGGTCCGGAAAACCTATCAATTAAGGCCCTAATAGGAATTTTAAGCTTTATTAGTGGTGCGATAATTTTTGTCTACTTTGGAATACCAAACAAAGCCTTGCCAATTAATGAACAAGCGCATAAAAAAACTAAAAATTAAGGAAATACTATGGCATATGAAAATATATTCAACGCAGAAATAGCCCGTAAGTTAGCAGAGAGCTCTGATCCCGATAAAGTCCTCAAAGATGAGCTTAAGGCCATTGAAGAGCGCTCTATCGAACTTAATAAGGCCAGGGAAGTCATGAGCAAAGGTTATTCTCAAGTTTTAAAAGGCCTCCAGATGGCATTTCCTGAACTTGATTTAGAAGACCCCAATATCAAAGATTCACCTAATAGAATGGCCAGGGCCCTCTTAGAGTTATGTGCAGGACTTGGGTCTTCAAACTCAGATGTCTTCTCAACCTCCTTTCCAGCTGAAAATTATAATCAAGTCATTATTCTAAAGGATATAGATTACACTTCATTGTGTAGCCATCACTTTATACCATTTAAGGGATCTGTCAGTATCGGTTATTTACCCGATATTCACCCAGATCATGGAGGAAAAGTTGTGGGACTTTCTAAATTGGCCAGAATTGTTGATGTTCATGCTCAAAGACCACAGCTTCAGGAGAGGCTATCATTTAATATTATGGATGCGATTGAAAAAGAACTTAAGCCAGCTGGAGTTATGGTCGTTATCAAAGGAAAGCATGGCTGTCTTAATTGTCGAGGGGCCAAAAAAGAGCGAGCCTCTATGATTACTTCTGCCTTAAGTGGACAGTTCAAAGATGACAATAAACTAAGAGAGGAGTTTCTTAGTTTAATAAATGACGGAACTGTTTAATACTTTTTAGTTTGATTCAATCAAGGTGATTTAGATTCCTGATCTTTATTGTTGGGAATGTCATTAAATTTAGTGAAGTTATCCCCCTTTTTCTTTTAATTAGATTTATTGGCCTTATAATATGGTTATGGGGGAGTAATGGATAATAATGAATCTTCACTTCAGAAAATGCAATTAATCTATATCGAGAGCTTAGATGCAAAGTTTGATTTACTTGAAAACTTTATTTTTAAGATTGAAAAGGGGTCTAAAGAGCTTATTGAGCCATTTCTCAATGAGCTGCATTCATTAAAAGGTTCTACGGCAGTTTTTGACATAAAGTTTATCATCAATAGCATAAACCAAATCGAGGACTTTTTATCTCTAGATGGAACTTTAGATGAACCAAAAAGTCTTGATAAAATTTATGAGGTTTTAAAAATCATAAGAACATATTCAAAATCTTTCTTAAATATTGAAAAAGAAAATGAAAAAGAATTATTTCAACAGATCATGAATATACTTGATAATGGTCAAAAGAAAAAAAGCGTTTTAATAAATGGTGATTTTCCCTTGCTTAATAAAAAAATTCAAAACGCATTATCTGATCTTGATGTCCATATTAGTTTTTGTCGCAACGGATATGAGGCTTTGGGCAGAGTAATTAATGAAAGATTTGATTTGTTAATAACAAGTTATCAGTCTGAGATAATAAAGGGTACAAATTTGGCAAAAATGATTAAGGCCAATGAAGACATAAACACAGAGATGAAATTAATACTGTTGACATCAAAAGAACATTCTAAAGACACAGGTATATTTACCTGTGTCTTACAAAAAGATGCTGATATTGAAAGTAATTTAAGGCAAGAGTTATTAAAACTTTTTGGTAATTAGATGCTTAATAGACAAGACCTTGATATTTTAGAAGACCTTGCAAGAAATAATGATGATGTCATCATTCTGGATTATATTAGTGAATCAAAAAAAGCCTATAGCTTAGGACGAGTGGCCAAGTTTGTAGAAAAAGATGGAGTCCTTCAGATAAGTGTAAGAGATGAAGATAGTCTTACTCTCTTTAAAGAAATTATCAAAATTAATGAAAAAATAACTCTCTTTTTAAAAAGAAGATGCATTTCTTTTATATGTAAATTTGATAAAAAAAAATATGAGGGAGGATTAACTTTTGAAGTTCAACTACCAGAGGATATTAATTTTCATGATAGAAGAAAAAGCAAAAGGTCCATACTCGCTAGACCTTGTGTCGTTGTATTAGATTTAGATTCAAAAGTGATTACGAAAAATTGTTATGATTTAGGAGTAGGAGGGCTTTCTTTACTATTTTCAAAATCAGAAAATATCTCTTTTAAAGATGGTCAAATATTGAATTCCTGCTCCATCAAGATTTCTAGCGGCAAGATAAAAGGTCTGAAACTTCGATATTTGAGGACGGTACAATTGGCACCTTATCAATATGAAAATTATCCATTCGGAGGTAAAAGAGTTTCTTTTTCATTTCATGAGCTCTCAAGTAGCGATCTTTCTAAAATAGAGGTGTTTATGGAAGAAAACGATGCCTTTAAAATTACTTAGTATCTTTGCCTAAATATTTTATAAGAATTGATTTTAAGTCTTTTTGTTTGATCGGCTTAGAAAGAAAATCATTCATTCCTGCCTCTTGACACTCTTTCTTATCTATCTCAAGGGCCGTGGCAGTAAGAGCAATTATGATAGGCTTATTTTTTATAGTGTCATCATTTAAAATCTTTTTGGTGGCCTCAATACCGCTCATCTTAGGCATATATAAATCCATCAGGATGAGATCAAAATTATTCTTTTTACATAACTCTATGGCCTCATGACCATTATTAGCTAAATTAAAGTTACAATTTTCAATTTCTAAATACTTTTTCATAAACTGTTGGGCCATTATATTATCTTCTACGATAAGAATTTTATTTTTAGAGAAATCTAGCGTTGATTGGATTTGATCAGTAGCTATCTTTTCTTCTTTTAAAGGTTCGGCCTTCACATATGGTATTTTGACTTTAAATGTTGAGCCTTTACCTTTTTCACTTATAACACTGATTTCCCCTCCCAGGGCCTCAATTATATTTTTGCAAATGACAAGACCAAGTCCAGTTCCTCCGTGATCTCTCGCAATCGTCCGGCTTTCTTGCATATAGGGGGTAAATAACTTATCTAAGTTATTTTTATCTATTCCTATACCATGGTCTTTTACCTCAAACTCAATAAAACCATTTCTATTATCTAAAATAACTTCAATAATATTATTAGTGCTAAATTTATTGGCATTGGAAATTAAATTTGAGAGGACCTGACTGATACGGGCCGGATCAGATTTTATATCAAAGATTTTTTTATCATTACCATAATCTAGCGTTATTTTATTTCCATTTTTTTTAGCAATTTGTTCAAAACTAGAAATCAAAGCTTTAAAGTGATCAGTAATATTGAAACTCTTGTTATTAAAGAGGATCTTGGTCGATTTCATTTTGGAGTATTCTAAAATATCGTTAATAATATTTAAAAGTGAGTTCGAAGATATATCTATATAACTAAGGTATTTTTTAACTTCGTCATTGATCTTTTCGTCTAGTGAAAGTATCTCAGTAGCACCAATAATAATATTAATTGGCGTTCTGATTTCATGGCT
>JAURDE010000234.1 GCA_030828105.1 Bdellovibrionota bacterium | reverse complement strand
TATTATCTTCTCGTTTTTCCTCCATTTATTTTATCTTTTATTATCCTAAAGCTTATAGGGGTTGAGATGTGGAATCTTATCCTTTTTACTTTAGGCTTTAGCTGGCAAATCGTTTTAAAAGCGCCCTATATGAAGGAGAAGCTTGATAAGAAATCGAATCGTTTCTCCTTTATACGCTTCATATACCTCTGTGATGAATTTTTCTTAAATTTATTAGGGCGAAATACCTACCCCGTAAAAGTAATATTTCTAAGGGCCTTCTCTCCTTTTTTATTTGGATCGGTCCTCGTTATTTGCATTGGGTATGGATCGATCTCTTTGTTACTTACGGGAATAATTCTTTCTGAGATCCTACTTTTTAAGAGAAATTACAAGATATATTAGGTACTTATAGTCTATATTTGTTTCAACTGTCCCGATTTAATTTTCCTCTCGGTACTTCAACTGATATAGTCCAAGAGCAAATCTTTGATAGGGGAATATTATGAAATACTTTTTCTTCGCCATTATGGTGAGTTTAATTCAAACCGCAGCTTATTCAAAGTCTGAATTTGTTGATCCATCACTAAGAAACCTTTCTTTTCTTAATACCTTTGATGAAAAGACCCATGAAATCACTACTCGTTATAAAACCTTTAAAAAAGAGCAAGATAAGGTCTTTATCGATGGTTATGGCCGGGAAGTAACTTTTCGTGGCTGGAATATGTGTGGTGACTCTAAAAACTCAAAATTTGGATTCAAACCATGGGCCGATCAAGAAGATGCGAAAAATATTATAGATGGGTTTCATAAAGAAACAGGGTCAAATATCGTTCGATGGCTTTTTACCTGGGAAGGTGCTCAGCCAGAAGTCGATGTTATCTCTGAGAAATACTTCGATGAACAAGTTCTCCAAATTAAAGAGGCCATTAAGAAGAAAATTTATGTCTTTATTGATTTCCATCAGGATACCTTTTCAAAACATATTCCAGGAGGATCCAATGGTGCTCCTAAATGGGTCGTTGAGGGAATGAAAAACCTTCCAGAACCAGGTTGTGGAAAAGGTTTAGGAGAAAAACTTTGTAAAATCGGATGGTCAGTTCATTATGTTCTTAACAAAGGCGTTATTAAAGGCCTAGAAAACTTTTGGAATAATATTGAACTTCAAACACCTAAAGGGCCAAGAAAAATTCAAGATGAGTATCTTAAAATGGTAGAGTTTGGTCTAAAGAAAATCAAGTCTCAACTAACGGAAGATGAATTCAA
The DNA here is from genome assembly GCA_030828105.1 of Bdellovibrionota bacterium. Lineage (GTDB taxonomy): Bacteria > Bdellovibrionota > Bacteriovoracia > Bacteriovoracales > Bacteriovoracaceae > JAURDE01. The sequence goes on along the minus strand of JAURDE010000234.1, from coordinate 1,107 downwards.
ATATATCGTAGGTCTAGATATTTTCAATGAACCTCATTATGGAGGATTTACAAGAAGAGCAAAAACAAAAAAGTGGCTTAATGAACAGCTTTTTCCTTTTTATGAAAAAACAGTCAAACTCATGAAAAAGACCGGATGGAATTCAAAGTTTTTCTTCGGTGAGCCGCATATGATGTGGAACCTTAAGCTACCAGTAACATTTCAGGTAGGGTCCGGAACTGGGCTTCTTAATTACACTCCAAAAGGAAACTGGGTCTTTAATTATCATTTCTATGATGAAACCAGAGAGTCTATGGGAATCACCAAGGTTAAAAATGGTGGATATCTTAGAGTCCAAGAAAAAGCGATTAAAGAGTCTAGAAACTGGGATGCTCCTCTTTTTGCAAGTGAATTTGGTACATGGCCAATTGGTGGAAGTAACTTAAGAAAAGAATCTGCTGATCCAAGCAGAAATCTAAAAGCGGCCTATCAAGCACTTGAACTTAGAAAGAGATCAACAAATCTTAATCGATATGCAGATTTTTACTCACCATTTACCTCTACGACTCAATGGACTTGGGAAAAAAATGTAGGTGGGGCCAGACTAAAAGATGAACTTACCACTGGCAGAGTCTATCCAAAAAGAACTCAGGGTGAGCTCATGACTTTTTTCTATAATGATAATGTAAAAAGTTATTGGAAGGGAACAACTCTTGATTGGAATGCGATTGCTCCTAAAAGTACTCGTAAGAGATATTTTAGAAATAGAAAATTCGCAATCTCTATTTGGAGAGGAAGAACGGCCAATGCCCCTACAGAAATTTCCCTTCCAAGACATTTTGATCTTAGTAAAACGGTCCTTATCACAGATAAAAAAATTGTAAGAGGAATCAAAGATCTTAGCATGAATCCTACTTTTAAAAAGAATGAAGTTCTTTTAACGACTAAGGAAAATTCTCCTTCTACACTCTACGTTTACGATGATCCAGATAAGGATGAAAGTGCAAGTACTTACCATTTTATCCTTGTTGGTGAACTTAATGACTTAAATGAGTTATCAGATAAAGATCTTCAGAGGATTCAAAAGCAGATGATTAAGAGAATTGCCAAAGAAAAAAGCCCCATTAT
>JAURDE010000033.1 GCA_030828105.1 Bdellovibrionota bacterium | reverse complement strand
GGAGAAGGTAAAAAAATAACATCTTCACGTAAAAGTATCACTGCAAAGTACATTTCAAAAAAATTAAATATAGAAGTTCCAGAAAGAAGAAAACTTAAAGATGGTATCCATATTACTGGCGCTAGAGAAAATAATCTTCAAGATATCAACGTTGCCATACCTCTTGATGGGTTAATATGTATTACAGGTGTAAGTGGCTCTGGAAAATCGAGCTTAATACATGAAGTACTTGTTCCCGCTTTAAAATCAAATTTGAGAAAATCTTATCAAGCGGGATATGAAAGAGATAATTATAAAAAGATTGATGGGCTTGATAAAATTGACTCAGTCATTGAACTTGATCAATCTCCTATAGGACGGACGCCTAAATCAAACCCTGCAACTTATACATCTGTATTTGATAGTATTAGGAAACTTTTTAGTAACCTTCCAGAATCTAAGGTTCGTGGGTACAAGCAGGGACGTTTCAGTTTTAATGTAAAAGGGGGCCGATGTGAAGAGTGTGAAGGTAATGGTGTTAAAAAAATAGAAATGCATTTTCTCCCAGATGTTTATATTACTTGTACGGATTGTCTTGGTAAAAGATACAACAAAGATACCTTGTCGATACTCTTTAAAGGTCTGTCTATAGCTGATGTCCTCGACCTTACCGTTGAAGAGGCCATTGATGTCTTTAAAAATCAAAAAAAGATACACCATATACTTTCTACTTTAAATAATGTCGGTCTTGGCTATATAAGCTTAGGTCAATCAGCAACAACTTTATCTGGTGGTGAGGCCCAAAGACTTAAGCTAGCAAAAGAATTGGCAAAAATGACTAGAGGCCATTGCCTCTATATATTAGATGAACCCACGACAGGTCTTCATTTTCAAGATATTAAAGTTCTTCTTAGTGCAATTAATGACCTTATTGACCAGGGTAACACTGTCCTTGTTATTGAACACAATCTTGATGTTATTAAGGTAGCTGACCATATTATTGATCTTGGCCCTGAAGGCGGTGACCATGGAGGTCTTGTCGTTGCTGAAGGAACTCCTGAAGAGATTTGTAAAAATAAAAAATCTTATACAGCTAAATATCTTAAGGACTATCTTAAATGAAAGCTGAGCTTTCTGAATTTCAAGGTCTTAAGGGAAATAAGCTTCTTTCTTCTAATCAAATTATTGTAGAGGGGCCTAAAGGCATTAGAAAACTACTTCAGAAGAACTTTAAAATTAAAAAGGTTCTCATTGAAGATGCTCTAACCGAAGAGTTTTCAGGACTCTGCGATAGAGCAGAAGAAGTTTTTAAACTGAACTCTAAAGAAATTAAAGAGCTCACAGGTTTTAATTATCATAAAGGTCTTCTAGCTCTTGCCGAAGGTGATCTATATTCTCCTCTTAAAGAGTTAAAACCCCCCTATCTTATTTTAAATGGGCTCACCAGTCCTGAAAATGTAGGCTCTATTATAAGAACTGCTAGGGCCTTTAAAGTGGAATCTATCATCATTGACTCTAAAACTGTTTCTCCTTACTTAAGAAGATGTATTAGAGTTTCCATGGGAAACATTTTCGATATTAAAGTGCATAAAACTAAAAACCTTTTAGAACTTATGGGTGAGTTAAAAAAAGAAGGCATTTCTTTTGTAGGGACTGCTCATCTCGAGAGTTCTATTGATATCAAAAGTTGGAAGTCTACAGAATCTGAGGCAATAATTATTGGAAGTGAAGGTCATGGGATGGATCAAGAGATCATAGAGGCTTGTGACAAAGTCATTAAGATACCCATCTCAGATTATGTCGCCCACCTCAACGCTTCTGTTGCCGCTTCTATTGTTTTATATCATAGGAGTTTATAAAAGCGCCCTGAACGGGCGCTTTAGATTCTATTCAAATTTTCTTATAAGAGAAGACATTTCAAGAGCGGAAAGAGCACATTCCCAGCCTTTGTTACCAGCTTTGGTTCCTGCTCGTTCAATCGCTTGCTCAATTGTATCTGTCGTAAGAACTCCAAAGATCACAGGTAGTTCTTCATCAAGAGAGACTTTTGCAATTCCTTTAGAAGTTTCTGCACAAACATAATCAAAATGAGAAGTCGATCCTTTAATCACAGCGCCTAAGCAGATCACACCATCATATTTTTTCGTCTTGGCCATTTTCTTAGCAAGAAGAGGAATTTCAAATGCACCTGGAACCCAGGCCACATCAATATCAGCTTCATTTACGTCATGTCTTTTAAGACAATCCAGAGCTCCCTCCATTAATTTTGAAGAAATAAACTCATTAAATCGCCCTACAACTAGTGCAAATTTTTTACCTTCACCATTTAATCGGCCTTCAATAATATTCATAAAATCTCCTTAATGGGGTCCATTGAGAATGGTGTGTCCCATTTTATCTCTTTTTGTTTTGAGGTAGTGAAGATTGGTTTCATTTGGTGTTACTTCAAGAGGAAGTTTTTCACTGATTTGAATTCCATACTTCAATAGATCAAATAATTTGTTTGGGTTGTTGGTAAGAAGTTTAATTTGTTTTACACCAAGATTTTTAAGCATTTGAGCTGCAAAACCATAGCTTCTAAGATCTGATTTAAAACCAAGCTTATGATTTGCATCAACCGTATCATAACCTTTATCTTGAAGTCGGTAGGCCTTAATCTTATTAATTAGTCCAATTCCTCGACCTTCTTGCTTTAAATAAAGAAGAATTCCTCTTCCTTCTTTTTCAATTTGCTCCATGCTCTTTTTGAGTTGATCACCACAGTCACATCTTTTGGATCCAAAGACATCTCCTGTGAAACACTCAGAATGAACTCTGACTGTTACAGGCTCTGGGTTGACTTCATTGTTCACTTCACCTTTGACAAAGGCCAAATGGTGCTCACCACGATTAAAAATATTTTCAAAAGCGTGAAGCTTAAAAGTTCCAAATTCATTTGGAAAATCGATTGCAGAAATCTCTTCAATAAAAGTTTCTTTTTTAATTCGATAATCGATGAGGTCTTTAATCGTAATGATTTTCATATTAAATTCTTTGGCCATTTCCATAAGTTTTGGAACCCTTGCCATAGAACCATCAGGATTAGAGATTTCACAAATAATTCCAGCGGCCTTAAGCCCTGCTAGTCTCGCTAAATCTACAGCGGCTTCGGTATGACCGTTTCTAACCAAAACGCCACCATCTTTAGCAATTAATGGAAAAATATGTCCTGGTCTTAAAAGCTCATCCGGTCTGGTTGCTGGATTAACCATCGATTCAATAGTCTTAGATCGGTCAACGGCCGATATACCTGTCTCCGTGTCTTGATGATCAACTGATACAGTAAAAGCTGTATGGTGAATTGAATCGTTATTTCCAATCATAAGAGAGAGACCAAGCTCATTCGCTCTTTTAGAAGTGATTGGAGTACATATTAAGCCTCTTCCGTGAACGGCCATAAAGTTAACCGCTTCAGGAGAAACTTTTTCAGCGGCCATAACGAAGTCCCCTTCATTTTCTCTATCCTCATCATCGACAACAATGATAATTTTCCCGTCTTTAATATCTTTAATGGCCGATTCAATGTCATCAAATTTAATCACAATTAATATCCTTTGCTTCTTATCCAATCGAGGGAGAGATCTTTTTTATCGCTAGCTCCTCCAAGAATGGATTCCACATATTTCGCTAATATATCTATTTCTAGATTAAGCCCATCACCTACTTTTCTATTTCTTAGGATTGTGTTTTCCCAAGTGTGAGGAATGATAGAAACTTCAAAATCATTTGCTTTTTTATCTGCAACGGTAAGACTAATTCCTTCAATCGCAATAGAGCCTTCCTTTACAATATATTTAGAAAGGTTTTCAGGTCCTCTAATTCTTAGAACGTAGTTCTTTCCTTTTCGAGTCACAGATTGAAGGCTGCCTACTCCATTCACATGTCCTTGAACCAGATGTCCACCTAATCGATCACTAAGTCTTAATGCAAGTTCAAGATTTACTTCATCTCCAGTTTTTAAATTAGAGAATGTCGTTTTTTCTAACGTGACGTGAACTGCTTGAACTGTAAAAGTTTCTTGATCATAAGCAACTACCGTTTGGCAGCAACCATTAACAGCTACAGAATCATCGATACCGATTTCGTTAATCAGAGATTTTGAAGCAATCGTAAACTCTTTACCCTCATTGTTGGGAGTAATTTTTACGATCTTTCCTAACTCTTTAACTAATCCTGTAAACATCTTAATTCCCTATCTCTAAAAGCTGATCAACTCCGACTCTTCTTGAGTCAAGGATGGTATGTCGTCTCACTTCCGAAAGATCTTCAAAATGCTCTCCGAGAACATTGATTCCCTCTCCCATAAAGAAGGGGGCTTGAAAAGCGCTGATCCTATCATAAAGCCCTTCTTTAATAAATGAAGAATATAGCTTTGCGCCACCTTCGACTAAGACAGATGTTATACCCTCAGCTGCTAGGGCCTTAAGTGCCTTAAATAAGTTGCTTCCAGGGGCATGTTTATCAACGAGAAGGATCTTAATATCATTTCGATAGAAGAAATCTTTAATGGTTTCTGATGCGTTATTCCACTTCCCCACTTCGGTAAGCACAATAGTCTTTTTCTTGTATTCATCAATAAATAGATCAGAATCAAGATTCATCGCAGACGGGTTGCCCATAACGATTCGATAAGGGCATTTCCCAAAGCTCTCTACATCTCTAATGGTAAGCTTAGGATTGTCTTTATTGAGGGTCTCTCGACCAATCATCACAGCATCATAATCAAAACGCATTTGATGAACGATCTTTCGAGAGTCTTCACAAGTAATCCACTTACTCTTTCCATTGGCCAGTGCAATTTTCCCATCAAGACTCATGGCCATCTTTAAGTGAACAAAGGGGAGACCACTGGTAATAAATTTAAAAAAGGTCTCATTAAGTTTTTTCCCTTCTTTTTCAAGAAGACCAAGTTCCACTTCAATACCAGCTGCTCTTAATAATTTTATACCTTTTCCACAAACCTTAGGATTGGGATCTAGATTACAAAGAACAACTCTTTTAATTTTTTTCTCAATCAGAAGATCGACACAAGGAGGTGTTCTTTTATCTGTATGGCAACATGGTTCAAGGTTACAGTAGAGAGTAGACCCGCTTACGTCTTCAATAGCATTTTTAATAGCTACGACTTCGGCATGATCAGTTCCGGCCCTTTCATGAAAGCCCTCTCCTATTATTTTTCCATCTTTTACTATAACGGCACCAACTAGAGGGTTTGGTGAAACGAGTCCCCTACCATTGATGGCCAAGCTTATGGCCTTTTCCATGTAAATTTGGTGATCTATACCCAAAAGTTCCTCCAAAATTTGCCCTTTTTCTACCCTGTCTAGCGTCATTTAACAAGAAAGATCCACAGTTTTTGAAAATTTAGCAATCATAACTTATTGATAATATGTATATATGTATTTCTTATAGGAGTCGAAGACCTAATATGACAAAATAAAAAAAGGGCCCTGATCAGGGCCCTCTATATCTAGAACGTTTTATTTCTAATTAAGCTAGGAAGATAGAAATAAGAGTAAAGATAACTAGTGATTCCATAAGAGCTAGACCAAGAATCATTGGAGTCATGATTTTGTCAGCAGCAGATGGATTTCTAGCAATCCCTTCAAGAGCAACAGAAGCAGCAGCTGATTGAGACTTAGTACCAACAGAAGCAGCAAGAGCTACAGCTAGAAAATAAACAGCAGCTTTGATTGTTGAAGATTGAGCGTCAGACCACCCTTCAGCAAAAGCTGGAGTAGCGGCAAAAAGAGTAGCAGCAGTAAATACTAATTTTTTCATTTTTTTCTCCTTTAAAGAAAATTATTAATGATGGGCGTGCTCACCATGATCGTGATGGGCAACTGCCAAGCTTATATAAACCATTGATAGAACTGTAAAAACATAGGCTTGAATAAAACAAACTAAAAGACCTAAAAGCATGGCCGCAATAGGAACAATAAGTGGTGCAAGATCAGAGAACTGTACAAGAACCAAATGGTCCCCATACATATTTCCTCTAAGCCTTAAGGCCAAAGATATAGGTCTAATAAAGTTTGATATGATTTCAATTGGAAAAATTAATATGGCCATATACCAAAGAGGACCTGCGAAGTGTTTTAAGTAGTTAACAAAACCAACTTCTCTAGCACCAACAAAGTTATAGTAAATAAAAGAAAATACCCCGAGGGCCAATGTCGTGTTCAAGTATTCCGTTGGAGGTAAAAAACCAGGTATAAGACCTATGACGTTTGAAAAAAGAATGACGACAAAGATAGTTGAGATAAATCCAAAATATTTATCAGCTTCTTTTTCACCAATCACGGCCTTACATTGAGAATAAATAAATTGCCCATAGAGTTCACTAATATTTCTAAGCGTGATTCCTTTATCTGGAATTACCGCATTTGGAACGTAGGCCATTTTACTTCGATAAAGTAAACCAATAACAATTAAAACCAGACCAACAAGACCATAGGTAATAATATATTCTGGTATATGAGTTCCAAGAAGGTTTTGAACAGAGCTAATCCAAGTAAATCCACCAGCAGCATACGAGTTTACAGAAAATAATAAAGTGACAAGTGAAAGAATTTTTTTCATTCTTTATCCTAATAAAGTGTGTAATCGGCTCGGTATAGTTAACTTATTTGACTCGATTTGTATAGTTTTAGGAGAGGTCTTTAAAGCCTTTAATGCTTAGAGTTAATGCAAAAATAAGAATAACATAATTAAGTATTGGTAAAATCACTTGTTTACCCATTAATAGGTAGGCGGCATAAAAGCCTGCAAAGAGTATAAGGAACTTACCAAAAAATAAGAGTATAGTTTTTTTATTACCTCTCCGATGCTGCGACTCAGCACGAGCATTAAAAACAATTTCTTTAACCCCTTGCACTAAAAAATACTGATTAATTAATGTGGCCAATAACGCAACTAAAGTACCGTAAACATCCTTAGGGTTACGGGAAAATGCCAGAAATATAGAGGTCGATATGATGAGTAAAGGAATATAGCGGGCCCAATTAATTTGTACCATCTTCACCCTTTTTCTTTATTATAAAAGTGTAACGTACAAAGAGGAAAACATAATTAAAAAGTAAAATAACAAAAAGAGTCCAACCTACTTTTTTAGAAAAAATTTCCATTTTTATTAATTCAGTAGTTCCCCAGGCCATAAAAAGAATGGCCGATGGAAAGCTAAGAGCAAGTCCAACAATTTGCAACCATTTTTTTTCAAATCTCAAAACTATCTCTTTCTAGCGATTCTTCTATTATAAACCGCATTTAATCTATTTTGAACAACTTCAATATTGGGGTACTCCCCTAAAATTGAATAGTACAGGTTGTATGCACTTTTTAGTTCTTCCATCGTTTCATAGGCATTGGCCATTAAAAAAGTTGTTTTTACAACATGGTCTCTTCTTTTTTCTAAGGCCACATATTTTTTCCAAAATATAATCGCCTCTCTCCAATTTTTTTTAAGATAATTAATAAGCCCTAGATAATAATTAGCTTTAATATAAGAATCTTTAAATTCTTTTTTATTTAGCTCTTTAAAAACTGTCGTACTTTTTTCGAATTCATTTAGCTTGAAATGAGAAAGACCTAATTTAAATAAAAAAGTTTCGTAATTATTTAACCTCGGCACAAATTCAATCAATTTTTGAAAACTTTTTTGGGATTGATTATAATCTTTTAAATAATCAAAAGCGAGATTTGCTATTTTTTCTTCTGCTTTAACAGTCCAAAAAATATCATCTGAAATCTTGGTTACATTTTTATAATAAGCTAGAGACTTTCTTATTTCCCCTAGATGAATGGAATAGATCTCTCCTAATTGGAAATAAATTTTTAACTTTATTTCATTGCTAATAGTTTTTTTTAATAAGTTTTCATATTGCTGAACGGCCTTATTATAATCCTGCTCCTTAACATAGTCCTGAGCTCGTAAAATTTCTTTATGATAAGTGGGCGTAAAATCACACCCACCTAATAATAGAAATATGAAAAGGAGATTAACCTTCTGAAAAATTATCATCTTCTTCAACGATTCTCTCTACGGCCACAACTTTTTCACCGGACTTAAGTTTAATAATTCTTACTCCTTGAGTTGTCCTGCCCATAAGAGAGATACCATCCATACCAGTTCTAATAACTTGACCTTTATCTGTAATGATCATCAGACCATCTTTATCGCTAACTGGTTTAATAGAGATAATTTCCCCATTTTTCTCAGTCAGTCTCATGGCGAGAATCCCTTTTCCTCCACGAGTTTGTCTTCTATACTCAGAGGCTTGAGTTCTTTTTCCGTAACCATTTTCAGTTACTGAAAGAATTTCAACAGAGTCATCGATAATCTCCATCCCAATGATTCTTTCTTTATCATCAAGATTAATTCCTTTAACACCTTGAGAGACTCTTCCCATTGAACGGCAATCACTTTCAGCAAATCTAATGATTTTTCCTGAAGTAGAGCAAAGAAGAATATCCTTTTTGCCATCTGTAATTCTTACGTTACAAACGGAATCACCATCTTGAACTTTAATGGCCCTTAGACCTGATTGCTTAATTTTTTTGTATTCACTTAGATTAGTCTTTTTAACGATCCCTTTTTCAGTAGCAAATACAAGATATCTACCATCTCCTTCTTCAAGGTTTTCTACGCAGATAATCTCTTTAATTTTTTCTCCGGAAGGTACTTGAATAAGGTTAGCGATATTTCTTCCTTTGGAAGTTCTCGTTCCTTCAGGAACTCCATAAACCTTTTTAGAAAAGACCACCCCTCTCGTTGTAAAGAAAAGAAGAGTTGAATGGGTGTCGGCGACAAAAATGTCTGTGAAGAAATCTTCATCATTTCCAGCTGCACCCTTAACACCTGTTCCACCTCTTTTTTGAGTTTTATAGGTATCCATGGCCATTCTTTTAATATAGCCCTTGTGGGTGATGGTTACGATTTGATCTTCTTGTTTAATAAGGTCTTCAAGTTGAATTTCATCACCTTTAGCAACAATTTCAGTCTTTCTCTCGTCACCATATTTTTCAATGATTTCATCAAATTCACCTCTGATGATTTCTTTGATTTTACTTTCATCAGCAAGAATGCCTTTTAATTCAGCAATGAGATTCATAACATCTTCATAATCTTTAACGATTTTATCTCGCTCTAGACCTGTAAGACGTCTGAGTTGCATATCTAGGATAGCTTGTGCCTGAATATCTGAGAGCTTATATCTATTTATAAGTTGCTCTTTTGCTTCTCCTGGAGCTTTTGCTTTTTTAATCAGTTCAACAATAGCGTCTATATTTTCAACGGCCGTTTTTAATCCTAATAAGATATGAGCACGTGCTTCAGCTTTTTTAAGATCGTAAACAGTTCTTCTAATAACGATTTCTCTTCTGTGATCTAGAAAACAAAGAAGTTGTTCTCTAATATCCATAATTTTTGGCATACCATTATTAAGAGATAAAAAGATAATCCCAAAAGAAACTTGAAGCTGAGTATTTTTATAAAGACGATTAAGAACTACACTTCCCATCTCGCCTTTTTTAATTTCCATTACAACTCGGATTCCGAGTTTATTTGATTCATCTCTAATATCGCTAATTCCTGTAATGGTTTTAGCGTTAACAAGCTCAGCAATTTTTTCAATAAGTTTAGCTTTATTTACTTGGTAAGGAAGTTCTGTAACAACAATTCTTTCTCTATCATTTTTATGAACTTCAACTTCTGCCTTAGCTCTAATTTGAATGATACCTTTACCCGTTTTATAGGCCTGTCTAATTCCCTCTTTTCCGTGAATAAATCCAGCTGTTGGAAAATCAGGCCCAGGGATAATTTTCATGAGCTCTTCAACAGAAGTATCTCTATTTTCTAGTAGGGCAATGAGACCTTGTGTTATTTCTCCTAAGTTATGAGGAGGAATATTGGTGGCCATACCAACAGCAATCCCACTTGATCCATTAACGAGTAAGTTTGGTATTTTAGCAGGAAGAACAGTAGGTTCTTGAAGAGAATCATCGTAGTTAGGCTGCCAATCAACTGTTTCTTTTTCTAGATCTTTTAAGAGATCTTCACTCATTTTTTGCATTCTAACTTCGGTATACCTCATGGCCGCAGCGTTATCGCCATCGATAGAACCAAAGTTTCCTTGTCCATCGACAAGTTGGTATCTCATGGAGAAATCTTGGGCCATTCTTACCATCGTAGAATAAACAGCAGAGTCACCATGTGGGTGATACTTACCAATAACATCCCCGACAATCCTAGCGGACTTTAAAAAAGGTTTATTATGGTAGTTATTCATGGTGTGCATGGCATAGAGGATTCTTCTATGAACAGGCTTTAAACCATCTCTAACATCAGGAAGAGCACGGCCAACGATTACACTCATGGCATAATCGAGGTAACACTCTTTCATTTCATTTTGGATAAGAATGGGTTGTACACTTTTATCAATTGTATTTTCAGTCATAACTACTCTTTTTAAATGCTAAGGTTTCTTACGTTAAGGGCATTTTCTTCAACAAATTGTCTTCTTGGATCAACCTGATCACCCATAAGAACAGAAAAAACTTGGTCTGTTTCAATCGTATCTTCAATATTTACTTGAAGAAGAGTTCTTGAAGCAGGATCCATAGTTGTTTCCCATAGTTGATCTGGGTTCATCTCCCCTAGTCCCTTATACCGCTGGATATAAGCACCTTGTTTACCATCTTCTAGGATAAAATCAGAAAAGGCCTTAATCCCATCATAGTTATTTTTTTCTTTTTTCTCATTAACAACTACAAAAGATGCACCTTTATATTTTTCAATTCCTTCGTACATATTCTTAAGATCAGCAAATTCTGAAGAAGAAAGGAAATAACTATTGAGTTTAAATCTTTTGGTTCTAGCTGTTGTTTGAACTGTTATTTCAAGTTTCTCACAATCATATTCGTCATCTTCAACAATACTAAATGAGTACTTTTTAAGAGTGTCATTTTCTAATTTTTCAAAATGCTCTTTTAACTCATCAACGGCTGCTCTAAGTTTTTTAGGATCTTTTAACGTCGCCGCTTCAATATCAGTTTCCTCTAAAATTCTTTTTAAAAGAGCCGTATCAAAATGAATGTCATAATTATTAAGATCCGTTACATAAGATCTGTATTTAGTGATAAGTTTTTCCACATCACCAATATCAAGAGTCTTATTTTCTACTTCAATAGTTAAATTTTTAACGGAGTTTTGAACTAAAAACTCTTCAAGCTTCTTTTCATCTTTTAGATATTTTTCAACCTTTCCTTTTTTGTATTTATAAAGAGGTGGTTGAGCAATATAGATATAACCGTGCTCTAATAGTTCCGGAAACTGTCTATAAAATAAAGTAAGAAGAAGAGTTCTAATGTGAGAACCATCGACATCGGCATCGGTCATGATAACAATTTTATGATACCTGAGCTTTTTAAGATCAAAGGAATTCTTTCCAATCGAAGTTCCTAAGGCCTGAATAAGCATTCGAATTTCATTATTAGCAAGCATCTTATCATAACGAGCTTTTTCGACGTTTAGGATTTTACCTTTAAGAGGAAGAACGGCCTGAGTTTTTCTATCTCGCCCTTGTTTTGCTGAACCACCGGCAGAATCACCCTCGACTATGTAGATTTCACAAAGTGCTGGATCCTTTTCTTGGCAATCGGCCATTTTTCCAGGAAGTCCTGTTACCTCTAAAACACTTTTTCTTCTTGTAAGCTCTCTCGCTTTACGAGCAGCTTCTCTAGCTGAAGCAGCATCAACTGATTTTTTGATAATAAGCTTAGCTGTATTTGGATTTTCTTCTAAAAAGGTTTTAAGAGCGTCCCCTACTAGAGAGTTAACAATACCTTCAACTTCAGAGTTACCAAGTTTTGATTTCGTTTGACCTTCAAATTGAGGCTCTTTTAGTTTTACAGAAATAACTGCTGTAAGCCCCTCTCTCATATCATCCCCAGAGAGGTTTATTTTAATATTTTTTAAAAGGTTATTATCCTTAGCGTAGGACTTTAAGATTCTTGTAAGGGCCGTTTTAAATCCAGAGACGTGAACACCGCCTTCAGGAGTAGAAATATTGTTAGCATATGAGGAGAGGACTTCTGAATAAGCATCAGTCCACTGCATAGCTACTTCTACTTCATAATCTTCTTTAGATTGCGTGAAATAAATAATTTTTTTATGAATTGGGTTTTTTGCCCTATTTAGATAGGTAACGAATTCTCTAAGTCCACCTTCATAATGAAAGGTATCTGTTTTTTCACTTCTTTCATCTTGAAGTACGATTTTAAGGCCCTTATTTAAAAAGGCCATTTCTCTAAATCTATTTGAGAGAGTGTCGTAATTAAATTCGTGAGTATCAAAAATTTCATTATCAGGTTTAAAAGTAACGGCGGTTCCCGTCTCGTCTTTATTTTTTAAATCTCCTAAAACCTCAAGCCCTTTAACTGCTTTTCCATATTGAAATTCAACTTGGTAAATTTTACCTTCTTTTTTAATAACAAGTTTAACCCATTTAGAAAGTGCATTAACAACAGCGGCACCAACACCGTGAAGTCCACCTGAAACCTTATAAGCTCCATCATCCTCATTAAACTTTCCACCGGCATGAAGCTTTGTATAAACTAATTCAGCAGCTGAAATCCCTTCAGTTTGATGTATCCCAACAGGTATACCTCTTCCATCATCAATAACAGTTACAGAATTATCAACATGAATAACAACATTTATTTCAGAACAGTAGCCTGCTAAGGCTTCATCTACCGCATTATCTACAATTTCATAAACACAGTGATGCAAACCTCTTGATGTAGTATCACCAATATACATACCTGGTCGTTTACGAACAGCTTCAAGTCCTTCTAAAACTTTTATTTTATCTGCCGTATAATCTGTTGATACTTTTGAAATATTAGGTTCTTGATTTTCCAATGGAACTCCTTCAAACATTTTGTACTTTACCCTCAAGAACTCTTAATTTCTTGGCCATCGCTAGTTCTTCCAACTCTCTAGTCAGGTTTTCGTTTGCTGTAGTTATGAGAACCTGAAAATCTTGCGACTTTAGATACTGCACTAATTTTCGCCAACGCTGCTTATCGAGTTCACCTGAGACATCGTCTATGAGAACTATAGGGTACGAGTTAAATTTATACCTAAAGAGGCCTATATAGGCAAATAACAGGCTTAAATAGGCCATTTTTTGCTGACCCAAAGAGCAGTATTCAATAGAATCAAAACCATCAAAAAGAAGCGCATAATCATCTTTATGCACGCCATAAGTAGTTATTCTTCTTTCAATATCTTTTTCGGTATTATTTCTGTATGCGTTATATATTTGCTGCTCTGTTAAATTTAGACATCTACTTTGGAGTTGAGCTTGTAAATGATGCTCTTCGGAAAATATTTTCTTAAATGTTTGCGAAAAAGTAGAATCTATCTCTTCTAAAAATTGTATACGAATATCAGTTAAGACCTTGGAACACTTAGCCATTTCTTTATCTATGGCCTTTAGTTGCTCTACAATCATTCCATCTTTACCTGAAAGGAGGTTGTTCCGAAACCTTAAGGCCTTCTGATAACGGTTTAATTGTCTTTTATAGACTGGGTTTATTTGTGAAATATTTGTATCCATCCAGTTGCGTCTAAATGAAGCTGTTTGAAAAAAGCTATAAGAATCAAAAGGATTAATAAAAACTATAGGAATTGATGTCTTTTTTTTAACCGGAAAGTTGTCTTCATACCAAAAGTTTCCTTCCTGGCCCATTTTTAATGAGATATTAAAATGATTTTTATCTTTTTTTTCAAACACTGAAGAAATTAATATTTCAGGTTTTTCACCATCGACACTGAGAATTTGTGGAAAACTTGTGTTTTTACGGAAAGATTTCTTAGAGGCCATCATAAAAACAGCTTCTAATATATTAGTTTTTCCATTTCCATTCTCTCCTATAATACAATTTATTCCTGGAGAAAAATCAATAATCTCATCTTCCAAGTTTCTGAAGTTTGAAGCTTTTATTTTTGATATTCTGAAGAATTCCACAAGTTATTAAAGTTTTAAGGGCATAATAATCCCTAAGTAATTGGGGACTTTTTCAGATCTTATGATAACAGGACTTAATTCATTATTAAGTTCAATATTAATATCTCCATCATCAAGGTTTGAGAGAGTATCAATAAGGTATTTAGCATTAAAACCTATTTCCATATCATTTCCTGTGTAAGTAATAGGAACAAACTCTAGGGCCTCTCCTAGTGATGGATGATTTGCAGAAATAGACATTTGATTTTTATTTAATTTAATTCTTACGCCATTAGATTTTTCATTAGACATAATTTTAATTCTTCTAACAGCATCAAAAAATGAGGTTTTATCAGCACGCATAGAAAAGGATGTCTTATTAGGAATAACCGCTTGATATTTTGGATATTCTCTGGCGATTAATCGAATAGATAGAGAATACATATCTGTATTGACGTACATAAAAGAGTCATCAACAGATATTTTTAATTCTTCGCCAGGAAAAGTATCGGCCATTTTTTTAAGTTCAAAAACACCTTTTTTAGGGATAATTATTCCATTAGTTAAGGGTTCAATGTGCTCAAGAGGTTGGTCTGTAATATTATCAATTAAAGATAATCTATGACCATCGGTTGCTACTGCCCTTAGTTTATTATCTGTCTCTTGTAGATATATACCGTTTAGGTAAAGTCTCGTTTCATCATTTGAAACAGCAAAAGATGTTTTATTTATCATTTCTACAACTGCATTTGAGTTGAGAATAAACTCTGAAGACTCATTACAAAAATTTAAGTGTGGGAAATCTTCATGACCGCATATAAGCAAAGAATAATGAATTTCTTTACAAGTAAGGTTTAAAGTATTTTGATCGTTTTCCTTATCAAGATAAATATTATCTTCAGGTAACTCTCTTACAATATCATATAAATTTTTAGCATTTACACAAAAGATCCCAGGGTTTTCCACAATAGCTTCAATTTTTATTCTTGCTGAAACTTCTAGGTCTGTAGCTGAAAACTCAATAGTATTATCTTCGTTAGCTCTAACAAGAGTGTAACTTAGAATAGGCCTTGTATTTTTCTTATCAACAACTGATAAAATTTTATTAAGGGCATTTTTTAATATGTCATTAGTGACTTGGCATTTCATTATTAGTTTCTCTGTTTACATATTTTTATCCTTAGGGATTTATAAAATCAAGGTGTATAGCTTTCTGGAACTTATAAGAAATAATAATTATATTTATTAATATATAATATTATCTTGTGGAAAAGTGGAAAACCCTCTTTTTTATAATAAAAACAACATGTTATCGTTTTTTGATATGTGGATAAGTGTGGATAACTTTTGAAAAGCACCTCCACTAGCTTCGTATATTTGCGTTCTTAATTTAATTTTTTCTCCTTACTCACAACTTATCCACAAGGTTATCCACAAAGAATATACGAGTTTAATTTAATTCGATGCGCGGCCCTAAAAGGCCTTTAGTTTTCCACAAAGTTATTCACATGTGGAAAACTAGGCCTGTGGAAAAGTAGAATTGTGGAAAAAAGTTATTCACAATTTTGGTTTTTTGTGAATAAACTACTTAAGTTGCTGTAATTAAACGGTTTAGTTATTCACAATGGCCTGTGGAAAAGTTGTGGAAAACTGTTTTTTTGGCCGACTACTCGGCCTAAAAGTTGAGTTATTCACATAGGCCTGTGGAAAACTTTTGAGTAGTCGGCCTTGGGTGGCCAATTATTCACAATTAAATGTGGATTAAATGTGGAAAACTGTGGAAAACTTAAAGTGCGTTTTCGATTTCAAGTACATTTCTTGAAAGTGTACTGTCGGTTTTGAGTAGCTCTTGAACTTTTTTTTCAGCATGGATGATAGATGTGTGGTCTCTTCCTCCATAATATCTTCCAATGTCTTGTTGGGTGGCCCTGATAAGTTTACGTGATAGGTATATGGCCACATGGCGAGCATAGGCTATTTCTTTGTTTCTTGATTTGCTTCTTAAATCAGGTAGGGGAATTTTAAAATGTTGGCTTGTTGTTTTGGCGATGCTTTCAAGAGTTATTTGTTTAACGTTAGAGTTATCTTGAATATTTAGTTGTTCTCTGACTATCTCTGTGTCAATTTCAATATCCATAACATCTGCATAGGCAGATAATCTTATTAAAGATCCTTCAAGTTCGCGAATGCTACTTTTTACTGATGTGGCTATAAGATTAATTACATCTTCAGTACAGTAGAGATCAAGTTCTTGCGCTTTTCCTTTTAGAATAGCAATCCTTGTTTCAATGTCCGGTCTTTGAATATCGACAACTAATCCCCACTGGAGGCGAGTTTTAACTCTTTCTTCTAACCCTTCAATTTCTTTAGGTGCTTTATCAGAAGTAAAAATAAGTTGCTTACCTTTATTATGTAGCTCATTAAAAATATGAAAGAACTCGTTTTGAGTTCCTTGTTTTGAGTGTATTTCATGAATATCGTCAATCATCAGGACATCAACTTTTTCAGAGTATTTTTTTCGAAATTCAGAAATATTATTTTTTTGTATATAAGAGATCATTTCATTCATAAAATCTCTTGCTGTAATAAGACATATTACGAGTTGCGGGTAATTTTCTTTTATTTGATTTGCAACGGCATGTAGTAAATGTGTTTTACCAAGTCCAGAGTTTGAATGAAGGTACAAAGATGGGTATTTACCATTTTTACCAGGTGTTTGCGCAACTGCCTGAGCTGTAGCAAAGGCCAGTTGGTTTGATGCACCTATTATAAAGTTCTCAAATCTTTTGAGATTATCTATCACTAATTCCTGTGGGTCAGGGTTCATATGATTGATGTATTTTGATTCTATTTTGCTTTTAAGATCATCTGCCGTTGGATCAAGGTCAAGTTTGAACTTGTGGTCACGAACAGATTTCTTTTCATTTGTTTGAATAGGTCTTGTTAAAAGAGAATTGATATCTTCTTTTGGGTTATTTTTGGATTTTGAGCATATAATTTGTATTTTTTTATTTACTTGAAAGGTATCGAAGCAAGCTTCTTGTAGTTCATCTATAAATTTGTCTTCAAGGGCAGATTTAGTAGATTCATTGGGGACTTCAAATACGATGGTATCTGGTTCATCTTTAATTAATTTTAGATTTCCCTCAAAAAGAGCTTTATATTTTTTAGGAGGTACGTTTTGTTTGAAGTTTTCGATGATATCTAGGTCATTATCAACGCACTGGGAATGTTTGCTTGGGAGTAAGTCATTGATTTTTTTACTATTTTTTGGCTTTAGGAAATGGTCAAATGGGAATGGGCCAGACATATAGGTTTAGTTGCTCCGCGTTGTTAGGTTCGTTCGGGTAATAACCATTATCATGGAGTATTCTTTATTACCAATAAAATGGGGTAATTACGCCATATGTTATTGACCTTTAGAGTCTCTTACCATATAAACGCTCTTCACAATACGTGTTATAAAGAGGCTATAGAATATGAGCAAAAGAACTTGGCAACCAAAAAGAAAGAAAAGAATGAGAGTTCACGGTTTTCTTAAGAGAATGTCTACTTCAAGTGGAAAAAATATTATTTCTGCTAGAAGAGCAAAAGGCAGAAAGAATCTTACTGTAAAGGTAGGAACTAAGTAAAATTGTGAATGGTTTCGGGCCCAACTTTCGTCTTAAGACTATTCAAGATTTTTCCTATCTAAGAGAAGGTAGTCAGCTACTTAGTTCTAAGTGGTTAAGATTTTATTATAAGGATTCACAGAACAAGTCTGCCTCAACCAGAATAGGTTTTTCTGTATCTAAAAAGGTAGGCTCTGCTGGTAAGCGTAATAGACTAAAGCGTTTATTAAGAGAGCAGTTTAGAACTAGTGATTTTAGGTTGCTTGGAAAAGACATCCTTATAGTAGTTTCTCCAAGAGTATATAAGGATAATGAAAAAATAAGTGATGCCGAGCAAAAAGTTCTCGAGAGTAGCTATTCACTTTGGTCCAAATTAAAAAAAAATGAATCCCTTTAATCATTTTGTACTATTTTTAATAAAATTCTATCGAAAGTTGGTATCACCCATATTTGGCCCAAGATGTCGGTTCCATCCGACTTGCTCTCAATACGGACTAGAAGCATTTCAAAGATTTTCCTTTATTAAAGCATTGTGGTATTTAACCCTTCGAATTTTAAAGTGTAATCCACTTCATTCGGGAGGGTATGACCCTCTTCCAAAAACGATTCATATAAATGAGGAGTAGAGATTAATGGGAGCAGAACAAAAAAGAGCATTTCTTGCAGTTGTATTATCAGGGATTGTCCTATTTACGTGGCAGTTTTATTTTGCTCCTAAGGCCGTAAAGCCTATTGCAAAAGATATAGTTAAAAAAGAAGCTCAATTACCAACTAAGACTACTAATGTTGAGTCAACTCAGGTTGTTGAACAAAAGCAAGACTTTCAAAATTTTTTAGTGAGAAAAGGAAACTTGGAGTTTGTTACCAATAATGCTCTTCAAACTATTAATTATAACAATCCTGAAACAAAGTTTTCCTTTGAGTCGATTGGAGGTAATAAGGTACCTTTTGAAATCTTAGTTCTTAATCCTAACCCAACCCAACTATTCTTTAATATGAAAAAAGTTGGGGAAAGTGAAATCGTGGGTAAAGATAATCAACATAATATTACAATCAATATTAAAATGGATGATAATGGGAAAGTATTATATTCCTTAAATTCAGAAAGACCATACCTTTACCGCTTCAAATTCAACTCTAAAAAAGACCGATTAGAAAATAATCAGATTAGACAGTTTATGACTTTTTCTGATGAAGTAGATAGATTTGAGTTAGGAGATAAGGAAGTAGGAGAAAAAACCTTAAAATGGTTTGGTATTGATTTTAATCACCATATTTTTAACTTTGTTCATTCCAGTAAAATTGTTTCTCGTTTTCAATCTGAAGAATCAGGAACCGTTGTAGTAGATACTGTAAACCCAATGAACTTTCTTAATGGTTACCTTATATTTACAGAAAAAAATTATGATAAATTAGTTGGTATGGGTGATAACCTTCACCTTGCCGTTGATTTTGGAATATTTGGTATTGTTGCAGTTCCTATTTTAAGAGGTCTTCAGTTTTTCTATAAGTACCTACCGAATTACGGTATCGCCATTATTCTGTTAACGATATTAATTAGAATGATCACATTTCCCCTTCAATATAAAAGTTTTAAGAGTATGAAGAAAATGCAAACTCTTCAGCCAGAGCTCACTAAACTAAAAGAAAAACACAAAGATAATCCTCAAAGAATGCAAAAAGAAACCATGGAGCTATTTAAAAGAGCAGGGGCCAATCCTCTTGGAGGATGTTTACCTCTTCTTCTACAAATGCCTATTTTCTTTGCTTTTTATAAGGTTCTATATGAAGCCGTTGAGCTAGTTGGTGCACCTTTTTATATTTGGATCCACGATTTAAGTCAGAAAGATCCTTATTATATTTTACCTGTTCTCATGGCCATCTCTATGGTCGTTCAACAGAAGGTTACACCTACTACAACAACAGACCCAGCACAGAAAAAAATCATGATGATTATGCCAATTGTATTTGGTTTTATAATGAAAGATTTACCTTCAGGTCTAGTTCTCTACATCTTTGTTTCAACCGTTTTTGGTATGTTACAGCAGATGTTTGTTTATAAAGTTTCGGATTAATTTGTGTGGTTAGAAAAGTTTGATGAACGACCTATAATTGCCTGTAGTACTGGTTATGAATCTAACCATGCTATAGGTCTTATTCGTTTATCTGGCTTTGAAAGCTTAAACGAATTTTCATCTTTTTTTTCAATAGATCTTAATAAAATTGAACCTCGCTATGTTTATCTAACAAACCTTTTAATTAACGGTAAAAAACAAGATGAGGTAACTTTAACTTTTTTCAAAGGCCCCAAAAGTTTTAATGGTGAGAATATTTTAGAGTTAGGTGTTCATGGTAATGCCTTAAATATTCACTTCATATTAGAGGGCTTTATAGATTCAGGTCTATGCCGCTTGGCCATGCCGGGTGAATTTAGCTTTAGAGCATTAAAAAATAAAAAAATGACTCTTTCTCAAGTAGAGGGTCTCGATATGTTTATTAATGGGCAGTCTGAATTGGCCCTTAATCAAGGCCTTGATGTTCTCAATGGTGAATTAAAAGAATCATACCTAAATTTAAGGGAAAGCTTTTTAAAGTTAAAGGCCGCTATAGAGATCTCTATTGATTTTTCTGATGATGTAGGTGAGCAAACAGTTCAACAAAACTTCCATAAAGGTCTAAAAAACTTTTCAGAGATTTTAACTCGACTATATGAAAGAACACAGGTCAATGGATCACGATTACGATCACCATCAGTAATTTTATTAGGAAAAACTAATGCGGGTAAAAGCTCACTGTTTAATGCTCTTCTTAAAGAAGATCGTTCTATTATTAGTGCTACCGCAGGTACAACAAGAGACTATATAAGTGAAAATATTCTTATTAATAAAGTCAATTATCGATTAATAGATACTGCCGGCTTAAGAGAAAGTGAAGATGAAGTTGAAAAGGAAGGTATGGAAAGGGCCAAAGGCTTAATTCAATCGTCTTTTTTTAAAATCTTAGTGATTAATCCCCTTGAAAATCAGGTTTGGAGTGAAGATTTCTTATCATCGATTGACCTAGTTATTTTTACTCACTCAGGGGAAAAAGACTTTGGAGCTCACTTTAACAGTTACCGAAATGCCTTTCCACAAATAGATTTCGTATGCATTGATCTTTCTGGTCCTATAGGACCAGAAAGAAGTGGTCCCATAGGACCAGATAAAAAAAGTGGTCCTATAGAACCAGAACAAGAAAATGGTCCTATAGGACCAGATGAAACTAGTGGTCCTATAGGACCGGCGGTTAAAAAGGTAAATGAGGCGATAACCTCTAAGTATATGAAAATTCAAGAAAGTAACCCGATACTCATTGAACGTCATTGTATGGTTATTTGTGACATATATAAGTCATTGAAATCATTAGAAGTAGAGGTTGATGAAAATGGTCAAGATATTGGAATTATTGACTTTCATACGCAAGAAATTGGACATAAAATAGCAGATCTTATAGGAGTTATGCCCCCAGATGAAATTCTTGGCGACATATTCTCCAATTTTTGCATAGGAAAATAAAAACTTACCACATTATTCAAAGCGTTGTATTGTTCCACGTGGAACATTTAATATGAAAAGAAAGAGTTATGACATTATTATTGTTGGTGGTGG
>JAURDE010000026.1 GCA_030828105.1 Bdellovibrionota bacterium | reverse complement strand
GTTTATTTCCTTTATTCCATCCTCAAAGGAGTCGGCCAAAGTAACAGCTTCTCTGACTGAGTCTGAAGAGACAAGCTTTACAATATTATCAACTTCATTTCTCTTTTCAACCTCTTGAACAAGAGACTGTGCCTCAATAACGGCCGATATATTGTTAATATTAATGGCCCCATTTAACCAAAAATAGGTAATACCAAAACCTATGGCCAAAATACCAAGACTAATACTAAGAACGTAATAAATGTTTATTAAACTAGAGTACCTAAATTTCATAAGAACCTCTTGGAGGAGAGGCTAATGCGATGAAAAGATATCGATGAAATATGTAGGAACTGTTTTTGTAGTCCAGTCACTTCCTGTGTCCTTTCGACCTAAACTCTTAATATCTATGAGATCTCCTCTCTTAGGTATTATGAATGAAATAGGACGAAATAGAAAGTGAAAATGAATCACCTGGCCATTGAGTTGGGTATAATCTTTAACTCTTTCAATTTTACAGTTTTCATTTATCTTAAAGACTTGATGTTCATTAATTTTACTAAACTCTTCTTTGCTAATCTCATAGTTTTTCAGTTGGTTAGGCATACAGAGATCTACGCCTATTAAATCTGATGTCTGAACTTGATAAGTTAAATCTTCGTTATAACCAATATCAAACTTAAGATCGAGAATCGCACAATCTATAACCTCACTTTCTCTTATATTGAAAGTTGTGAGGGTTTTGACAGCAAATAAAGATTTAACCTGCTCTAAAATTTCAATTTTGTTATCCCTTATTCCCTTTCCTTTTTTTAATAAGGCAGAAATAACAAGAAACCGATCGTTCAAATCAACTATAAGATCTCCACCTAACTTCATAAGACTAATAATTTTAAGCATTAGTGGAAGCTGGGCCAACAAAGACTCGGCCTTTAATAAATCGAAATTCTTAAATGAAGGCGATACCTTACATGTCTTTAAATAAATAGATCTCTGCGTATAGTTTTCGATAAGTGATCGAAAGCTTGTATCCATAAATTTTGCTAAAAATGGAAAATCATCGATCTGAATAGACTTTGGAGAGCTTTTCTCTTTTCTTAATTGTGAAACGTAAAAGTTAATTTGTCCTAGGAAAGGGTGAATATCTAAGTCACTTACAAAATATAGGTCTTCGATTGCATTTTTAAGTTTTTCTTCTGTTTCCAATTCTTAACCTGCTAAATCGTCTATTGATTCAAATAGATTTTTAAGTTTTGATCTTAATTTCAACACTGCTTGAGTATGGAGTTGAGAAACTCTTGACTCAGTCACATCAAGAACCTGGCCAATTTCTTTAAGATTTAAATCCTCATAATAATAGAGACTGAGAACGAGTCTTTGTTTCTCTGGCAAAGACTTAATTCCTTCTTTTATATTTTCTTTTGCATTTTTATAAGCAACAGCATTGAAAGGATTGGCCGAGCGGTTATTTTCCATTAACCCAGCAATCAACTTCTTATCTCCTCTATTGAAAGTAGAAGAATCATCTATATTTAATAAAGAGACTGACTTTGCTTTATTAAGTAGGTCATGAAATTCGTCTTGAGTTACATCTAATTCACGACACATCTCTTCATCTGTAGCAGGTCTGCCCAAACTTGACTCAATCTTCGAATAGGCCCTTTCTACTAGCTTTGCTTTTTCTCTAATTGATCTGGGGACCCAATCTTGTGCCCTTAGTTCATCTAATATGGCACCCCTCACTCTAAATTCTGCATACGTTTTAAATTTATTATCTCTTGTTGGATCAAATTTTTGAATTGCATCCATTAGGCCAATCGTTCCACATGAAATGAGATCATCAAGCTCTATATTTGAAGGCAATCTAGCAGCAATCTTTTGAGCGATATATTTAATTAAAGGAGCATATTCTATTATAATTTCTTCTTTAATCTTAGGATCAACTGTACATCTATAATCTTTTAAGTTTTTTAGCTTTTTTGATAGAGAAGACATTGGCACTCCTTGCTAGGTTTTAACCTGAACTTCATGTCCAGAGGTTTTTGCCCCAAAGACCAGACTTGAAGTATCAACAAGGTCGACTGAGGGTAGTCCCAAATTCTTCTCGACAAAATTATTAATTATTTCTAAAAAATCTCTATGAATCTTTGAACCGGAATTATTTAACATATGAGAGTCAAAATTTTCCGCATTTTTTACTTCTCTTTCAATAGAACCCAATATTTGCAGTCGGGTATTCAGAAAATTTTCAACTGTTTCAGATAAGACCCTCACTATTTTATTAACTTGTTTGAGTGAAGTGGCCTTATTTATTATTAGGTGGTTTTCACTTACCCCATAGTCCTTTTTTAAGATTTTCATAAGGCTATAGGCGTCTGTAAGGCTAGATTTATCTGGATTAACAACGAAGAACCTATAATCACTATATGCGTTTAGAGTAAGGTTTTCCTTTCTGGCACCAGCAGGGTTATCTAAGAAAATAAAATCATAGTGATTTTCCTGACTTAGAAGTATATCTATAATGAATTGTTCAAGCTTAAAATCATCCCTGAAAAGATCAAGGTTACCATTACATCCAGATAATAGGTGAAAGTTTTTATCCTTGTAGAGACAATCTTCAAGGGATTTTTCTTTTTTAACTAATTGCTGAAAGTCATTGTTTAGAGGAAGACCGAGCTTAATTGAGGTATTAGAAAGGTTGTAATCACAATCCACAAGTAAGACTTTATAACCATCCTCTGCTAAAGTTTTACTTATTTTGAGGCTAACTGAGCTTTTACCAACTCCACCTTTACCTCCTGTTATAGAAATTGTTTTGGCCTTCTTTGGATTAAAGCTTTGAATTTTATTCAAGTTTGATTCAAACTTATTATTTGATATTAGCCAATCCTGGGCCTTGCTAGTCGACATCCTGTCTCCTTAAATATATTTTCTACTTTAAATTAAAAATACCGCCTAATATCCTTTCTTTTGAAGCTACCTCTATATCATCTGGTATAACTTCACCAGTTCCAAAAAAGATAAATGGAAGTGCATTTTCTATTGTTTGTAAATTGAATAGCGCACCAAAGTCTAAACAATTATCTAGATGGTTAATGACAATTCCATTTGATATATTTGAATATTTATTTACCACTTTTCTATTATAAACCTCACTATTAATAGCTGACAAAGAGAGGAATACTTGTACCTTATCAAATGATCTTTTTAACCCATCAATAAAGTTTTTGACATCATTTACGTCACTAGCAGAGACCTTATAATCAATGAATACATTTCTCTTTTGCTCTGCTGCTTTTCTACATTCTCCAAATATCTCACCTTGCGCATGAGTTTTTCTAACATCAAGATCAAAGACTTTTTCACTAAGGTTAGTATCTCTCACTATTTTTGTTGGAACCAAACGCTGTACTATAACTGAATTTTCAACCATGGATCCAAGTTTCATAATCATCGAAGATTGGCCTACAGAAGTCTCACTAATAAGTACTGTGACAACATTTTCTTTTTCATCCACCTTAGAGAAAAGAGGCATCTCAGTTCTTATTTCTTGTGCCATTTCTCTGAGAGCAAAATCAAAAACTGTTTCACTAGATTTTAGATCTTGTTCTGATAATTCAAAGACTGCCTTTTTTATAAGAAATTGAATATAATTTTCATCAATCGAATGGCCTGCTAAATTCACTCTTAGATGGTAAAGACCTGTTGGTTCTTTCTTTTCAAGTGACTCAATCGAGTTTGTTAGTTCAAGAATTTGCCTTTCCAGTTTTTCTATTCTGTTTTCATATCGACTTGTGTCCACTTGTGGAGTGACTTGCTCTCTTACGATTTCTTTTTTCGGAGCGACTGACTCCCCAATAGTTTCTACAGTTGGTTGTGGACCTGCCTTTCCTAAAAAATCATCTAGTCCTGACTTTATCTTTTTTCCAAAATCTTTGGCCGATTGTACCTGTTTATTTAAAGCCACTTTGCCATATCCAGGGTTTTTAACATCCACCGATGAATTATCAGTTATATGGCTTGAGTGACTCTCAATCATATTTGAAATATAACTCGAAGGAGCATTATAAAATTTTTCCTTACTCTCAGCATCGAGAACATGATCTACCCTGGCCTTATCTGTATAACTTTTTTCTGTTATTGCTGCTGTAATCTCAATTTTTTTCTTTTTAAAAGCACCTTTAATTCCATTATTTGTTACAGTTTTTAAGATGATCGCATCTGGCCCGAATTCGGCCTTTATATTTTGTAGCGTTTCATCTAGTGTTTCACCTTCAAATTTTCTGACATACATCTTATAACCTCACAGTTCCCAAAGATCTTATATTTGCATCTGGGCTCAATTCATTATGACTTACTACGATCAGGTTTGGGATAAATTTGTCAGTAAGTCTCTTAAAATGCCCGCGAATTACTGGAGAAGCTAGGACAACCATTTTTTCTCCTATATTCGTGGCCTCCTCAATTCTTTCATTTAAGCTGGCCAATATATTTTGTGTTATTTTTGGGTCCATGGATAGTTGTTGACCATTTTCGGTCTGTATTAGATTGCCAGCAATATTCTCTTCAATGGTCCTATCAAGTGTAAATAAAGGAATATCTCCTTCTGAACTCCTAATAGATTCAGTAATAGTACGGTAAAGAGATTGTCTGGCATGCTCTGTAAGAATATCGGAATCTTTTACATTGGCCCCTGCTTCTCCAAGGGCCTCAAGAATTGTTCTAAGGTCTCTGATTGATACACCCTCTCTGAGAAGACCTTTAAGTACTTTAAGAACTGTACCTAAGGGTAGAATATCGGGAATAAGATCTTCCACAATCTTAGGGTAAGTTTCCTTAAAGTTATCAAGAATTCTTGCTAGTTCTTGTCGGCCAAAAAGTTCATAGAGATTGGATTTAAGAATCTCGGTCATATGAGTTGCAATGACAGTAGATAGGTCAACTACAGTGTAACCATTATACTGAGCATCATCTCTTTTATCATCGGTAATCCACACTGCCGGTAAACCAAATACCGGTTCAACAGTGGTTACGCCTTCTATTTTTTCAATAACTGAACCTGGATCCATAGCTAAATAATGGTCGGAAAGAAGCTCTCCTTTCGCGACTTCTATACCTTTTATTTTAACAGAATATCCACCAGGTTTAAGCTCTAAATTATCTTTAATCCTAACGGAAGGTATTATGATACCCCAATCGGTGACAAATTGTTTTCTTATGTGTGATATTCTCTCGAGAAGGTCACCATTTTGATCAGCATCTACAAGGTTAACTAATCCATACCCAACTTCTAACTCAATAAGCTCGAGGCTTAAAAGATCCTCAAGGTTATCAGGTTTGGCCTCTTCCCTAGCAACAATTTCTTTTTGTTCTTCTTTTTTAAGTTTTTCATTATATTTTTCAATCTGGTAACCTGCCACCAACAGTAGAAGTCCTGTAAAAATAAAAGGAGTTCCTGGTAATCCAGGTATAGCAGCGAAAGTAAATAATGTAATTGCAGCAGTAATGATGGCCTTTGGATGGACTATAAATTGTTTTCCAACCTGTGTGCCTAATGACTTATCCGATTGGTTACGTGTCGTTATAATACCAGCTGCTGTTGAAACGATAAGGGCCGGAATTTGAGTTACAAGACCATCACCGATGGTTAATAGGGTAAAAATTCTTGCCGCTTCACTTGCAGCTAAATTATTTTGAACAACGCCCACAATGATACCACCAATAATATTGATACCGGTAATCATGATACCTGCAATAGCATCCCCACGTACGAATTTACTAGCACCATCCATCGATCCATAAAAATCGGCCTCTTCAGCAATTTCTTTTCTTCTTTCCTTGGCCTGCTCTTCGTTGATTAAGCCTGCATTTAAATCTGCATCGATGGCCATTTGCTTACCAGGCATGGCATCTAAGGTAAATCTAGCTGCAACTTCAGCAACCCTTCCTGCACCTTTAGTGATAACCATAAAATTTATAATAACGAGTATGATAAAAATGATAATCCCTACAACATAATTCCCTTCAACAACAAACTCTCCAAAACTTTGGATAATTTGTCCGGCTGCATCTGTGCCATCTGAACCACCTCTTAGAAGAATATTTCTTGTGGTCGCTATGTTTAATGCCAATCTAAAGAGAGTCATCACAAGAAGTACAGTGGGAAATGTAGAAAACTCAAGCGGTCTTCTACTATATACGCTTATTAAAAGAATAATTATAGAAATGGATAATGAAAGAGATAAGAAAAGGTCTAAAAATGTTGGTGATACTGGAATAATCATCACACTCAAGATTATTAATAGACCAATCGTTAGAATTAAATCGGAACTTTGTTGAAATATTTTTAAATTTTTAAAAAAATCCATTCTTTTTTATCCTAATTTTCTTTTTTGTTTTAATTTATAAACAAAGGCCAAGACCTCCGCGACGGCCTTATATAAATCCCTTGGTACTACCTGCCCTACTTTAACTGTCTTATAGAGAGTTCTCGCTAATGGTACATTTTCAACCATAGGAATATTATGTTCTTTGGCCACTTCTCTAATTTTAAAGGCCATAAAGTCAGCTCCTTTGGCCAAAACCTCAGGACTAACCATGGTTTTAGGGTCATATTTTAGGGCCACACTAAAATGGGTTGGATTTGTAACAATGACATCAGCATCAGGAACTTCCTGTATCATACGCCTATTAGCTGCTTCTCTTTGAATTGATCGAATCCTTTGTTTAACTTCAGGATTTCCATCTTGCTCTTTTTGCTCTCTTTTCGCTTCATCTTTTGTTTGTCTAATCTTCTTATTATATGCATATTTTTGATAACCAAAATCCAAGATAGCAACGATCACCATACCTAAAATAATATAAAAACAAAGTTTAGAGATAATATCCTTACTTTCAACAAATGAATATATAAATTCATTTTGAAGAAACCCATTGAGCCTATTGAGGTGATCTCTCATGAAAAAATAAACGATACTAATAATAATTGTAAATTTGAGTAGACCCTTAATTGCTTCTACAATAGAACGCATGGAAAATATTTTTTTAAATCCTTCAATCGGATTAATTCTTTCAGGTTTAAACTGCAGTACTTCAGCGGCCCAAAGTGGGCCAAACTGAATAATATTAGAAATAATTGATATTAGTAGTGCCATAAACAAAATAGGTGCAGAACATTTAAGACCTGTCGTAGCTGCATTTTCAACAAATTTTTTAAATTCCTTTCCTGTAAAGACTTTATCTGCATCTACTGTAAAAATATATTGCACAAACTGTGACAAGGTCTCAAAAATAAAAGTGAGTGAAAGAATTGAAACAAGGATACAAGCAGATAGGAGAAGAACTGAGGTTAGTTCTTTCGAGGATGCAACTTCTCCTCTTTTACGAAATTCATCAATCCTATGCTGACTGGGCTCTTCCGTTTTATCGTCTTGATTATTGTTTTCTTCTGCCACTTAAATATACTCCTACTTCAGAAATTGAAACCAATTCCCTAAATTTTCGGCATAAAGTTTGTAACCCACATTAAATATTTCATCACTACATACTATAAAAACCACAAGTCCTAGGCCGATATTAACAATGAAACTCACCATAAGAACATTCATCTGAGGAACTATTCTTGCTATAATTCCCAAAATCACCATAATGATAAAGTTTGTGAAAATAAGAGGAGAGGCCAGCATCAAAGATGCTAAAAATGCATTTTTGAAAAAATCTAAATAGAAAAGGGAAAATTGATTACCAGCACTCCACTTCGCTACACTAAAAAATTCAAATGATGTGATTACGCCTTTAAACATGGGCTGTAATGCACCCGTCGAAATTACCAGTATTAATATAGTCCATTGTAATAAGTTTTCAAAAGGACCTATTTGTTGAGAGGAGTTTGGATCAAAATATTTCACCATACCAAAGCCCACTTCTTGTGAAATAAGAGCACCTGTACCCAAAAATATCTGCATTATCGCTTTAACTAAAAAACCAAGACCAAGACCAATGGCCGCATTAAATAAAGTAAGTATCCAAAAACTCTCTCTTCCAAACATGGCCATATCTTGTAAAATACTCTTAGAAATTAATGGAAAAAAACTATAAGAAATAATTAATGTAAGAAGTACTTTCACTAACGTAGGAATTGTCTTTTGATCAAAAAGAGGAAGCTGGATAAAGATTGTAAGAATTCTGGTAAAGCATAACCAAAAGGCGACAATCATATTATGATCAATGATCTGAACTCCTATCATCTATGCATTACCATTTGAGGAATACTAACTATTAAATCTCTTGTATAAGTTGTTAAAGTATCACTCATCCACGGTGCAAATATTACGATTGCACCAACAATAATTACGATTTTTGGGATAAAAGAAAGTGTCTGTTCATTAATTTGGGTAACTGCCTGAAAAATACTAACTAAAATACCAATAACCAGTGCTCCTATAAGCATTGGAGAGGAAATCATTAGACCTACTTTAACTCCTTGATTCACAATTTCTGTAGCAAAACTTAAATCCATAAAAACTCCTAGTAGAAGGATCTTAGTAGCGATCCTGTCACTAATTGCCACCCATCAACAAGAACAAATAAGAGCAACTTAAATGGTAGCGAAACAACAACAGGTGGTAACATCATCATCCCCATGGCCATAAGAACTGAAGCGACGACCATATCTAGAATGAGAAAAGGAATATAAAGAAGGAAGCCGATCTGAAAAGCAGTTTTGAGTTCAGAAATAATAAAAGCAGGAATAAGAAAGTGTATGGGTACTTGACTAATATTTTGTGGATACTTACTACCAGAGATGTCATAAAAAAGAGCAATATCTTTTTTTCTAACTTGTTTGTTCATAAATGATCTGAAACTTGATTCAATAGTTGAAAGTGCCGTTGTAGTATTGATTTGTTTATTCATATAAGGTCTTATGGCCTTCTCATAAACTTCGGTACCCGTAGGCTTCATCACAAATAAACTTAAGAAAATGGCCAGACCAATTAAAAGTTGATTTGGTGGTAAGTTCTGTGTTCCAATGGCCTGTCTCATAAATGAAAGAACGACGATGATTCTTGTAAATGAAGTACATAGGATAATTATGGCAGGAGCTAATGTTAGCACCGTAAAGAGAATCATGATCTCCATAGTGTCTACTAAGTTTGCCCCTTGACCAAAGTTTATACTTAACCCTGGAAGCCCAACATTTGCTTGGGCCAACACACTTTCAGATAGAAACAAAAAATATAGGGCGAACATAGTTTTCATACTAACCTTTTAATTTAGCGGCTTTAGTTCCTTAAGTTTGTTCTTTATTTGATCACTAAATGCGACTTTCTCAACAGGTTGTTCTTTTGCACTTTGAGATGGTTCCGTTTTTAGCTGGAACTCTTTTTCCTGATTGAATGCATCGCCTAGCTTATTATCAAAGTTAAAACCACTTAGTTCCTGCTCACCATTTTTTAATAATCCATTCATATCCTTTACTTCAGATAGGAAATGTATGCCTTTCTCTGATGTTCCTATAAGAAAGACTTGATTATGTGCTCTTACAACCATCAGATTTTTTTTGGGAGCAATATATGTTGTATTAAGGACTTCCAGTAGATTTGTTTTATTAAGAAAGCCTAGCTTTCCCTTTTTTAGTACCTTTTTCTTAAATATATTTGCGATTCCAAAAAAGATACCCAGTACTAATAATAAGAAGACTGCAAATTTCAAAGAATAAGCACCAATACTAAAACCACTATCTTTTTTTTCTGACTTTAAAAAATCCTCATTCCCTGATAATACAGTTTTAATCTGATCTTCAGTTGGCAAAAAAGTCTTTTCATTTTTTTCTTTTTTTACTTTTTTATCTGCAAGGAGATCGTTAAGAAGTTTCTCATCATAATTATTTTCAGTTACATTTTTTTTCTTTTCAGATAATGGGAAATGAAGAAGAATCTGATTCTTCTTAATATCCATTTCAACACTATCCTCTTTGCCTTCTATTTTATAAGGAAGAACGGCCCTTACTCTCGCAATTTCCTTGTCATACTGATACCCCATTAAAGTAGTATCAAAACTTTTCTCTCCAAGTGTCGTCTTTTTTTCTATTTTAGGCCAAACAATCCCATTTGGAATTTCGATTTGAACAATAGAGTCTTTGAGCATTATCTTTGGATCATTTTCAATAAGGCCATTAAAATTAACCGTTAATGTTGCAAATTGCTTTCCTTTTTTAAGGGTGATGTTTTTTATATCAACCTTGGCATTAAGAGTTTGGGAAAACAAAACAAAAAAGATAATCCACTTCATAAAAAATTCCTATTTTAAGCTTTCAATTCTTTCTACTGGGCTAATGATTTCAGTTATCCTTATGCCAAATTTTTCATTAACCACAACTACTTCACCTTTAGCTATAAGCTTTCCATTAACTAGAATCTCTAAAGGTTCTCCAGCTATTTTATTAAGTTCTAAAACAGAACCCTGCCCTAGGACCAATAGATCTTTAATTAAGTAATTCGTTCTTCCAAGTTCAACAGTTACCCTAAGAGGTATATCTAGAATGAAATCAAGGTTTTGAATTTTTAATTTGTTAAGAGCATCATCCCCAATTTTAATATTATCGTTGAGCTCTTTAACATTGATTTCTCTAAAGTTTCCTTCTTTTACTTCTGGTTCTTCTTGAGTGTTATTATTTTCCTCACTCATGATTACTCCTCGTTTTCATCGGAATCTTCGACAGTTGAAGATATTTGAACTGCTCGACTTCCTTTATAGTTTCCAATTAAGCACTTAAACTTTTCTACCGCACCTATGCTAAGAGAGATTTCACCTGACGCTTCTTGATTTAGAGGAATAATGTCACCAATTTCCAAATTAACAAGATCCCCTACTGTCATTGTTGTAACACCTAATTTAGCAATCAATTCAGCATTCGCATTTTTTACGTGCTTATTCATTGAAGTCGTCCAAATGGTGTCTGCCATTTCATTATCAGTCTGAAAAGATGAACTTAGCTTTTGCTTGATAGGCTCAATAGTTGAATATGGAACTACAACCATTATTGTTCCACTTGCTGATTCAAACTCTACTTCTAGCGTGGTAGCAATAATAACATCCGAAGGTGGTACCACCCCTACAAACTGTGGGTTTATTTCTGTTCTTAAATATGTGGCATCAATTCGGTGTACAGGTGCCCATGCTTCCTCAAGGTCAGCTATGGCCATATCCATAACTTTCTTCATAAAAGAAAGCTCTATCGAAGTAAATTCCTTTCCTTCAATCTTTGTAAAAGGTCTATCCGTTCCTCCAAAATAGGAGTCAATAATGGCATACGCCAACTTTGATTCAAAGACCATCAATGCTGGACCTCTTAATTCGTTAAAACGCAATATACACATACAAGAAGGTATGGGCAGAGTATTAACAAATTCCCCAAATTTAAGTAAGTCAGTTGATATCATCGAAATCGTAGAAATTTTTCTTAAAGAGTTTGATAATGAAACCCTAAAAGATCTTATAAATCTTTCATAAATAATTTCGAGGATGGGCATTCTACCCCTAATGACCCTGTCTTGATTAGTCAGGTCATAGGGCTGAATATTCTCCTCTTCTTCATCTTCATCAAAGTCATCAATATCTGCCGATTCAATTTCATCAGCAGTATCGTCGTCATTAACTGCATTTAATAACGCATCAACTTCATCTTGGCTTAATACTTGTGCCATTTTTATCCCCTCCTAGGATAAAAAAGATCAATCATCCTAATTGATCTGAAATCCGGTATAAAATACGTCTAAGATCTTTCCATCTATTAAAAATGTGTTGATCGCAGACCTCATTTCTTCTTTTAAAAAGCTCTTTCCCTCAGAAATCAATAAATCCTCAGGTCTCTTAGAGTTCAGTAAACTAATAATCGTATCTCTAATTTGATGTCTTCTATTTTTATATTCTTCCTCATTAGAGTCTGGAGTAAACTTTAAAACTAGATTTAATCTTATAAACCTTCTAGGTCCATCACCTTGGGCAAGGTTAGCAGTGAAGCCTTCTAACACGAGATATTTTCCTTCACCTTCTTTAGCTATCCCAAATTCAGGCGCTTGATCTTCACTTTTTTCATATTCTTTCATGGCAGCTGTAACAACATCATGTATAGACTCTTGGGCCTCCATTTTATCCATTGTTGTCTTTTGAAAATACCCAATCGCTCCAATTAGCAAGGTATTAACAACTACTAGAATAGTAACTAATAAATTAGAAGAACCTTTCTTGGGAGGTGGCGCTGGGTTTTCCTCAGTGCCTTCTACATTTTCCTCTGCCATTTAAACCTTCCTAGTTTAGATGTGAGATCATGCTCCAGGGATTTCTTTTCCCTTTTGAGCAATGCCTATGTCAAAAATTATACTTTTAGCTACGAACTTGAGCAAGATAGGGGGATTTACTAGGAAATTGTTACCGTTAGTGGCAATTTTTTCCTAAAGTATATGTTGGATAATTGACATACCTACTTAAGAAAGAGCAATTATTTCCTGCTCAATAGCGACTCTCATGGCCTCTAACCAACTATCTTCAAGTACTCTATTTTTTTCTAGATAGGCCCTTAATAAAACAGGGGAAAGTTTTTGATACAAACTATTTAAATTTGGACATTTAGAAATCATTTCAATCTCTAGGTCTTCTTTTAGCTCCTCCAAGGTTCGGTCAAGCCCCAGAAGAGCTTTGGTTAGTCCTTCAAGAGTATCGATGTCAAGCAAGGCCTTGAGTTCTTGTATATAGGCCTCAATTAAGTCTTGCTTGGATATTAGTCTTATATCTTTTTTTCTTAACTCTTGAAGATTTGGTTTTTCTGAGTCCATAAAACTAAGATTATGTTTCTTTTGTTTTGATGACTGTTTTACTGCTAGATTTGAATAAAGTTGTTCTTCCATATCACACCCTCAACGCGTTACATATAAATTGTAAACAGTAAAAAGGTGAATGAGCAAATACAAAAGGCCACATTCGTGGCCTTAATGCTTTAAGAATATAGGTTCTCTTTAGAGGTTTACTCTTCCTCTTTTTTTCAATTCGTTTATTACTTGCTCAAAATGCTCAACTGGATAGGCCCCTTTAATTGGCACGCCATTTAAGATAAAGCCAGGAGTTCCTTGTATACCAAATTTCGCCGCTTCAGCTTGATCAGCTTGAATTCTTTCAGCAACAGCAGAGCTTTGAACATCTTTACTCAACTTTTTCATATCGGCCCCTAGGGACTTAGCAATTTTCTTTAAGTAAGGTTCACCATTTTTGATCTTGCTTTGATTCTTAAAAAGCTCATCGTGAAATTTAAAGGCCTTTTGCTCATCTTGAATTCTAAGACCTTCATAATAACGAGCAGCTACCTCTGCGTTTTTATGAAAACTCAATGGTAGGTGCTTATAAATAAACGCCACTTTACCTTTGTACTTCTCCATAAGTTTAAGGACTGTATCAAAGCCTCTTGTACAAAAAGGACATTCAAAATCTGAGTATTCTACTAGAGTTATAGGGGCTCCCTTAGTACCTCTAATGGCCTCATCTTTTCTTATTTCTGGCTGTAAAGGTTTTGAATAGGCTTCTTCAAGCTTTTTAGCTTCTTCTTGCTCCCTTTTTTCTGCCATTTTTGCCTGAGCACTTCTGGCGGCCGTTTGAATAGCTTCCATAATTTCCATGGGATTGGCCTCAATGGCATCAACAAGGATTTGTGGTTTTTCTTTTAGGGCCTTCGCAACTGCTTCTTCAATATTGCCTTGGCCTTTACAAGCGGTAAAAGTGAGTGCAAGCACTAGGGGTAAAACTTTAATTAGCATTAGTTAATCCTTTGGTATCGTGTAGCTAGTATTAAAAGATAAAATAGAATCTGTTTACTGACAAATTAAACCGTCCTGACACACAGAATTAAAACAAATATTATTGAGAATTATCTTTATATTGCTAAATAATATTTACAATATCCCGATAGTCATTTGAATAAGAATGTACTTGCTTAGGAGCAAATCATGAGGCGAAATCAACTTGCCATGATCGTTTTGATACTCACTCTCTTTAGTGCCTGCGGTAAAAAGAACAGGGCCCCACGACACCCTTCAGGTCATATTCAGGGTGCACCTAATTACTCAATTCAAGATGCGGCCAGTATAAATAATTATAAAAATAGAATTTCATGCTCATTTGGGCAAGGAAGAAGAATCCCTGATGTCACATTTAACACAACAGGTGGAGCGCAATCGGCTTCAAGAACGACAATTTTTGGCCCTAACTTTCAGCCAGGTATTCTTGGCGGAAATATTTCTAAAGTATACGTGGGAGCATCAACCTTCGGGGATATTATAACAGTCTCGAAGGTCACAAGTGGAGCCACTGTTGTAGGTTATAATATCAGTTTTTCGCTTTGTAATAGTTCTCCTCTTATTATGAATAACAGAGGCATAAGTAACCTTCAAACTAGTGGAATAATCATCGATGATGATGCCGATTGCGGCGTTGGAAGAGTTGATTATGCCCATACTAGGCTAGTCGCTGATCAGTATTCTGGTTCTTATAACGGACAAGTTGTAAATCTCATGGCCTATCCATTTGATACCGTTTTTACTAAAACTCAATGTTATTAAAATAAAGCAGGCGTGTTTTTGGGGTGAAGCTTTTCAAAGTACTGCTTCACTCCTCCTACAACCGCGTCAGCGTAGAGTTCCTGAAATTCTTGATTGCTTATTTTCTTCCACTCTCGAGGATTAGATATAAAGCCAACTTCTAAAAGAATTCCTGGTCTCTTTGATAGAGCAAGAACATAGAAAAGACCTGGCTTTACACCCCTATCTGTCATCTTAAATTTGTCTTTAATATTGTTTGCTATTTTAGAATGAACAGTATTGGCCAAATTTTTAGAGTGTTTCACTGTTCTTTTAATAACTAAATCAAATAGAATTTTATTAATTTCCATTTCTTCTTCTGAAATTCCATGGTTCTCTGCTTTCTCTAGCTTATTTACTGCTTGATCTTTATTGTTATCAAGATAGTAAGTTTCAAATCCATTTGAGTAAGACTTAGTTGAAGAGTTCACATGAATAGAGACAAATAAATCTACTTTTAATTTGTCTGCCATCTCGGCCCTTTCCTGAAGTGAAACTGTTCTATCAATACTTCTGGTAAGGTAAGCATCAAAGTCTAACGCCTTTAGTTTTTTGTAGATCAGTTTACTAATCTCAAGTGCTATATCCTTTTCTTTAATTGACTTTGTTTTTACTTTTTTATCTTTTTCAAGAACCTTATAGGATTTATTCGCTCCAAGGTCCTCTCCCCCATGGCCAGGGTCAATCAAAATGCTTCGTCCAAAACATCCTGCTGAATAAAAAAATAGTATTAAAATAATTAACTTCATTAATAAATTTTCTCTAACTTATGTTTAGGAAAATAATGAGAAAGAATTTTTTTATAACCCCACCCCATCTGTGCCATATCTAGGGCCCCTAACTGGCAAAGACCTACTCCATGACCTAAGCCTTCTCCCGTAAAGGAAACCATTTTTTTATTTTGGAAAAGATTAAAGTTATTAGATGGAAACATTCTTCTTCCAAAGTAGCGTCTAAATAATGATTTATTTAAATTAAAAAACTGATCTCCATAATACATGCGTACTGTATCTTTGCTTAAACTATCTGAAGCAAAAAGAATTTTATCTGTGTCATACCTAACTTTAATATGTTCTTTTCTCTTTAGCCATTTAACAAATTTTTGAAGCTGTCTCGAATTTAACTTACTATTCCACGTTTTTGTTCCATGGTTATGACAATAGGGGCAATCTCTTTTTTCATAACCTGAAATTTTATTTTCCCACACTTGTTCTGGTCGAAGAGTTTTACCCCCACATTTTGCATGAAAAAAAATAGGGACTAGACGACCATTAGGAGTAATTAATACCTCTCCTTCGGTATCCTTAGAAGCCTTGAATGTATTTTTATTAGTATCAAAAAAGTCCCCATTTACTTGGTGTTTTTCACTATTTTCAAGGTCATAATAAACCTCATAACCCGCTTGCTTAGACACTTGTTTTGAAATCATTTTATAGATTGCGTAACTTCTAGCTGCCACGGCCTGAGCTTTAAGTGCCTCAATTGGCCAGACTTTATTCATTTCTTTGGCCAACAGACCCGAAATATAGTCCTCCATATTTACTTCATTAACAACATCACATTTATCATTACTTTTATTGCCTAGGATATGGAGCTGTCCTTTATATTTTTGATCTTCAAATGAAATTAAGCCTGTTGGTGAGTTTAAAGAGGCCAATAGTATAGGTTTTTTAGAATTAGATTTTTTCTTGAAGATTTTAGATATCTTGTCGCAATTAAATTTTAGTCCTTTTCTTCCCGGGTAACTTTTTTTTGTTGAATTAACAAATAGAACTTTTTTAAGATCGAAACCTGATACAAGTACTTTATTCAATGAGCTTGCAATTTTTACTCTAATTCTAGGAGAAATGTTTTTTAAATTTTTAGGGGATATGGCGCCAAAAGATGTCTGACAAAAAAATAAAATTAAAAGTGGAAAAGTCTTGTCCATATGCCTACCATCCATGGTGCTAAAATATTCTATCTTCTAGAAAGACTTTTCTCAAGTACCTACTTAATATGCTCCATTACTTTCTGTAGATCTTCCCAGGCCAACCTCTTCATATTTGGATTAATCGTAAGAAATTCTGGATGAAAAACAGGCATATAACTTGTTGAAAAATCCTCACCTTGATAAGTAATTGTTTTTCTCGCGAAAGCTCCCCTAACCTTTGAAATTCTCTCTCTTTTTCCTGATAAAATATTGGCCATTATCGAACCAAAACAGACAACTACTTTAGGCTTTAAACAAAATAATTCTCCATGAACAAGCTCCGTTGTTAACTTGCTAAGGTGATCGAAGAAATCTAAGTCTTGCTGATTCTGTTCTCCTAGATTTAATACTCCGTAGGCAAAACTTTCCCCATTTATTTTCATTGCAGAAATCATCTTCTGCACTAAACTCCCATCACTACTTTCAAAAAGGTCTTCCGGAGTATCCTTAGACCATGTGTGGGAGAGAAACAAAATATCTACGTTATCTAAATCGGCCTTTCCGAACTGAATAATAAGTGGCCCATTTTTACGCAATATTTTATCGCTTTTCATAGGTCTCACAAGCGAAGCGATTGGGAACTTTTTTTCAATAGGTTTTTCTTCAGCTACTGATCTCAATAAGCTTACTTTTTTAGGAGGGGGACTAAGTCTAGTTGGAACCGAAACTTCCTCCACTTTGATATCAAAGCTAAACAAAAACTCTGGAGATCCATGAAAAATCTCACATTCAAAGCTGAGGTCTTCTCTACTACGAAGCTCTTCGAAGTCCCTTGTGTACTGCCGCAAAGCATCGAAGTCGTTTTGATAATTTGAGGTCATTTTTTCCCTTAAGGCAATTTCAACCAATTATGTCACATGGTCTCTACTAAACGTAAAGAGCTTTTCAACTTAACCGATCAATATCATAACAACTTCTCTTAAGGAGCCCTGCAATGTCTTTTGATCCTGATTTTAAATTTGAAAAGTTTGAAAGTTATTATGGAGATATTACCCAAGTCAAAAAGATCATCGATGACTGTAGGCATTGCGGAGCTAAGATGGTCTTCACTCACTTATCAGATTATAAAAATTTACTTGTTCAGGAAACGGCCAGATGTCCTCAATGTGGGCACGGTAAAAGAAAACTTATTCACATATTAAATTAAGTTTGTTTCTGAATAAAGTCTTTAATTCGTTTTGCAATCAATTCACTAATAGATAGTTTCGATTTTAACTCTTCAACACCCATATCTAGAATTTCTTCCATTGGATTTTTAAAAGCTTTAAGTATTTTTTGTTTAGTGGCAGGCCCAACACCCTCAATATGATCTAACCAAGAGCTAAACAATCTACTCTTTTCTTTTTTATGATGAAGCTTTCGAGAGAAACGGTGGGCCTCATCTCGCATTGAGGTAATGAGTTTAAGAAGTGATCTGTTTTTTTTGAGAATATAAGGATTTGCTCTATTAGGAATAATTAATCTTTCTTCTGTCTTTAAATCTTTTTTGGTTTTGCTTTTTGCAATCCCAACAACTGGAATCTCAAGGCCTTGATCTTTAAGTACGGCACTAAAAGTTCCAACCTGACCTTTACCACCATCCACAATAAAGATATCTGGGAGTTTTCCATTTTTTATTCTCCTTTTTAAAACTTCTCTAAGCATCGCGTAGTCATTATTGCCTTCTGGAAGCTCTTTAAGATGATAATACCTATAACTTTCTTTTTTAGGCTTGCCATTAACATAAACAATTTGAGACGCAGTAGGCGATTTTCCACTAAAGATGGCCACATCATAACACTCTAGGACAATAGGTCTCTCTTTAAGGCCTAAAAGATCTTTTAGTTTATTAAGACCAATAAATTCGCTATCTTTATTATTTAGCCTTACTCGTTGTTGTTCCTTTGCATTTTCTTCAACTAGATCATAAAGAGATTGATATTTTTTTGCGATAGTTTTAAAAGCTATTTCTTTAATAAGAGTCCCTTGAAGTTCTATTCTTTTTTTTCCTTCAGATGTTTGAAAAAAATAATAATTGATTGTTTCTTCTAAAGATTTTCTTACTTTTAATGATAAATTACTTCTAATTACCTTAGGAAGGTCATCTTCAGTATTGGTATAGTATTGAAGAATAAAGGAACTAAGCTCCTCTTCTAAAGTTTCTGTGAGATCGGCGGTTGGAAAGTGAAAGTTCTTTGAACCTAAAAGCGCCCCTTTTCGAACCATATAAATAGTTAAATCAAACTCTAATTCACCTTGATAAATAGAAATTATATCAAATGATTCACTCTCTTTTTTAAAATCAGCATTTTCTTGAATTTCATTTTCATTAAAGGCGCTTAAGATTTCTATATAATCTCTGAGTTGAGCCGCTTTTTCAAATTCCTCTTCATCTGCGAGCTCGAACATTAACTTATTGAGTTCCTTAAGAGTTTTACTTCCCCTTCCCTTTAAGAAGCTAAGGGCCTTTTTTAAATCATTAGAGTATTGTTCTTCTTTAATCTCACCTACACATGGGCCACTACACTGATACATTTGATAAAGAATACAACTCACCTTTCGAGATTTAAATTCTCTAAGACTACAGTCTCTTAAGCGAAAGGTTTTGGTAAGAACTCTTATGACTTCTGAAATATTACTACCAAAAGCAAAAGGCCCATAAACTTCTTGATTTTTTTTTCTTTTAAACTTTCGGCGGTATTTTAATTTAGGAAATGGCTCATCATAATCAACTAAGATATAGGGATAAGTCTTATCATCCCTCATCTGTATATTATAC
The DNA here is from genome assembly GCA_030828105.1 of Bdellovibrionota bacterium. Lineage (GTDB taxonomy): Bacteria > Bdellovibrionota > Bacteriovoracia > Bacteriovoracales > Bacteriovoracaceae > JAURDE01. The sequence goes on along the minus strand of JAURDE010000026.1, from coordinate 3,443 downwards.
TTGGGTGAATATTTCTTAATCAGATTATTTTCAAGAATAAATGCTTCTGCCTCAGAAGAGGCCAAGATAAAGTCGAAGTCCTTAATATGAGAAACAAGAATCTGGGTCTTTGCGGTTTTTTCAGAGTTATTGAAATAACACATCACCCTATTTTTTAAATTAAGGGCCTTTCCCACATATATAATCTCTCCCCTTTTATCTTTCATAAGATAACAACCTGGAGTCTGTGGTAATGATCGTGACTTTTCTTTTAATTCCATGTTACTCATAATATATCTTTACAATACTTTTTCCTATGCTCCCCGTCTTTACTTTGCTTAACGTAAGTTTTAGCATAGTGTCAAAAAAAAGGATCTCCTCATGAGTGAAAGTCTAAGTGCCGGAAAAGAAGTTCTATCATACTGCAATAGCTGTAAGGCTTCCCTCGCCCACATTATAGAAGTAATGAAAGGAAATGTTCCTCACAAAGTAAAATGTAAAACTTGTAAAAAAACTCATGTATATAAGGACCCTTCTAAGGTTAACGCAACTAAAACAAGGGCCAGAAGAACAACAAAAAAGTCAAAAAGTACTGTACTAAGCTGGAGTGAAGCGATCGCAAAAGTAAAAACACCTGCTAAAAAATATTCTCCTAAAGAAACATTTTTAGAAGGAGACCTTATAGATCACCCAACCTTTGGTAAAGGTGTCGTTGAAAAAAACTTAGATAATACAAAGATTGTAGTCATTTTCGAAAACGACCTTAAGACACTCGTGCACGGAAGGTAGTGTCCCGTTTTTATCAAGTCGGAATAGTACCCTTTGTTACCTGTTTAATTTTTATTCATAGCGCGATAGTCTTGCCCAAAATATCAAATAACGAGGTGTGCTATGAAATTTATTACAATTTTTTTAACCCTTATCTCCTTGGCCCAAGCTGGAGAGATTAGCCTTGGTTGGAAAACATTTAACGGAAAAAAAGATCGAATATTTATTGATGAAGATGGCCGTGAAGTCGTTCTTAGGGGCTGGAGTACTACAAACGCTGCCAAATATGTTCAACCTTATAATCAACTCCCTTTTAAAGACCTTGAACATGCTAAAAAAGAGCTCCTTAATCTCAAAAAAATTACAGGCTCTAATGTCATAAGATGGCTCTTTGTATGGGATGCCCTAGAGCCTGAAATGGGAAAGCTTAATACAGAGTACCTAGATCAACATCTGGCCATGATTAAAGAAGCAATAAAATTAGATATTCAAATTATTATAGATTTTCACCAAGACCTTTTTTCACGCTATATAGATCCTGTCGGAGATGGAGCACCTAAATGGGTTGTTGATGGTATGGACCTACCAGGTAAGGGATGTGGAAAACTCATTGGCCCAAAAATATGTCGTGCCATCTGGGGTGCCAACTACATCTTTAATAAGGACGTTAAAAAAGCATTAAAAATGTTTTGGAAAAACGAAGATGTTAGAACACCTCAAGGCATGATTCCTATCCAAAGCCTTTTCTTTGACTTTTCATCAAGGTTTTTAACCTATATTAAAAATAACCTTACAGATGAAGAATTTAAAAACATTCTCGGTGCCGAACCATTTAATGAACCTCATTATGGTGGTGCACCCAAAAGATGGGTCACAAAGAAATGGGTCAACAATGAGCTTTGGCCCTTTTATAAGAGATTTAGAAACGTGATGGATGATATTGGCTGGTCTCATAAAATGATCTTGGCAGAGCCTCATGTTATGTGGGCCTCTGTTAATGCCTGGCCATTATCGTACCCAACGAAATTAGGACATCTCAAAGATATACCAACAGGAAACTGGGTCTTTTCTCCTCACATTTATGAAGAAACAAGAGAAGTTGCCAATTTGAAACAACCAAGAAGTGGTATTTTCTTTGAAGAATATCGTCAGGCAAGAGAAGAAGCTCGTCGTCTAGGTATGCCGACTCTCGTAACAGAGTATGGCTTTTTTCCAGTAGGTAAAGGCAAACTCCAAAAGCGTTCAAAAGATTATCATCGTATGAAAAAGGCCTATTATCAGGCCATGGAAATGACAATTCCTCATAAGAAATCTAAATGGGCCAACTTCTATGCCCCACAAGTTCATGGAACTGAATATGCTTGGGAAAACTTCCCAGATACTACAGACCCAACAAGGCTTATGTGGGGAGCTGTTGGACATGATGAAAAATCTAGGGCCTATCCAAGGGCCACGCAAGGTCAACTCATAAACTTCTTTTATAATGACGGATTAAGATCAAGCTATAATCAAAAATTATTAGAATGGGTTGGATTAAGACCTATTGCTAATGGAAAAGTTCATTTTTCAAAGAAAAAATTTATCTTTATGGTTTGGAAAAATAATGGAGTAAATGCTCCCACGGAGATTTATCTTCCACGAAGCCTTAATCTAAAGAAGTCACTTCTGCTTACGGATAAAGAAACTTCTAAATTACATTTTTCTTCTTTAAAAGGATCAACTCTATCTTTACAAAAAGATATTGGAATGACTAACCCAGATATGGGTGGGAATATCTTAACAATTGATGATCAATCCTTGGGTTATCACTTTGCTCTTATTGTTGAGTATGGTGAAGAGGATGACTTCAATCAAGCGGAACTTCTTCGTCTTAGAGAAGAAATCTCTAAAAGCATCAAAGAGCAACGAAGTATTCTTTACTTCGTAGAAAAATTGAGAGTTGAAAAACCATAATTTTTTTTAAGATAAAATAAAAAAAGGGCCTGTTAAAGGCCCTTTATTATTTGAGATAAAATTAATTCTTTTTAAAACTAAAACCCAAAGCCAGCATTTAAGTAAAGCCCTCCACCAAAGCCACCGCCACCTGAATGACCAATACTAGGCATTGCATAAGGACCACCATAACCGTAGCCACCGCCTGTACCATAGAGGTTTCTAGCAGCATCCTGATAGTTTTGATATAAAGCTTGATTGGCCATAACATTACCTTGCATATTTCCTTGAGCACGTCCTGCAGCTGCTTGACTCTGCTGCCAGTTTGCTTGTTGTTGGGCCATCTGTTGCTGATATTGTTGATTATTAAATTGATTAAAGCCACCAGTGTTTCCCCAGTAGCCATTCATTCCACCACCGCCGACACCTAGTCCGAGTCCACCGTTCATCATTCCAGGGCCACCAAACGGATTGTAGCCACCATAATATCCCATACCTCCACCAGGAAGGCCCATGCCTCCACCTGGTAGACCTAGTCCACCCATTGCTCCATATCCACCTGGGCCGCCGCCTCCTAAGAGACTAACGCCTCCAATAGACCCACCCATTCCTGGATAACCCATACCACCCATTCCCGGATAACCCATGCCTCCTCCACCAAGAAGACTAAGACCACCAATTGAACCGCCCATTGAACCACCAATTGAACCGCCCATAGCGCCTCCACCAAGAAGACTAACTCCACCGATAGAGCCACCCATGCC
>JAURDE010000094.1 GCA_030828105.1 Bdellovibrionota bacterium | reverse complement strand
TGTAATAATGGATAATTTAGAATACTCCAACACTTATTTTTTCAGCTGAACTTACCTGTCCTCGAAACATCCCACCAGAATTAAAATTTATTTCAATATTTCCTTTTTTATCTATGGCCACAAAACCTCCATATCCACCAACACGTTTAAGTTTATCAAGAATAATCTCTCCCGCATCTTTTAGTGATTTACCTTGATAAAGAGTTAGCGCAAAAAAATCATAGCAAGTTACATTTCTAATAAATTGGTCACCAGTTCCAGTGCCCGAAATGGCACAAGAGTCATTATGAGCAAAGTTTCCGGCCCCAATAATACTTGTGTCGCTTGCCCTACCATAAGCTTTGTTAGTCAGGCCCCCTGTAGATGTAGCTGCAGCAAGGTTTCCGTTTATATCCATTGCAACTGCTCCTACAGTCTGTGTTTGCCCTTCATGATCGAGTACGAGCTGTTTTTTGTCTCTAGCATTTTGAAGTTGTTCCCATCTTTTTTCTGTGTAGAAATATTCTTTTGGTTTAAGTTTTATTCCTCTTTTTTGAGCGAAATATTCTGCGCCATCTCCAACAAGTAAAGAGTGAGGGCAGTTTTCCATGACCTCTCTAGCGAGAAGTATTGGGTTTTGAACTCTTTTGACACAAGATACACCACCAACTTGGGTCGTTTGACCGTCCATGATGGATGCATCCATTTCAATGATTCCGGTATTTCCTATAACAGATCCTCTGCCTGCGTTGAATAGAGGAGAGTCTTCCAGAATTTTTATTGCAGAGCTGACGGCCTCTACAGCACTTAAACCACTTTCCAGAATGCTTTTTCCTTCTTCTAAAGCGAGTGTGAGTACCTTTTCATAATCTGAAATTTCTCTTTGAGAAAACATATCTTTTTTTAAAATTCCTGCTCCGCCATGTAAGGCCAAGGCCCATTCACAATTGCTCATAATTATGCTCTTATCCTTTAAATGAATATTAAAAGTAAATTAGAGAAAATATTAAATGTAAAGGTACTTAAAACGATTGAGCTATCTGGTGGTAGTGTAGGGAGGTCTTCTAAGCTTATAACAAACAATGGAAACTTCTTTGTGAAATATGCTCCGCCACATAATAGGATGTTGCCTTGTGAGGCAAATGGTCTTGAAGAGCTAAGGAAAGCTCAAGTTATAAATATTCCAAAAACTTATTATGTAGATGAACAGTGTCTAGTCTTAGAATATGTAGAATCCCACCGAGCAGATGAGCAAGGCTATTTTCGGTTTGGTGAAAAGTTAGCTTTACTACATCAGTTTGAAGGAGAGGAGTTTGGCTTTTATGAGGATAACTTTATAGGTGCTATGGAACAAAAAAATACTTCAGAGAAAGTGGGGTGGGCGAAATGGTTTTATAAATATAGAATTAGAAATCAAATTGAGATATGCAAAAAAGGAAATAAATTAACTCAGGAGTTAGACGACCTCTGTAACTTATTTGAGACAAAAATAACTGACATTTTACCTGATAAAACATCTCCCAGTCTTATTCATGGAGATTTATGGTCTGGGAATTATATTATTGACCAAAAAGGAGAAGCTTGGCTATTTGACCCTGCGGTCTTTTATGCTCACTCAGAGTTTGAATTTGGTATACTTAATCTTTTTGGAGGATACCCTCCTTCATTTTATCAAGGGTATCAAAGTGTATCTCCCTTTAGGAAAGGATTTGAACAAAGGGTGGATATCTATCAAATTTATCACCTTTTAAATCACTACAATATTTTTGGTGGTAGTTATTATGATCAAGCTATCTCTAAGATTAAAAGGTATGTATAATAAAAATATGAAAAAGAAAGTTTTGTTTTTAGTCCCTTCAAATACATTAAAAAATCATTTCTCAAAAGAGTTAGGTGATCTGGAGTTTGTAGAGTTGAGCTTTGAAACTGATGGTTATAGAGCATTAGGGCGTACTATTAATGAAAGTTTTGATCTTTTCATATTTATGGCCAGCAGTCCTAGTATTAATGGTAGCGATTTAATTACTATAATTAAAATATTAGGTACCAATGACAATATTCCTACGGCCTTGATTTACGGTGAAAATGAGAGCACATATGAGGGCTCTGCAGATTACATACTAAGAAATAAAAAATCTCTTATAAGGGATTTAGAGGCCGTAATCCTTAAGGTTTTTAAAGATCAAGCCTCTACCTTTGGTCCTCCACCATTGCCAAAGGCTTAATCCTCAGCTTCTTCAGAGTCTACATAAGTTGTTACAGGCGTTGACTCTTGCCCTGATGAAGTATCATACGTAGCTGATTTATCCTTCATCCCACCACAGGCCAGAGCCTGATTAGATAGAAAGAGTGCAAACACAATCAAAGTTAAGATTTTCATAAATCCTCCTTTCAAAAGGATTATAACACAGGAATAAGAATCAAATTTTTATACTAGCTTTTGTCTAGAAAGGTTCACCGAAGAAATCATCCCACTCAAAATCATCATCTGAAGGATTTTCGGCACTTATAACTGGCTCTATTTGAGGCCCAGAAGGTGGGGGAAGTTCAAACCCAGGAACTAACTCAGGAATATTTGTAATTCTAACGACTTCTTCACCCATACAATCACTACCATCTTCATTACATTTCCGAGGCCGATCACAATCAATATCTTCATCCATTACATAGTCCTGCTCTCCTCTTACGAGAATACCCTCAACCTCAAGGGTTTGAGCATTAAATACAGGTCCACCGGAGTTACCTGAGAATGTATCTAAATTAGATTTAAAAAAGTAAGGGTTTTTATTATCTAAGACCTTGCCTACCGAAATCATCTGAGCAAGACCAGAAGGGTGGCCAATAACAAATAAGTTTTGGTTATTATTAATTTTTTCCTCTTTTCTAAACTTAAGAGGGGCCCTATCTGGAACGACTCTATTGAGCCTTATAAGAGCATAATCATTTTGAGTTTCGTAATCATACTCTCTATGAATAATTTCTTCACACTGATAAATATTTGAACTTGGAAAGTTAACATACTCATTATCAATTTCTTCAAGGATTGATTTCTTGAATTCAAAAGCTATTCTTTTGTTCTCACAATCTGTAGGACCTTTTATACAATGTCCAGCAGTTAAAAAGAGGTCAGCTCCTACTAGAAATCCAGTACATTTGACTGTTGTAAAGTCCTTAGAAAAACGCTCGTCTTCGCAAACGTAATGAGATTCATAAAGCCTTTCGCCCCATATTTTTGTATATTTACCTTCTTTTTCGAATCTATTTTTATGGATTATGGCACCGACTGATTTCGAAAGTTCTTGAACTTTTAGGGAGTTGTATTCTTCAATATAGAGGCGGTCATCATCACCATAAATGGCCTCATCAATAAGCTGAGCGTTTAAAGGTGATTGAGTTATAATGAGTATTGATATAAATAGCTTTTTTATCATGGGCATTATATATCTCTTTGGTACTTCCAATTCAAGACCAAATTGGAACTTTGCAAAATAACTATAGTAATATGAGTATCAACAAAATAAATAAGTATTTTCAGTTAGTTAGAGAAGCTCGTAGAGGGATTGAAAGAGAGTTCCTAAGAACTGATCCTAATGGCCTGATCTCACAAAAACCTCATCCCAAGTCATTAGGCTCGGCCCTAACTCACCCTTTTATTAAGACAGATTATTCTGAAAGCCAGTTAGAGCTTATAACACCCCCAATGGTTGGTGTTGATGATCTTTATGAACACTTGCTTAACACTCATATATTCGTCGCTCAAAGGGTAGGGGATGAGCTTTTTTGGCCTGCCAGTATGCCTTGTCAATTAGAGCACGAGCAAAGAATTCCATTGGCCCAATATGGTCATTCAAATATTGGAAAAATGAAAACCATTTATCGTATGGGCCTTAAAATAAGATATGGTTCTCCAATGCAAACTATCTCCGGGGTTCATTATAACTTCTCTTTTTCTGATAGTTTTTGGGAGGAGTTGTTTAAGCAAACTAAAGAAAAAGTTTCATTCATAGAATTTAAGAATCAAAGGTATATGGACCTTATTCGCAATTATCATGAAATGGGATGGGTTATTAGCTATCTTTTTGGCGCTTCTCCACTAGTCTGTGCCTCTTTTCTTAAGGTCCAGAATTTAAACTATCAAGACTTTGGCTTAAGGTCACTAGATCAACTAGATACTCTTTTAGGTATTAATGCGACTTCTCTTAGAATGAGTGGACTTGGTTATCAAAATAAGAGTGGTCAAAAAGAATTAGAAGTTTGCTATAACACTCTTGATAGTTATTTATCATGTATCGAAAATGCAATGACAACCAAAGACCCAGAGTGGTCTAAGTTTGGAGTAAAGGACTCTGAGGGTAACTATATACAACTTTCCGAAAGTACACTACAGATTGAAAACGAGTATTATGGCGTTATTCGACCTAAAAGAGCGAGTTCAGGACGACCTACTACTGTCTTGAGGCAAGAGGGGATTGACTACGTTGAAATAAGAAATCTCGATATTAACCCTTTTTCAGAATTAGGTATATCTAAAGATCAAATTAGGTTTATGGACGTATTTCTTTCTTATTGTTTTTTTGAAAAATCAGAATATTTCGATAAAAAGGATGTTTTTAGAAACAGAGAAAACCTACAGCAAGTTGTTATGAATGGACGTGATAAAAACTGTGTCCTTCAAAGAATGGACGGAGAGGTTTCTTTAAAGCAATGGTTTAATGAAATAATGGATGGTTGTTTAGAGTCAGCAGAGCATTGGGGCAGTGATTACGTAGATACAGTCAAAAAGTTAAAAGATGGCAAGATTCTTTCCCAAAGGGTGCTAGAGGAATTAGAAGATTCTAAAGAAAGCTTTTTTCAACATAATCTTAATCTAGCTAGGGCATACACAGAATCACTTAAAAATATGAATCTATCTAAAGATAAGGAGTCTCAGCTTAAAGAGATAAAGGATCGTTCTCTAGATGAGCAAAAAGACTTAGAAGAATCAGATGACAAATCATTAGATGAGTTTATTAAATCCTACTATCTAGATGAATAGAACTTCTTTTTATATGATCCCACTTTATGAGGCCGTTGAATAATTCATCTACCGTTTGAGATAGATAAGGTATATTTTCTAATTCACCAGTTTTAAGATTATAGTGGGAGTCAAGGAAAATTAAATTTGTGTAGGAGTCCATTGTTTTATAGGGTCTGATAAAGGCCGTCTCTTCCATATCATTTTCAAGATCTAATATGATAACAAAAAAGCTCGAGCTTCCTCTACGAACGGGGGTTCGTGGGACGAGGTAGGATAAAAACTCTATTTTTTCTTTTAGTACAGAACTTCTCTCTAAACCATCGGTAGGAAGATCTGTTTGTGTTTGAATATAAAATACAAATTCAATACCAAACCTTTTTTGGTCCACTGGGTTTATTGCGTATAGCGCTCTTGCTTCTTCTGGGTCTGTTAATAGAAGCTTTTTTGTATGAGGATCCTTAATGGGAAGAAAAAGAGTATTATCAAACTCATAAACATCAGGCCCTTTTTTATATGGATTAATTATGATTGGGGTAGGGAACTTCTCTTTTTCAAAAAGCTCAATAAGTTCACCAACCATAATGGGCCTATATTTGAGATTGGATGGAATATAATTGATCTGAGGGTCGAACATATTTCCAATTTTTGAAGTATCAGTGAAGATTACGGGAATTTTTAATTTTGAATTTAGCTGGAGATTAAAAACACTCCCATCCTCTTGGTAAATTAAATAAACAATATCATAGAAAGACGGACAGACTTCTTTTTTGTGATTAAAGTTTTTTAATTCTTTCCAGTAGGATTCTATTGTTTTGTTCATATTCACCTCAAGCCTGAGTCTACATAAGGTTAAAATAAACGGAAAGGGGCATAGCTTACCTTGGTGAGAGAATATTGATGCCTTTTATTGTTGGATGATTGATGTATTGCAAAAGATAATCTTGAAGAGAAATATCAATAACCTTTTTAGGTCCTACGGTAGTAGAATGTCGGTAAATAAGTTTGTTTTTGATGCGAATAGCAATTCCTTGGTGCGATACAATCAAAGAAGTACCGATGGAATTTGTTAGGTCAAACCCCTCTCTAACAATATTTATAATCGACCCAGAGGGAATAAGATCTAAGTGTTTCAATGCTAGGGATAGAGGTACATAATCCAAAGAGGCCAACTCTGGAGAATATTTTTTTCCAATACCACGGAGTTCTTTAAGTAATAAGGAAGAAGGGTGTTTGATACCTTGAATCTGAGATATTTTCATTTTCCTATACCAATTTTGCCTATCTATTTGAGCTTGACTTAACCTAGTACCATGAACAAAAAGAGCTCTCGTTATATCATGGATAAAGCCAGCTTTTTGGTTATTGGGGACCCAGTCAAGACTTATAAAATGGTTTCTTGTGGGAAAAGAAATAACACCTTTTTTATAGCGGATAAGATCAATATTCTTTTCAAATTCTGCGAAATTTAACGAGTGACTTAGTGCTAATACAGTTTCAACAAATGTCGTACAGTCGAACCCGTCAAATCGGTATAAGGGATCTTTATCAAACTTTCCACGTTTACCCTCTCCCAGAGGCGACTGAAGAGTTGGTTTGCCCAAAAAAAAGGAGCTGAATATTTCCATCCTTTCTTCAATGGGAAGCCCTGAAGTCTTGATAATAAGAGGCCTTAACCCTGAGCCTAGCGCCAATTGGGAAAAGGAAAGGAAAAATAAGGTAATGATGACCTTTTTCATATTCTTTACTATAGTTAAAATCATTAACAGTTCAATGAAATTAATATTACATTAAAGAAAGAACACAGGTGCAATTTGGCACTGGATTTAGTAAAAATTTCAATATGAGTAAGGCAAGGGGCTGATATCTTGTTATAGGCCTCTTCTAATGCTAGGAAATATCTATGAAAAATTTATTAATTATTCTTAGTATCCTTTTAAGTTTCTTAGGTTGTTCTAGGCCCACCAATGTCGTGAATCTGAGGTTGAAATCAAAACTCACAAGTATAGACCCCGCTAAGGCCTTCGATAAATCCTCCTTAGAAGTTTTAGGTTCTGTTTATGAGCCTCTATATCAGTATCATTACCTCCTTCGACCTCATAAGGTAATTCCCTTATTGGCCATAGGTCAGCCTGAAGTTAGTAGTGATGGATTAATTTATAAAATAAAAATTAAAAAAGGAATTAGATACCATGACCACCCGGCCTTTGAGGGAAAAATTAGATATGTTGTTGCCGAGGATTTTATAACTCAGCTAAAAAGACTTGCTTTCGGCCCACTTAAAAGTCCAGGGTATGCCTTATTAAGGGGATTAGTTAAAGGTTTCGATCGTTACTCTAAGGAAGTTGGAAATAATATATTAAATCTGGCGAAGGTTCCCTTTGAAGGTGCAAAGGCACTTGATGAGCATACTTTGGAACTTAGGTTAGAGAAAAAAGTTTCTAATCTAGTTCATCTCCTCACACTAAGTTTTTTTGCACCAGTTCCCATTGAAGTCTTGGGCAAAATTGATTTTGAGAAGTCCTCATTAGGTACGGGACCTTTTATATTACATAGTACTAAAAATAACGTTTATCACCTAAAAAGGAATAAGGGGTATAGAAAAGAGCTTTACCCAAGTGTTGGTGATAGAGAGGCCCATGCTTCGAATCTCCTTAATGACGCTCATAAGTCGATACCATTTTTAGATGATGTTTATTATAGAATTATCGAATCAGATGATGAGGCCTGGGAAGCGTTTAAGAATAAAAATATCGATTATATGGAAGTGCCTAAAACTAGAATGGACGAAATCATAGATTATAAGGGTGAAATAAAAGAGGAATATGCTAAAAAAGATATAGAGTTGAAAATTTATCCATCGATGATTAATCGTTGGCTTTCTTTTAATTTTAGTGATCCTTTAATGGGAAAAAATAAAAATATCAGAGAGGCCATCTCACTTGCTATTGACCGAAACCTTTACAATATAGAAATAAAGCAATCAACTGCTCTTGTAGCTAATTCTATCTTCACACCAGGTATCGAGGGTTATGATACAAATCGAAGATTTGATAACAAAATTGATATAAAACGTGCTAAGAGCTTATTGAAAGAGTCTGGGTTTGATCAAAGTAATCCTCTAAAAATAAAATATTCAACAAGAACTAAAGGTAGAGATGGAGTTGAAGAGGCCAGCTTTTTAAAGAAATCTCTTCAACAAATTGGTATTGATCTCGAAATTGAGTATTTAGAATTTTCCGAGTTTCTTAAAAAAGGAAGAAATGGCGAATTACAGTTTTTCACCGATAACTGGATCTATGATTATCCTGATCCATTAAATATGCTTCAGCTCCTTCACTCTAAAAATCACCCTGGTATTAATAAGTCAGCTTTTAGTAGTAAAAAATTTGATAAGCTTTATGAAAAACTTGAACAGACAAATGACCCCGGAAGTAGAAGAAGCTTATTTAACAAATTAGAAAATGAAGTTATTACCAATGTAGCATGGATTATGCTCTGTTATGAGAGAGATGTAATGGTTACTCATAAAAGAGTACGTAACCTACGTAAATCAAGCTTTATTCGTAATTACATAAAATATATCAGGATGCATTAAGTAATTTTTAAGAATGACCTACTCATTTTTTGCTGTTAACCTTTTTAAAAAAAGTAATTTAAAAAGGGGGAACAATGAAAAAAATAGGTATCATTGGCGGAGCGCGAATTCCATTCGCTAGAACAAACTCTAATTATAAGCAAATAAGTAATAAGGAAATGATGACGGCCGCTATGAAGGCCTTGGTACAAAAATATAATCTAGAAGGTAAAGCTTTAGGATTGGCCAGCGTCGGTGCTGTGGCCAAAAGTTCACATGACTTTAGCATGGCCAGAGAGTGTCTTATTGATGCTGGATTATCCTATGATACCCCGGCCTGCGATATTCAAATGGCTTGTGGAACAAGTCTTGAAACGACAAACCATGTTGGTAACCAAATCGCTATGGGACAAATTGAAGCAGGAATTGCAGGGGGTGTGGACTCTAGTTCAGTTGTTCCAATAGAACTTAAGCAAAAACTTTCAAATAGGTTAGTGCAACTTTCGAGGGCGCGAAATATTACAGAAAAATTCAAACTATTGTCCTCATTTAAGCCATCAGAACTCATTCCAAACTTTCCGGCAATTAAAGAGCCTAGAACAGGTCTTTCAATGGGTGAGCATTGTGAACTTATGGTTCAAGAATGGAATATCTCAAGAGAAGAACAAGATAACCTGGCCTACCAAAGTCATAAGAATACTGTCGCGGCCTATGAAAGCGGTTTTTATAATGATCTCGTTTTTTCATTTGGTGGTCTTGATAAAGATAATAATGTAAGGCCTGACTCTAGTATAGAAAAATTGGGCAAATTAAGGGCGGCCTTTGATAGAAATAAAGGAACTTTAACTGCCGGTAACTCAAGCCCTATGACTGATGGAGCTTCGTGTGTTTTACTTGCTAATGAAGAATATGCATTGAAAAATAACTACGACATTGATGCTTTTTTGACTCACTATCAATCGGCCGCTGTAGATTATAAGAATAAAGAAGGTTTATTGATGGCACCGGCCTATGCCATACCTAAACTTTTGGCCCAAGCAGGTTTAACGTTACAAGATTTTGATTTCTATGAAATTCATGAAGCATTTGCTGGACAGGTTCTTTGTACCCTCAAAGCTCTAAATGATAAGAATTTTTGTCAGCAGCGCTTAGGTTTAGATAAAACCCTGGGTGAGATAGACATGAGCAAACTTAATGTTAAAGGTGGGAGTGTTGCGATAGGTCACCCTTTTGCAGCTACAGGAACAAGAATTGTTGCCTCTTTAGCGAAAGCTCTTAAAGAAAAAGGAAGTGGTCGAGGATTAGTTTCCATTTGTGCTGCTGGGGGGATGGGAGTAACAGCAATTATAGAGCGTTAGTATAATTTATTACGACGCTTTTTAATTTTCCCACGCATGGTCTGCTTGATTTTATCAAGTAGACCTTCTTTGGTGAATGGTTTAACAATATAGTTGTTAACACCAGCTTCAATGGCAAGCTTTACATGTTCTGGGTCAGAATCAGCAGTAACCATAATAAAAGGTAGTTCTTTTAAGTCGATGTTTGCTCTAATTCTTTTAAGAAAATCAAACCCTGTTACTTTTGGCATATTCCAATCAACTAATACGAGATCAATTTCCATTTGGTTGGCAAGGTTTCTCACTAGCATCTGCTGAGCTTTTACGGCATCCAAGGCCGTGTAAAATGAACCAAAACCTAATGATTTAAGAAAATTGCTAATCAGATCTAATGATTCCTGACTATCATCTACTATAAGAATTCTAAGATTAAGTAACTGCTCATCAATATTTTCATCATTCATAACTTAATGATAAAAGATATAGGCCATAGAATAAACTATTTTAGAACGATTTTTATCTTTTTATAAAAACCATCTCCTATAGAGGAGGTTTTTACTTTCGTATTAGCATCAAGATATTGATGTATTATAAATCGGTCAGAAGGAGGAAGGGGTGCCGTGACTACACTATCATTTTTCTTAATTGCTAATTTAACAAGCTTATCGGCCATTAATTTAAGTTTAGATTCTTTAGTATTTTGAAAATCACCACAGTTGACAATAACTTTGAAGCTTTTGGGAATTGGCGTAAGGTTATGTATAAACTTTCTAATAAGGTATTCAATTCCATCAAGGGGGTCAGCATCATTAATAAGTAATAAATTTTCATCGGGGCCATTAATATCAATGATAACCTGATCTTTGTTGGCCTTAACTTTAAAGTTGAAGTCAAATGGAGAGTTTTGGAATAATCCTAGTAAAAACTCATTTGTTAGACCCATATAGTCGGACTTAACAAAAACTTCATACTTACTCTTTCTTGGACCAAATCCAAATAAAGTTCTTTTTCCTTTTTCTGTAATCTTTGCATCCAGTAATGATGTATTTGATAGGGGAAAGTCATTAATACAGTTTGAAAGTGCTTTTTTAACACTCGTAGCTTCAGTGTAAACCTTTTTAAAGCTCTTTATCTTTTCTTTATTATTAACTTTAGCCTC
>JAURDE010000136.1 GCA_030828105.1 Bdellovibrionota bacterium | reverse complement strand
TAGCCCAACATTTTTTCAAATTCACTAAGGAGCTCTTCTGCAGATTTCTCCTCTCCTTCTTTTTGCTTAGGTGCTTCTTCTGCTGGAGGCTCAGACTCTTCAATTGCAGCGGCCACGGCCTCTTCTACATTTTCTTCAGGCTTTTCCTCTGCGACTGGTTCTGGTTCTGCGGGAGCGGCTTCTTCTACTGCTGGGGCCCCTGCCAGTTGGTCTTTGAGTTCTTGATTTTCCTTTTGTAGTCTTTTTAAATCTGCCAAATCCTCTTCAATAATGGCATATTCACCAAGCCTATCTTTAAGCTCATCTCTTTCCTTGGTAACAGACTCTAACTCACCTTTTAGTTCTCCATCATCACTACCTGCTTCAGGTGCTGCCGCTAGGGCATCTTGAGCGGCCTTAAGCTCAGCGGCCAATCCGTCTCTCTCATTAGTTAGAGATTGAATTTGTTCACCTGAATCACCTGAGGCGACAGCGGCCTGCGCTTCTTTTAATTTATTCTCTAAATCAACAATGGCCTGATCTTTTTCAGATAACTGTCCTTTAACAGAAGATATCTCTGCAATTTTTTGATTAAGTTGCTCTTGAAGTAAGGAGCTATCAACTCCTCCAGCGCTTAAGTCTTGTACTGGTTTAACGGAGGGAACTCCTTGGCCCATTTCTAAACCGCCTCCCCTAAATAAAGAATCTTTAAGCGAGTTTGAGTTTTGAATAATTGTATCTAAATAATTTTTAACGACACTTGCTGGAATTTGATGAGAAAGGTTTTGAAACTTTCTTCTATTATGTGCCCAGATACCAATAAATATGACCAATACAAACGCTGTCATTATTAGTGAAATCAAAAGGATATCACCAGTTGAATTGGTTACAACCGCTAAAGTATCTGAAAGTAATCTCTCAAGTATATCCATTTAATCTCCCTCCATCCATGGAACAATTTTCCTCGACTCACTAAATTATAAATCTGGCCTGAGTAAAACGCAACAAAAGAGCTTTTAGAATTTCCATTTACCGCTATAATACCTAGAATTACGCACTAAAGAGAGGTAACCATTAAAAACATATTTTTAGTTATCTGCCTATTTTACTCCGGTTATGGGTTTACTATGTATAATGATACTCTTGTTCATACCTGCAAAGGTTCTTCTATAGGGGAAGCTTGCAGCTCTGGTCGAGGTCAAGGACAAAGAAAGGCAGAAAAAATCTGTGTCTCCAAGGGATTCGTCTTTAATTGGGAAAAATCCAAATTCGGAACTTGTAAATATGAAAAATTAAAAACTAATGTCTACAAGGCCACTTGGGAAATTAAATTTACATGTACCGAAAAAGATTAATCTAAAAGAACATCCTTCATTTGAAGGTGAACCTTTTTAGAGGCGGTCAAAATACTTTTATCAAAGGGATTGAACTCCTCACCTTTGTAATTAGTCACATTAAGTTTACTCTCTAAGCATATAAGACTTGCTGCCGTGACATCCCAAGGGGCCAAACCAGCTTCCCAAAAACCATCAAAAGTACCCTCAGCAACATAACACATATCCAAGGCCGCACTACCTAGCCTTCTGACACCACGACACTTAGTTAGCATTTTATTAAATTTTTTAAATTCAGAGTTAAAGACTTTTCCCTTCTCTGAAGAGAAGCCTGTTACAAGTAAACAATCTTTCAAGTTATTTTTTTTATAAGAGGTTAATCTTTTCTTTCTAGTAATTCCCTTACTATCTAAAACTCCTTTCCATGCTCCTTTTCCTTCTGTGGCAAAAAAGCACTCCCCGGTCTCTGGTCTATATACGACCCCTAAAGTAGGTCTCCCATAGTGAAGAAGTCCTATACAAACAGCATAATAATCAAATTGATTTAAGTAGTTTGTGGTTCCATCGAGAGGATCAACAACCCAACACCAAGGGATATCGCCAAATTTTTTTAGAATCTTTCTAGAACTTCCAAAACTTTTATAACTACCTTCTTCTCCAAGGAATTCATGATCAGGATAATAATCTAGTAGGAGTTTGCGGATAAGATTCTCAGACTCAATATCGGCCTTACTTACAAGCCCCTGGGCCTCTTTAATATTTATTCTTAGATCTTTAAGGTTTTTTGCCTTTTTTCTGAGTCCTAAACCTGCCTTGTAGGCAACAAAGAGGGTTTGCTTTAGGCACTGATTATAGTTCATCTTCTTCATTTTCTTCATCATCCAAGTTTGCAGGAGAAACAGGAATTGTATACTCTTCCGAAAGCCAATGGCCAAGATCTATCATCTTGCATCTTTCACTACAGAATGGACGATACTCACTTTCATAATAATTAAATTCTTTTTGGCATTGAGGACATTTGATTATCTTTTTTTTCATAAAAAGCTTCCTTTATCTGAAACAAAATGATTATACCTTAGCTTTACTTCATCGGTGGTAGAAAATGAATGAGGTCCAATCTGTGAAACATTTTCAACCCCTCTTACACTATTACAGGTCATTACATATTTATATTTAATCATATCCAAAAATGAAATAGGCCTTAGTTCAAAATCAAAAAGGGTTTTAATTTTCTCTATTGTTATTCCTTTAAAAATCAACTCAGATTTAGGTATAATAATTTTATGGCCATCATAAAAGAAAATATTTCGAATACTCGTTTCTAAAACAAAGTCATTAGTATCCAGCTCTAGGGCATCATCAAATCCTTGTTCCTGTGATAACTCTAACTGTCTTAAACGGTGAAGGTAATTTCCATGTTTAATATCGTTGGGAAAAGTATTTTCAAATTTTTTATTTTGAAAAAGACAAAGACGAATTTCGTTTTTAGTTTTAACTTTTCTTAGAGTAAAAACGTAGAAATCTGAATAGAGTGTAATTTTTAAGGAGTTGTATTCATTTAGTGGAATTTTTTTAATATCTTGCTCTATTTCCTTTCGAGGAAAGTGTTCGCCAAAGAAGTGTTTATGGCCTTTTTCAAGTCTATTTAGGTGATCATTTAGGAATAAGGGCAATGAGTTAGATATTCCAATGGTCGTGAAGATATTCTTTGCGTGTAAAACCTCGGAGCTAAGCTTATTTATGGCCTTATGCCTTTGAAATTGCTGAGGTAGTATTGTTTTCTCCACTTAATAGGAATCCTTTATTTGTTAGTTCGGGTATGGTAGCCACAATGAGTAAATATGGAGCACAATTAATGCGTATAGTTATAATTGGTTTTGGCAACCAAGCTAAAGCCTGGGCCTTAAACTTAAGAGATTCAAACAAAGAAGTCCATATCCTCGCTAGGAAATTTGGGCCAGGTTGGGAAAATTGCCGAAAACTAGGATTTCCTACCCTAGAATGGACAAAAGAATCTTTGGCCTCCTTTGACACATTCATTCTACTAACTCCAGATGATACTCATACTGCCATTATTGAAAACTTAAAAGATAAAATTAAGCCTGGTTCAAAAATTATCTACGCCCATGGATACAGTTACGTTGCCGGTGAACACCAAAAGAAATTCCCTCAATGGTCACATCTGCTCTTGGCCCCAAAGGCCATCGCTAGTGAAGTACGTTTCCAATATGAGACCAAGGGAAAACTCGGGGCCGTATCAAGCCTTGAGGCCAGCCTAGAACCAGAAAAAGATCAAGATCTTATTAATGATTTGGCCAAATCAATTGGTATCACCTCTGGTCCATACTTCACCAATTTTAAACAAGAAACATTAGCAGACCTTTTTTCTGAACAAACTCTACTTTGCTCTCTACTTCCCTATGGGGCCTTAAGTTCATTTAATAAACTCATTGAGCAAGGAGTTAGTGAAGAATTGGCCTACTTTGAGTGTTGGTATGAGGTTAAACTTATTGCAGACACTATGGTCCAACTTGGCCCTAAAAAGTTTTTTGATCTCATTAGCCCCAATGCCCTTCTCGGAGGAGAAAAAGCACGAAAGCTTATTTTTAATGAAGATTTTGAAAAAAAGTTAGACTCTCTTCTTGAAGATATTAAAAATGAAACCTTTTTTACTGAAGTAACAAAGGCCAATTTTTCAGAAATTAGAAGTGAAGTTATTAACTTCTGGGAATCTCAAAAACTTACTGAAGTTCATAATAAACTGGCCCCCGAACTTTTTAGCCAGAGGAATCAATAATGAAACTCAATACAAGAAAAATTAGAAATCATAAAGTAAGTCTAGGAAAAGATCCTCTACAAATGCTTACCTGCTATGATTATCAAACAGCTTCTCTTTTAAACGACTCTGAAGTCGATCTCATTCTTGTAGGAGATAGTGTAGGCAACGTTATTCTAGGTTATGATACTACAATTCAAGTATCTCTTAATGAAATGAAAATTTTCTCTTCCGCAGTAAAGCGAGGAGCACCTGATAAATTCGTCGTCGCTGATCTTCCCTTTGGGACTTATAGTACTTTAGAAAAAGGACTTGAGAGTGCAATAGAGCTTTTTCAACATTCACAAGTTGAGGCCATAAAATGTGAAGGGGCCTTTAATTACCAATTAGAAATGATTAAAAGAATCACTGAAGTAGGTATACCGGTTATGGGCCATATTGGTCTGACACCTCAATCTGTTCACCAACAAGGTGGTTACTATACTCACGGCAAAGACCAAGCAAGTTCTAATGAGTTACTAAGACAGGCCGTTGCTCTTGAACAGGCCGGAGTTTTCTCCCTCGTATTGGAATGTGTTGAAAAAGAGACGGCCAGCAAGATTACGCATAATATCAATATTCCCACTATTGGAATCGGCTCAGGATTAGAAAACGATGGGCAAGTCCTCGTTTTAAACGACTTGTTAAAAATGGGCCCACATCGACCACCTCAGTTTTGCACACCTATAGCCAATTTATTTGACTTGAAAAAAGACCTCATACAAAAATATATTAGTAGTAATAAGGAACTTATCCAAAACTACTGGAAGGAATATGGATCTTCTCTACACCATTGACTCAGGAAATTCTCAATCTAAAACGGCACTCTTCAAGGACGGTATCCTTTTAGAGCTCAAAAAATTAGAAAATAGAGATCTCGACATCCCCGTTATATTTTCTAATGTCTCTGAAAAAGATATGGAGCTACCTGAAAACGCCATTAATGCTTTATCACTAAGGCGCTCTAATAGCTTTTTGGATATGCCAATAAACTATGGACAGACATTAGGTATAGATCGAATTTGTGTGGCCTGGTATGCATTTAAAAACCTTATTGAAGAAGAAGTTGTTTTATGTATCGATGCAGGAACCTATACAACAATTGATCTCGTCTCAAAGGATGGCTTTGTTGGTGGACATATTTTCCCTGGTGTTGACCAGTATTTTAATTCATATGAAAAAGGTGCTCTTCTTCCCAATATAAAAAGCAGCGAAATAAAAGTCGATTCAAGTTTGGGTACGGACACTTTTTCTTCTATAAACAATAGCTTTTTCCTTTCTATGTCTACAGTCTTGAATCATTTAATTCTAGAAAACAAAGTAAATAAAGTTGTCTTAACAGGAGGATTTGCTCCTCATTTCTTTAACCTTCTTGAAAATTTCAATAATTTAATTGTCGAGTATAAAAAAGATCTTATTCATTATTCCCTTAAAGATATTTACAACAATATTAGAGAATTTAAACAATGAGAAAGATCCTAGGTCTTGTTACCATTCTCATTTTTATAGGATTTGCTGCCACTTTTTTTTATCTTGAAAAGGTAATTGCTAACAAAAAAGTTACCCATCAACTATATCTTGACCAAAACTTATGTCTTAACCTCTCTGCTCAATGTGTGCATAAAAGTGATCTCCAGCAACTTACCCTTTTTTGTCATAGTGGGAGTACCTATCATTTTTCTTTAGTTTCAGAAGAGCTTAGAGATTTTAAAGAAATCGCTAAATTTGAAGACATCTCAATGCTTGAGAAGGAAAACACTGTCGTTTATTCAGGCCCTTCAAATAACATTCTTATTAAAATCACAGAACCAGATTCTAGTGAACTCAATGCCCTTAAAACTCCTGTTCCCTGCCTTAGAGAGCTTAAGAGGATCGTTCTCAAAAGTGGCCAAAATTAGCCTTTTGTGGAATAACACCCCCTGTAAATAAATGAGGACACATGAATATATTGCTTTGCATTACAGGTTCCATTTCGGCCTATAAAGGTTACGACCTTTGCCGTGCGCTCGTTAAAGATGGCCATCATGTTAAAGTCCTACTTAGCTCTGGGGCCTTGGAGTTCATTAATATAAATACATTTAAATATCTTGGTGCTGAGGCCTTTGGCCCACAAGATGACTTTAAGCACTCTGGTGTGCTCCATGTTGATTTGGCCAGATGGGCCCAAAGCTTTGTTGTAGCTCCTCTATCAGCAAATAAATTAAGTGATCTTGTTATGGGTAAGGCCAATGATCTTATAGGCTCTGTTTTCTTGGCCTTAGATCTCAAAACTCCTAAATTATTTTTTCCGGCCATGAATACCAACATGCTCTATCACCCTTTTGTTAAGGATAATTTAGATAAACTTCAAAAATTACCCAACACAAAAGTTTTTGGAACTCAAACAGGAAAGCTCGTTTGTGGTGAAGATGGAGAAGGAAAACTTGAAAATATTGAAATTATTAAAGACTGTATTGAGGTTTTAAATTTCAAATCTTCATCAGAACACATATTAATTTCAACAGGGGCCACGATAGCTCCTCTGGATCCTGTTCGCTACCTTACAAATCCATCCTCTGGTATCACAGGGTACCATTTGGCAAAAGAGGCGCTTAAAGAAGGGCATAGGGTCACGGTCATAGCAGGACAAATGGCAACTTCTAAACTCGATCTACTCGCTCCTTTGGATTCTTATGAGCTTATAAGAGTCAAAACGACAAATGAAATGTATGAGAAGGTTCATCAACACTTCCCTTCTTGTACTCGTTATTACTCTAGCGCGGCCATCTCTGACTTTGAATTTGATATCGAAAATGAAAAGTTGAAAAAAAATAATTTTTCACAATCTCTATCTTATAAAAAGGCCCCAGATGTTTTACGATCTGTTCTTGAAATAAGAAAAAGTGATCAGAAAGTCATCGGTTTTGCAGCAGAAACTCAACTTAATGAAAATGTACTTAAACAAAAGTATCAGTCCAAACCCGTAGACCTCTTGGTGGGAACACGTGTTCATAGTGGAATTAAGAATAAAGAACTTCAAGGCTTTCAAAATGAAAATGGTTGCTACTTCTTCTATAATAAAAATGGA
Organism: Bdellovibrionota bacterium; assembly: GCA_030828105.1. Lineage (GTDB taxonomy): Bacteria > Bdellovibrionota > Bacteriovoracia > Bacteriovoracales > Bacteriovoracaceae > JAURDE01. The sequence continues at coordinate 130 of JAURDE010000136.1, read as the reverse complement.
GTTCAATTCGAAGGAAACCTTAGTAAATCTGAGTTGGCGAAAGAAATTTTGGATATAGAAAAATATGATTGAAATATTAAGAACGACAGAACAGTTTCAAATTTTTAGAAAACATATAAAACCAGGGTCC